>QHZB01000137.1 GCA_003224525.1 Acidobacteriota bacterium | reverse complement strand
TGATCGATCTTAATGCCGCTCCCGAGCCATTGGTGATTCAAAATGTCTACTTTCCTTCGCCGCAAAGCGCGAATGTCGGCCTGGCTTTTTCACCAGCCGCGGGCGCCGATGGAAACTTTGAAATGTACGTTTCCGGCGGATTCGAGAACAAAGTGTGGGTCTTTCGCTTTGATCCGAAAGCAGCGGCACCGGTGCAGCCGGGATCGCCTGGGCCGGATACGAAAGTAGAAGCGCCCTCTTTCGAACTGAGCAAAGCAAATGAAGTTTCGCGGGCGGACTACAACAACGGAAAGGCGGCACTGTACCCGACCGGGCTGGCGGTAACGGCGGACGGTGCCACGCTGGTGACGCCGAACAACCTGGGAGACAGCGTGACGATTGTGCGCGCACTCAACGGGGCGCGGCAGATGGAGAGAGTGGATTTGCACCATCCCGGAAAGCTGACCGAAAACATTTACCCGTACGGCGTCGTGGTGCTGGGAAGCGGCAAGAACGCCCGAGCGTACGTGTCGTGTTGGAATGATGCCTCGGTGGCGGTGATTTCGCTGGGCGGCAAAAACGTCGTTCGAAAGTACATCACCGTTGACCGCCACCCGACGGCAATGACCCCGAATGCCGGGGGCACGCGGCTTTTTGTCGCGAACTCGAACGCGGACAGCGTTTCCGTGATTGACACAACGACGGATCAGGAGATCGAGCGCATTGAGGTCCGGCTTGCGGAGGACGCCTTGCCCGGAGCGAGTCCGGAAGGAGTAGCGCTCAGCGAAGACGAGAAGACCTTGTATGTGGCCAATGCTCACAGCAACGCGGTCGCGATGGTGGAGCTTTCCGAGAAAGTGCGCGGCGGAAAAATAACGGAGAAAATGTCTGAAGTTTCGAAATCGAAAATCCTGGGCTTCATTCCGACGGGTCAGTATCCCTCCGCAATCGCCGTGGCGGACGGCAAAATCTTCGTCGGAAACGGGAAAGGAACGGGATTCGAATCATCGTCAATGCGCGTGAACAACAGCGGTCGCACGCCGAATCCACCCAACGCCGCGTTTCCTCCGAATAAAGAAAAGAACAGGCAGGGTGGGCAATACAGCGGGTCGATTGTTTCCGGAAACATCAGCATGGTTCCGCTGCCGGACGGCCCGGCGCTGGCGCACTACACACAGCAGACCATGCAGAATGACGGGCTTATCGATTTTGCGCCGCCCAAACTTTTTGCGGGAAAGATCCCCATCAAACACGTCATCTACATTATCAAGGAGAATCGCACCTACGATCAGGTGTTTGGCGACGTGAAGACATCGGGCGATGGGCACGCCGCGGATGGAGAGCCCGAGTTTGCTATTTTCGGAAGTGGCGCCGCAGCGCAACGGCCTGACGGCACGCCCCAAGTGGTGACTCCCAATCATCATGCGTTGGCGCAGCGATTCGGTTTGTTCGACCGGTTCTTCGTGAATTCCGAAGCGAGTCCGGATGGACACAATTGGGCTACGGCCGCGTTCTCGACGGACTACGTTGACAAAGGTTTCCGCTGGGAATACTCGGACCGAGGACGCACGTATGACTGGGAGGGATTTAACAGGTTGCCAGATTACGAGCCGCCGGGAGATCTGGAAGTAGGCAAGTTCAAAGGCGATGTACTGGCAGCGTTGACGGATCTGCTGGAGAAGCATCTTCCCTTTCACCAGGGGTTCATGGATCTCGCGGAACCGAAGAGCCTTTATTTATGGGATGCGGCTGCGCGGGCGGGTCTCTCGTACCGGAACTACGGCGAATTCGTAACTGTGATTTCGACAAAGGATGTGGAAGCAGCGGGACAAAAACTCCATAAGAGCTATCCCGATGTTTCGAATGCCGTGCGCGCCATACCCACGAAGCAGTCACTGACGAATCATCACAGCCAGAGTTTCCGGAGCTTCGACGTAACCGCCCCGGACAGCATGACCGCGGATTGCTACAAATCAGCCTTGGATCCTTCAGGCTCTTCCGATCCGGCTGTGACACGAGACAATTCGAATTCCCATTCGAATTGCCGCGGCAATTCGCGATTAGGCGAATGGCTTGCCGAGTTTCGAGGATTTGTAGCGGAGCGCGAAGCGGGCCACGCGGACCAGATGCCCGCGCTTAGTATCGTGCGATTTCCCAACGATCATACCACCGGAATAAAGAATGGATTTCCGACGCCGCAATTCATGGTTGCGGACAATGATTACGCGGTGGGCCGGCTGGTGGAGGCGATTTCCTCGAGCGTGTATTGGAAAGATACGGCGATTTTTATCGTGGAAGATGATGCGCAGGCCGGCCCGGACCACGTCGATTCGCACCGTTCGGTCGGCCTCGCGATCAGCGCGTACAACAAGCCAGGAGCGCTGATCCACAAATTTCACAATACCGTCAGCATGATTCGAACTATCGAGATGCTGCTGGGAATCGCGCCGATGAACCAACTCGATGCTTCGGCCGTGCCAATGGACATTTTTCAGGAGACGCCGGACTTGACGCCATACAAAGCTGTTTTGCCGGCGATCGCCGCGGACAACCTCATCACGCAGAAGCCGAAGGACAAGGCCACCGCCGAGTGGATGAAGAAATCGAATCGGCAGAACTTTGCGCATGCGGACATGGCCGACCCGAAAGTTTTGAACGCGGTGATCTGGTTCGCGTGCAAGGGAAGCGGATCAAGCATTCCGCAAACGGCGCAATTGCCGGCGTATCAAGCCATGCGTTTTGGAATCGCCAAAGTGGATGACGACGAAAGCGGCGCCAAAAAAGACGATGACGACTGAAATTGAAAAACTCACTTCCAAGACATCAGCGGAAAAGCAGCGAAGTAAATTCCGTCAGGTTGCGGCGCCAGACCATCCAGGTGTGGTAGCCGGGCGTCTCCATGTCCACGTGCTTGATATTCTTGGACGCTAGCCAGGCGCGGACCTTGCGATTGATATCGATCAAACGGTCGTCCGTACCGCATGCTATCCAAAGCAAGTGCAGTTGCTCGGCGGATTTTGCATTGAGAGCGGGAAATTCCTTGTCGAATTCTTCGGTAATTCCTCCGGAGCTAAAAGCGCCGACCCAGGCAAACTTGTCCAGCGTATTCAGGCCCGTCAGCAAGGATTCCGAGCCACCCATCGAGAGGCCGGCGATGGCAAGGGAGTTGCGGTCTTTAATAACGGAATATTCGGCTTCGACGCGCGGGATGACTTCCGTGAGCAAGGCCTCGCGGAATTTATCGAAGTTTCGATCCGTGATCGCGCGATCGCGCCACACCCCGGAGTTGGGAAGAAGAACTTCAGGCGCGCCGTAGCCCAGCGGCATCACCACCAGCATGGGCTTGGCTTTGCCTTGCGCAATCAGATTGTCCAGAATCACATTGGCCCGGCCCACCGCCGTCCAGGCACTGGCGTCGTCGCTGAATCCGTGCAGCAGATAGAGGACGGGATAGGTTTGTTTTCCACGCGGATCATAGCCGGGCGGAGTGTAAACAAAATAGTCGCGGTCGTCGCCCACAACTCCTGACTTGTAGAAATGATGATGGATCTCGCCATGGGGCACGGCGCCAATCTCCCAGGAAAGAGAAGCCGGTCCGGGAACGTGCACCTCGCTCGCTCGATAGAGGAAGTTGGGCTTGATGGCGTGATTGGAAGGATCGAACATGCCCACGCCGTCGGCAATGATCGAGTATCCGTAATAATCAGGAGCGAGCGGATCGGTGGTCACACTCCAGACGCCCTGATCGTCTTTCTGCATGGGGAAAGGCTTGGGATTGCCTTCGAGGGAAACGACAACTTCTTTGTCGTTGGGGGCGCGAAAGCGGAACGTAACGCTTTTATCGGCGTGGACCTCGGGAGAAACCAGCGGCGGCGGTGGCGTTTGCGCTGGAGCGACCGCAGCCAGGAGTAGGACGGCAAGCACAAAAAATGTTCGTTTCATGATTCCTCGTCGCGGCGCTCTCTCATGGGCGCGTTGATTTCCGAGCGCCTGTGCCGGTGGATGATACAACATCGGAAGCGTTTGAAGGTTTGCAGGTTCGAAGATTGGTATGTTCGGAGCACCCTCACCCCCCTGTCTTTTCAGTCTTTTCTAAGTGTTGCAGCGAAAGGACTTATGGGGGCAAAGTGTCGGCGGGAAAATAGTGGCTTGGGATGGGAAGATTTTGCAGGAGAAGTAAGCATGTAAACAGGTAAGCGTCACGAGCGGCCGCCTTTGCGACTGCTTTGCGGCAGGCGGGAGGCGTTGACATGGCCATGGGGTAGAGAAAACGTGCAAGGACGAGCGTAGCTGGCGACGATCACACAAAAAGGGTAGCATGAAACTAAATCGCATGTTAAGTAATTACTTAGATATCATTCGAATGAGCCGGCAAGCTGCTGAAAAGGCGAGGTTTGTGGGGCTGATTCGTGGGAAGAGGTTGCCGGGCGCGAAAGTGAAAAATCTTGAGAAAAGAAAAAGTGTTCTCGAGCTCGGCGCTCATCTTCGCGAGCGCACAGCGGGCTCGTAGCTGCTGCGCTAATAACCGCGGCCACCTGCGTTCGCATCGACCCACCACGAACAGCCGGGGAGCTCGAAGGTCTGCTAGCGCCGGGTGAGCAAACGAGAGGTCGCATCCTTTGACCCGGCAGGGCGAAGATTGACGGGGATTTGCCAGATTTCGCGGGACCCCGCAGCGAGTTTCGCGGGGTCCGCAAAGTAACGCTCCTGAGCAAGCGCCACTTGCGTAGTATTGGCCCGGCAGGCCGATTTGATAAAGACGAGTGGTGCGCCGGACTGCTCGGTAAAGCTGGCCATAATCTTATCGACCGGTTTGCCGGAAGTGGCCGCGACCTGATTCCAGAAAACTTCAGCGGTGGCATTCCCGTAGGCGTGTTTCTCAAGATAGGCATTCACGGCTTTGCGGAAAACTTCGGGACCAACATACGCTTCCACCATGCGCAGCACAGATGCGGCCTTGCCGTAGGCGATGCCGTCGAAGAGCGTCTGAATCTCGGCCAGAGTCTCCGCCTTGGTGCGCACGGCGCGTACGGAGGATGGCAGGTGTGAGTGTGCTTAGGGCACGGAGCTAAACGGAGGTGATGAAAGCCCCGTCGGGGGCGACGTAGCCGTAGGCCATGCGGGGGGTGTTGAAGGCGAAGCCGGGATTGCCGGCGCGGTCGAGGAGGATGAGGCCGCCGGTGGCGTGAGTCCGCTTGGCGAAAAGATGGACGGCTTCGCGCGCGGCGAGATCGGCGGTGGAGGTATCGCCGGAAGAGGCGACTGGTGAGTCCACACAAATGGCGCGCTGGCGAAGTAGATCGACGGCGGTTTTGGCCAAGACCACCTTCATGATGGCTTCGCCGTAGCCGGTGCAGGAGACACCGCCGGCTTCGGCGTCGGCGTAGCAGCCGCAGCCGATGAGAGGGGAATCGCCGACGCGGCCGGGAAGTTTGCAACAAGTGCCGCCGGTGGAAGTGGCGGCGAATAAACTTCCGTTTGCATCGATGGCGACAGCGCCGACGGTTCCTTGTTCGTGGCCGCGGTGATGCTCGGCGGCGTGTGTGTCTTCCTTGCACTTCTGCCAGGCTGCCCACTCGGCTTCGCTGACCAAATCTTCCAGCTTGCAGAGCTGGATTCCCTGAGCTTTGGCAAAGCGCTCCGCGCCCTCAGCGACGAGCATCATGTGGGGGCAATGCTCGAGAATCTTGCGGGCGAGCTGAATGGGGTTCTTGATGCGTTGCAAAGTGGCGGCAGCGCCGGCGCGAAGCGTTGCGCCGTTCATGACGATGGCGTCGCATTCGACGCGACCGTCAAAATTAAGGTGCGCGCCGTAACCGGCGTCGAAGACGGGGTTGTCTTCGAGGACGATGATGGCAGCTTCGATGGCATCGAGAGCGGAGCCGCCGCAAGAGAGGATGGACCAACCCGCAGCGAGGGCGGCATTGCAACCAGATTTGCAAGCTTCCACGGCTTCGTCAGGAATGTCCCACGCGCCGCCATGAACAATGAGAGCAGGTTTCATCGAGATGAGGATGGCAAAGGCACGGTAGTTTGTCTAGGAGAGGACAGAGTGAGGGAACGAATGAAGTAAAGAGAAAATGAAATAATGATGTAAAGAAATAAAGAAAAAGGGTTTAACCGAGAGGACACGGGGCGCGCGGAGATCGCAGAGAAGGAAAAGAGGAATTTAACGCCCGTTCGGCTGCGCTCAGAATAAACGCCGTTCACCGGGGACGCCCAGACCGAATCGGGGCAGGCGTCGTTCAGGAGAGAAGAGAAAATCATCAGACGAAGAAATCGAGAACGAAGAGCAGCAGGCCGATCAGAAGAAGTATGGGGCCGCCATTGATGCAACTGCGCGGGAGGTGGCTTAACGAATGGAAAAAACAAGCGGGGATGGCTTTGAAGCGGGATTCTTCGCGGATGGCGTAGAACGGGCCGGCCGGGGTATAGCGGGAGAAGTTGCGGCGGAAAACGGAAATCTCATCCTGGACCCATACGGAAAATTCGCCGCGCTTGCGCCACACGAGTGCGGCTCCAGCCAGGGATAAAAGATAGCCGGAAACGGTAAGAAGCCCGAGCGCCGGGCCTGCTCCCCAGTTCATAAGTCCTCACAGGCGCCCACACGATCTATGGAATAGGACGCCCGGAACAGCCAGAAGGTTACTCGCCGTCGTGGATGGTGACGAGGCGGACGATTTCAAATTCCTTTTTGCCGGCGGGCGTGGCAACTTCGATTTCGTCGCCGACCTTGCGGTTGAGGAGGGCCTTGCCGATGGGAGAGGTGGTGGAGATGAGACCCTTCTCGGCGTCGGCTTCCTCGGTGCTGACGAGCGTGTATTCGATTTTTGTGTCGCGCTGCAGGTCCAGAACGACTAAGCGTGAGCCGTAGCCGGAGCGGTCCTTGGGGATATTGCTGAGGTTCAGCATGCTGAGATCGCCCATGCGCTTCTTGAGATGGGTGATCTTGAGGTTGACGTAGCCTTGGCGCTCCTTGGCGTACTTGTACTCGGCGTTTTCGGAGAGGTCGCCGTGGGCGCGGGCGACAGCGATCTCCTTGGGAAGCTCGACGCTGAGCTCGTGCGAGAGCTGGTCGATTTCGTCCTGGAGCTTTTTCTTAATCTTGGCTAGTGGGTCGGACATGTTAGTCGGTTGTGTGTTCGCTAAAAAAGTCGGCGGAGTCCGGGACCAACGTATGGTCTGCCGGACCCCGCGTAAGGAAACATTATAGATGCGGGGGAATTGAAGTCACAAGGGGAAGAGCAAGAATCGGCGTGAACCGGCCGTAACGGCAGCTAGCGGACCTTTACTGCAAGACTCTGCGTGCGGGTGTTGCCGGCGGCGTCGGCGATGGTCAGTATGTAGGTAGTTGATTTAGTGGGGGTTACTTCGACACAGCGGGAGTAAGAGGGCCAGACGGGATTGGGCTGAGGTTCGAGCTTGACGGTCTTGGCGTTGGCGACTCCGTAGCACAACTGGACAGTTTCGCCGCGGCGAATCGCTCCGGGAGCGGCGTAGAAGTTTTGGATGGCGAGCTCCTTTCCGCCGAGTTGTTCGAGGGCCATACGATCCTGTTCCAATTGTTTCTGGGCGCGCTCTTCTTTGGCGCGCTTTTCGAGAGTGCGGTTTTCCAGCCAGCGGGAGAAAAGAATTCCGCACACGACGAGCGCGGCGATGGCGAGTGCGGCCCAGGAATAGAGGAAGGGATTCTTGAAGGCGGATTTTTTTTGCGGATCCTGTTGAGCCAGCATGCGTGCGCCTCATTCGAACGAGAGCTTTCATATAGAAAATAGCGCGGAATAGCATCTGGAGGAAAGACGGAGTTGGAGGGCGGCAGAATTCATTGGTCGACGGCGCGGGCGAGTTCGCGCCAGGTGACGAGCTTGATGTTTTGTTCTTGAAGCAACTGGCGGAATCCGGGGCTGGTGAAGAAATCGAAATCGCGCTGACGCCAGGCGGCGCCCCAGGTGTCGCGCTCGCGCGTGGCGGCTTTCATTTCTTCGTCGGCGAAGGCGACGTGAATGACGAACTCGGTGACGCCAGGTTGAAGAGTTTTTAGGGCGGTCTTGTAGAAATCGGCCCACTTTTCCGGCGGTACTTCGGGGGAGATGGTGACGGTGTGATCGAGGACGATGTCGGCGGGAGTCAACGTGGATTCGAGGTAGGGGCGGCCCACGAACCAATCGCGCGCGACGAAAACCGGCAACTTATATTCATGAGCGAGGCGCAGAATTACTTCCATGAGGTCTTTGCCATTTTCGTAGAGGCGATATTGGTGGGAATCGAGATGCGTGGGACGGATGCCCATGGCGTATGCGCGGTCAATTTGCGCGCGAAGTTCCAGCTCGACTTCTTTTGGATTGATTTTTGTCGCGGCCGTCCAGTCGTGATGGAAGTATCCATTCTCGTCGACCAAGCTCGGAACTTTGTCTCTTGAAGCAACAGGGCCCCAGCGGTAGTAGACGCGCTCGCTGGTCAGTGTAAGGTGAAGGCCGAAATCGAGATCGGGATGAGCCTTGGCGAAGTCGGCGATTTCCGGGAACCACGGGCAGGGCACCATGATGCTGGCGGAGTTGACGAGGCCAGTGTCCAGAGCTTTGATCGTCGCCGCGTTTACGGAATGAGTCACACCGACGTCGTCGGCGTGAACAATCAGGAGCTTCGCGTCGCGGGCGAAGCCGAGCTTTTCCGCAAGAGACTTGCCGTTGACTTGTGCATGCGCTTCGAGGACAACGCCCGCAAGAAAAAGGAAGAGCAAGACGGAGATACGATTTCGATTCATTCGTTGGGTTGCACAGCCTTTCCTCCGCTTGAACTCGATTGTGAATCCAGAAGTTGGTTCTTAAATCTTCAATCGTCCAAAATCGTGCCGGAAGTGATCGTGAATCTTGCCTGCAAGCCCTTGGTTTGAGGTTGGCGTGGGCCGACGACCGATTGTCCACCGCCGATCCAAACATCGACAGCGCCGGGGACGATACGGCGAACTCCGGTCTCATCGACAATGCTCAAATCGCGATCGCGCAAGGTGAAATCGGCGGTTTGGGAAGCGCCGGCATCGAGATGGATGCGCTGGAATCCAGCGAGCGCGCGCATCGGAGCGCCATCGACGCCGGGGTGTGCAAGATAGAGCTGCACAACTTCGTCGCCTGGGACGGAACTGGCGTTCGTCACGCGAACGGAGATGCTGACGGTGGCGTCCGCGGCGACCTGTTCCTGACTCACTTTCGCGTCGGAATAATTGAAGGAGGAGAAACTCAAACCGAAGCCGAAAGGATAGAGCGGCTGTTCGGTGAAGTAGCGGTAAGTCCTGCCGGCCATGGAGTAGTTGCCAAAAGGCGGGAGCTGGACGACGGATTTATAAAAAGTTACCGGCAGCCTGCCAGCAGGATTGTATTCGCCGGAAAGAACGTCGGCGACGGCGGCGCCCCCTTCCTCACCCGGATACCAGGCTTCGAGGATGGCGGCGGCGTGTTCCTGAGCCCAGTTCACGGCGAGGGCGCTTCCGTTGGTGAGGACCACGATCAGGGGCTTTCCCGTGGCAGCGACGGATTCCAGAAGCTCTTGTTGAGGCCGGGGAAGATTGAGGTCCAGGCGATCACCTCCGAAAAAACCGGGATCGCTGGAATCGCTTTCCTCTCCCTCAAACTGCGGAGTAATGCCAACCACAGCGATGACGACATCCGCCTTGCGTGCGGCGTTCACGGCGTCTTGAGAGAGATTCGGCGGCAACCAGAGGAGCCGCGCGGTGGCCTCCCGCCAGGCGTGGAAGTACTCCATGCGGATCGGGTAAGGACGGCCCGCCTGCAGATGAACGAGCGTAGTCATCGTACGAGTGCCATGGGGTGCAGAGTCATCCACGAACTTTTTTCCATCCAGGTAAATGCGATAGCCTCCGTCCGTGCTGCCACCCAGGCGGTAATCACCATCCACGGGCGGAACGAGCTCGCCCGTCCAGCGAACGGAATAATTCCCCGCCGGAACGCCGGGCCCCGGTGAAACATTGTTCCACTCGAAATCCACGTTGCCATCCACACGCTTCAGAACCGGACTGCCTGAAAAGTTGACGTTTGCAAAGTATTCCGCGTTCAAGCCCGGTTGGGAGTTCGCACCGCCGGTGCGAAGGTACTCGGAGGGAAGAACAACGGCGCTTGTTTCGGTGACCGGGGCTCCCAATGCCGTGAGGATCTTGGCGTTGCGAAAGCGTTTTCGAAGGCCATCAAGAATGGTCGTGTAGCTTGAGGGCGTGCCGTTGTAATTGCCCAGGAGGACGCCCAGAGAATCGGCATTCGGACCGATAACCGCGAGCGTTTTCACGGAAGATTTCAGAGGCAGAGTGCCGCTTTCGTTTTTCAACAGAACGATCGATTTGTGCG
The DNA here is from genome assembly GCA_003224525.1 of Acidobacteriota bacterium. Classification (GTDB taxonomy): domain Bacteria; phylum Acidobacteriota; class Terriglobia; order Acidiferrales; family UBA7541; genus Acidiferrum. The sequence continues at coordinate 11,140 of QHZB01000137.1, read as the reverse complement.
CCGCTTCGAGGGCGAGCTGACGATGCGCAGGAGTATCGTTGTCAGCGATGGATAGTTTCGACCAAGGTACGCGATCCGGCGGGTCAAACATGCCGAGCCGGAACCTTGCTTCGAACAGCCGCTTCACGGCGCGATCAATGTCGTCGTTCGAGAGTAGCCGATTCCGAACGGCGAATGGAAGCGCTCCAAATTCCGGGCCGCAACTCAAGTCTGTTCCTGCCTTCACCGCCAGCGCGGCGGCCTGTTCGAGAGTTAAGACGAAACCATGGCCCTGATGGAGGTCGCTGATCGCCCAGCAATCCGACACGACGTAGCCTTTGAAGCCCCATTTGTTGCGCAGCATGTCGAAGAGAAAATGATTTGCGCACGCCGGTTCGCCGCGAACGGAGTTGTACGCGCACATGACCGAATCGGCCTTGCCCTCCACGATCGTGGCGCGAAAAGCGGGAGTGTAAGTGTCTGCCAGATCGTGGGGGGGCACCGGCACGTTGAAGCGATGCCGCAGAACTTCCGGGCCGCTGTGGACGGCAAAGTGTTTGGATGTCGAGACAGTTTTCAAATAATTCGGGTTGTCACCTTGCAAGCCGGTAACGAAGGCCACCCCGATGCGGCTGGTAAGGTAGGGATCTTCACCATAGGTTTCCTGGCCGCGTCCCCAGCGCGGATCGCGAAAGATATTGATGTTGGGAGACCAGAAGGTGAGACCGAAATAGCGGCCCGTATTTCCATGTTGGATCGCATCATTATATTTAGCGCGTGCTTCCGTGGAGATCACATCGGCGACGCGGTGGATCAGCCCGGTGTCCCAGGTGGCGGCAAGACCTATGGCCTGGGGGAAAACGGTTGCGATCCCCGAGCGCGCGACGCCGTGCAAGCCCTCGTTCCACCAGTTGTATGAGGGAATACCGAGCCGCGGAACAGCCGCAGCAACGTCCTGCATCTGCGAAACCTTTTCCTCGAGGGTCATGCGGGAGACAAGATCGTTCACTCGTTGTTCCAATGGGAGGCTTGGGTCGAGATATGCGGAGCGGGCAGGCTCCTTCGCCGCAGAGGTGTTTGGCGCAGTTTGTGCAGTTATGTTTGAAGTGAAAAAGAACACGAACAGAAATGCAGCCAGCGGTCGCAAGAGACGGTTGGACACGGAAAAGATTCTCTCTCACTCGATGCCCAGAGTCCACCCATGGTTTGAACGCTAAATCCTGAAGGGATTCTCAGGAAGAGCGTCGCATGCTCTTGGTTTCACCCGCGCGGTAAGCTCAGAAACATTATCCGAGGGCGCGTAGGCCCCGCGCGCATCTCCGGGTGCGAACAAGAGTTCGAAATCATCAAACTCCAGCGCAATTTCAGCCGAGGCATCCGAACGTTCGACGAGGGGCTGCAAAACCGGCTCCCGCCGCAGCGATTCAGGGTCGGTCCATTCCTCTCCCGCCGTGCCGGGCCACGCGCTCAATACTATTCCGACCGGAACGCCGAGAGCCCTGTGCAAATCGCGCGCGAAAAAATAAGCCACCGCCGAAAACCTTTTAGCTGTATCCGGCGAGCAAATCTCCCAGGCAGCAGGGCCCGTTTCTTCCTGTGGCGTCACTGCGATCTTCTTCGGCACGGTAAAGGATCGAATTTCGTCGTAGTTGGCCTTGGGAATTTCCTCCGCGGCGCCCGTGGCACCGCTCAACGCGTAGGTCATGTTGGATTGCTCGGAAGCGACCCAGACTTCGCCGAACAGCACGTCTTTGAACACGATGGTCTTCTTTCCTTGAAGCACCAGAGTATATGGTCCACCCGGAGGCATTGTGCGGAGAGCGAAACGTTCCAGTGGCCATCGGCGCTGGTGACCGTCTCACGTTTGCTGGGACCCAGAGTTACTGACACGCGTTCTCCCGGATCGGCCCATCCCCAAACCGCCACTTCGGAATCTCGCTGAAGAATCATGTGATCACTAAACAGGTGTGGTAACGTAGGTTCAGCTGGTACCGCTGCCGGAAAAATAATCAGAAGGAAAAAATAAACAACAATTTTGGGAGTGCTGGTCTTTGCTAACGAGTGGTGACTCAACGGGTCTACGGCCGGCTTTGAGTGAATTATACGTCTATGTCAGTGAACAACCCCTTCTGTAAATTGAACTGTCGGGAGTCGAAGGAGTCCGCTCTGCTGCCTACGAACAGGCCTCCATTGACACGCAGCCCGAAGCGGCATACCTTTCGGCACCGATGGAACCCTTCGCCCAGCGCCGACGAAAAAGAAACTCATCAGGGAGGTGGCCCTTATTGGTTCGTCAGCGATGCAAATTCACGGGCCAGTCGACGAACTGTTCTAGAAACTGGCCGCATGCGGGAAACCAATGAACTTCACCATTTTAGATTGGGCGATTGTTTCCGGCTATCTGGTCGTGTCTCTGGCCGTCGGATTGCTCGGCAAGAAGTACATCGGAAACGTTGCGCACTACCTAGTTGCCGGCCGAGAGCTCGGAACATATATAGGGATCGCGACCCTGGCTGCGACGGAAATTGGCACGATCACCTTCATGTATAACGCTGAACTTGGTTACAAGTACGGGTTTTCCGCTTTCGCGGCAGCACTGATCTCTGGCTTCGTGATGATTATCATTGGCCGCACCGGGTTCGTCATAAGCCGCCTCCGACAACTGAAACTGATGACCGTTCCGGAGTTTTTCGAGGTGAAATACAGCCGGGGGTTACGGCTCGTTACCGGAGTCCTTGTGGCGCTCGGTGGGATTCTGAACATGGGTGTCTTCCTCAAGATCGAAGGCGAGTTTTTGACGATCGTCAGCGGGATCAATGCCAAGTACCTCATTGCGGTCATGACCGTGATCCTCGTGCTGGAGTTGTTATACACGGTACTGGGCGGCATGGTTGCCGTGGTGATTACAGACTTCATTCAGTATGTACTGCTGTCGGTGGCGACGATCTTGGTGTCAGTCTACGCCGTGCATCACGTGGGGTGGGCCAACATCATTCGCAAAGTGAGCGTGACAATGGGCGCGCCAGGGTTCAATCCTCTTGCCAATCCCAAATTTGGCGTGACATTCATCGTATGGCAGATTCTCCTTTGGTTCTCAATCCATACTTGTTGGCAGACCACTGCAATGCGTATGTTTTCGACGAAGAGTCCAGAAACTTCCAAGCGTGTGATGACGTGGACGGGCTTCATCTTTTTGGGGCGCGGAATGCTACCCATGCTCTGGGGGATTGCAGCTTTAACGCTTTTTGGAGTGGGAGCTCTGGAAAAAGGTGTCCCGCTACCAGTGGTCAATGGCGTGACGCTGACTCCGATCGACGCAATGCCGGCAATGCTGGCGGGCATGCTGGGGCCCGGGGTGAAAGGAATTGTGATCGCGGGGATGCTGGCGGCGACGATGTCGGTGAACAGTTCCTACCTCTTGGGTTGGAGTGCGGTGATTTCGCAGGACGTGATCCTGCCGACAAGGCAGGTCATGGGTAAGCCGCCGCTCAGCACAACAGGACAGATTTGGGTGAATCGACTTGCCAATCTCTTCGTGGGACTATTTCTCATGTTCTGGGGACTGTATTACACGCCTCCGGGAGCCGTCTATCTGTACCTCAATATTACGGGCACGATCTTCCTGGCTGGCGCATTTGTTTGTGTAGTTGGCGGGCTCTATTGGAAGCGCGTAAACACCACCGGTGGTTATCTGGCGATGCTGATGGGAGCAGCCGGCGCGATTATCCCCTTTTTCTTCTTGCACTGGAGTGAAAACGTCACCGGCTTTGCCGCTTTCGGGTTGGCGGCAACAGGGTTGGTGGTTGGGTCGCTGATAGGGCCTCCGACGCCGAACAAGCGGGACCCCTCAAGTCTTGTCTCGGCGACACCGAGGACACAATGAGGTACTGGCAGTGGTTTTGGACAGTGAGCCTGGTGATAGCGGGTACGTCGTTTGCCGCCATCACGGCGGTGGTGACACTGCGTGGATTCGCAGATTTGCGAGAGATGCTCAAGCGCCTCTTACAACAGAAAGACAGGGAATCATGACAAGGAAGGCTCCTTCCACAGACAAGTTCATCGCCATGGTCAGCGCCAAGGCTGAGACGGAACTTCGATTGTGTGATTTTGAGCCGCACGCCATGATCGCTACCCCTGTGCATGGGGTGAAGACGGCTAGATTTCCAGCGATTGATTATCACAATCACCTCGATGCGCAAGAGCCAAAGGAAATCTTGAAGGTGATGGATGAGTGTGGCGTCGAACGAATCGTCAACATCACGATGCGTGTTGGCGATGAGGCGCTTGAGGTTATGAATCGCTTCCAGAGCGTTGCTCCCGATCGCTTCGCCACCATCGCGTGGATGGACTGGACCGATCTGCAAAAGCCCGGTTTTTTTGCACGTGCTGTGGAGCGCCTCGAAAGTCTAGTTGCGAAAGGTGCTTGCGGAATCAAGATTTGGAAGGATCTTGGCCTAACTCTCCGTGACTCACATGGCAAACTGATGCGCGTGGATGATCATCGGCTAGCGCCACTTTTTGAGAAGGCCGCAGACCTGGGTATTCCAGTCATGTTTCATACCGCGGATCCGGACGCGTTTTTTCTCCCCATCGATCGTTTCAATGAACGCTATGAAGAGCTTGCCGCGCATCCCGATTGGAGTTTTCACGGATCAGAATATTCCAAGGATGAACTGCTGGAACAGCGCGATCGGGTCTTTGCCCGCCATCCTCGTACGACGTTCATAGCTGCTCACCTGGCCGAGCGGCCCGAGAATCTGTCTTATGTGAGCCAACTCCTTGATGCCTATCCAAACGTTTACGTAGACATCGGAGCGCGCACTGCGGAGCTAGGCCGGCAACCTTATTCGGCACGCAAATTCTTCTTGAAGTACGCCAACCGCATCCTTTTTGGCACAGACCTTGTGCCAGAGAGGGAGATGTACCGACTGCACTTTCGATTTCTGGAGACCGCCGATGAGTACTTCGAATACCCGTCGCATGCCTCGCGTCAGGGGCGATGGAACATCTACGGGCTGTACTTGCCTGACGAAGTTTTGAGCCAAATATATCGAGACAACGCACGCAAGTTGTTGAAATGAGGCCGCGCTCGCAGGCCAGCCTGGCAGGTCGCCATGGGAATCCCGGAATTTCGCCTTGCCCCCCTCAAGATAACGATAAGCGCCGGGAATATGCTCCCAAAATTCGCTTGCACGGCCTTCAATCGTATTATAAACAAAAGAAGCAGAAAGAATGAAAACGAATTAGAACGAAATTAAAAGCTAGACGGCGGCGCTGGACCTATGCGAATCCTGCTGATCCTTAACGCGGTTTTTCTACTTGCATCTACTACTGCAGCACAACGGCAGCGCGAGCTCAACCTCATGCCCATGCCGTCCTCTGTTCAACTTGGGACTGGCCAACTGCCGATCGATCAATTCTTTTCCGTTGCGGTCACAGGTTTTCAGGAGGCAACGCTGGAACGCGGGGTACAGAGGTTTGTTGCCGAGCTTTCCCAGCAAACGGGAATGCTCTTCAAACACAAACCAGCCGATGCCAGCCCAACCCTTTCCATTCACGCCGACCACGGCCGCGAGCCCGTGCAAAAGCTCGGCGAGGATGAGTCCTACGAGCTTGCAATTACCGATTCCGGAGCCAAGCTCACCGCGCCTACCCCACTGGGCATCCTTCATGGACTCCAAACTCTCCTTCAACTCGTTGAAACCACTCCGGCCGGCTTCGCCGTGCCTGCCGTCACCGTAAAAGACAAACCCCGCTTCCCTTGGCGGGGACTACTCATCGACGTCGGCCGCCACTTCATTCCGCTCGATGTGCTCAAACGTAACGTGGATGGGATGGCGGCCGTGAAGTTGAACGTTCTGCACCTGCACCTCTCCGATGATCAAGGCTTTCGCGTCGAGAGCAAGCGCTTTCCCAGGCTGCACGAGATGGGATCCGATGGCATGTATTACACGCAAGGCGAGCTCCGCGACTTTGTGGCCTACGCGCACGATCGCGGCGTCCGCGTCCTCCCTGAGTTCGATACGCCCGGCCACAGCCGGTCTTGGTTTGTCGGGTACCCAGAACTGGCCAGCAACCCCGGTCCTTACAAGGTCGATCCAGAGGGACCTGATTCCGTTACTGATCCCACGCAGGAAGGGACTTATAAGTTCCTCGAGAAGTTCGTCGACGAAATGGCCAAGCTTTTCCCCGACGACTACTTTCACATTGGCGGAGACGAGGTCGATGGAAAGTACTGGGACGCCAATCCGAAGATCCAGGCGTTCATCCACTCGCACGGCATGAAGAATAACCAGGATCTGCAAGCCTACTTCAATCAACGCCTGCAGAAGATCCTGACGAAGCACCACAGGCTGATGGTTGGGTGGGACGAAATACTGCATCCAGATTTGCCCAAGACTATCGTCATTCATTCCTGGCGCGGCCAGGAATCGTTGGCCACGGCGGCGAAGCAAGGCTACAGCAGCCTGCTCTCCTTTGGTTACTACATCGACTTGATGTGGCCGGCTGCGCGGCACTATGCCGTCGATCCGATGAGCGGAGCCGCTGCAACGTTGAGCCCCGAGGAGAAGAGCCGCATCCTCGGCGGCGAGGCGTGCATGTGGACGGAATGGGTGACGCCCGAGATCCTCGATTCCCGAGTGTGGCCGCGAACTGCCGCGATTGCCGAGCGCTTGTGGTCTCCGCAGGAAGTTACAGATGTCGGCTCGATGTACGCCAGACTCGCCGAACTCAATTGGCGGCTCGACTGGTTGGGCCTCACGCACCGAACCGGCAGGTTTCAGATGCTTCACCGCATGTCTGGAACGGAAGACATCTCCGCCCTGCGCACGGTTGCCGACGTGGTCGAGCCTGTGAAGGACTACGCGCGCATTAGCAATGTGAAAGGCCCCTGGGACTTTCGAGCTCCCTTGAACCACCTGATCGACGCTGTGAGCCCAGAGAGCGATCCAGCACGTCATTTTCGGGATCAGGTGCAGGCCTACATCCAAAGCAGCTATAAAGACCAAGCCGCTGAAGCCCAGATTCGGGCGTTGCTCACAACCTGGCGCGATAACGATATGAAGCTATATCCGCTGCTGCAGCGATCTTCTCTCCTGCTCGAAGTCACGCCCTTGTCGCAAGACCTTTCCGCCCTCGGTGCTGCGGGCTTGCAAGCGCTGGATTATCTCGATAAATCCGAACCAGGCCCTGAGTCTTGGAGGGCGCAGCAACTCGCACTAATCGAGCGGGCGAGAACACCAAGAGCAGACCTGCTTCTCTCAGTGGTTGCACCGGTACAGCAGTTGATCGAAGCCAGTGCAGGTCAGACACAAAAATGAATCCGCGCCGCACTCTTTCGGAGGAGTCACCCGATGTTGCGGAAGAAGCGATGATCTCGGCGCGAAAGCATCGAGTTGCAGTTTAGTTGGCGCTTACGCTTTGCTGCGTGGAGCCATAGTGACGAATCATGCGTAGGCCAGCACCGCGCGTGCGACTCTGGGAAGACTCAATGGTGATCCCCACCTCCGAAGAGGGACTCCCCGATCCAAATCCACCCTTCGATCTTTTCAACACTGGCAGGTTCCACAACTACCCCTACACGTTGCGCCACAATTTGGTCGATCATCGCGTTCCCCGCAAGTGGCGAACGCTCAATCTAGAAAACGAATATCTGAAATGCATTGTCTTGCCTGACCTCGGAGGCCACGTTTATACGTGCATCGACAAGATCAACGGGGCTTCGATATTTTATGCCAACCCCAGCATCAAGTATGCGCGAGTTGCATACCGCGGAATGTGGGCCGCGCTCGGCATCGAGTTCAACTTTCCCGTTTCGCACAATTGGATGACGGTTTCGCCCGTAGACTTCGCGATGAAGCGAGAACGCAACGGAGGCGCCTCGATATGGGTCGGCAATATCGATCGCGTCTACGGCATGCAGTGGCGCGTGCAGCTCACGCTGGATCCGGGCTGCGCTTACCTGGAGCAGAAGACGACACTCTATAACCGCAGCAACACTCGTCACCGTTTCTACTGGTGGACCAATGCCGCCGTTGAAGTCTGGGACGACAGCCGCATCCTCTATCCCATGGAATTCACTGCCGGACATGGCTTCGCGGACATCGATACCTGGCCGGTGAATTTGGCAGGTGTGGATCAGAGCATTGTCGGAAATCAAAAGTACGGTCCGGTTTCCCGCTTTGGTTACGCGAGCCGCGAGCCGTATATGGCGGTGTATCATCCGCGGACACAATCGGGAGTCGTGCACTACTCGTCGCCTTTGGACCTTCCTACGAAAAAGATTTGGTCGTGGGGAAGCGACGAGGACGGGCTCGACTGGCGGGCTGCCCTGTCGGACAACAACAGTGCCTACATAGAGGTTCAAGCCGGATTATTTCGGGATCAGGAAACCTACGGGTTTCTGGAACCGCAAGAGTCGCGCTCTTTCACTGAATGCTGGATTCCCACTCGCGAGCTTGGCGGTGTCTCTCGAGCAAACCGAGACGCGGTGCTCAATCTGGACCGCGGGGCCGTGAGCTCGGACACGGTCGCGGTCGAGGTCATTCTCAACGTGACTCGTGAGTTGCGGAATGCGCGGGTGAGGGCTGTGGACGGCCTGCAAACGATCGAATTCGCACGCGCCTCGCTCTCACCGCGAAAAACCTTCCGTAAGATTTTTTCCGGCCTTCCCTCAACTGCAACCTACACGATCGGGCTGCGGAACGAATTGGGTGAAATACTCCTTCAGCATACCGAAGGAAAGTACGACTTTGCCAGGCGTGAGAACATTCAGACAGGCAAGCAACCGTCCCACGAACGCCCGCCGGAAGCGACTTTCGGCGCCGACGATTTCCTCATCCTAGCCACTGACCAGGAGCGTAATGGTGAGCTGCTGGTTGCGTTGAAGACCTATCAGCGCGGACTCGCCCAGTTTCCAGACAGCATTGCTCTTAACCGCGCGGCCGGGCGTCTCGAGGTAGTCCTCAAAGAGAACCGGGTTGCAGTGCAGCATCTTTCGAAAGGACTGGCCCGGGTGAGCAGCGATCATGAGGCCGCCTATTACTTGGGCCAGGCGCTGGCGGCCGAAGGAGACGACCGGGCGGCTCGAATCCACTGGGAGTTTGCCCAGCAATCTGGCGGCTACCACGCGGCGGCGATGATGGCATTGGCAGCCCTGGAATCACGCGAGGGCCAGCGCGCGCAAGCTCTAAGGATTGCCCAGGAACTTGTCAGCAACCGGCCCGACCTGATCCAGGCGGGCGGCATGGAGGTTGCGCTCTTGCGCGTGTTACGGCGTCAAGCCGAGGCTAGCAAGCGTCTCGGATTCTGGAGGCAGAAGGATCCGACCTGTTCCTTGCTTCGCTATGAAGCCCTGCGGCTGGGCGGGAACGACCCAGCCATGCTGGCGCACCTGGCTGGGGACCCCGAGCGGATTCTTGAGATCGCTGCCGATTACATGCGCTTCGGTCTTTATGAAGATGCGCTCGATGTTCTCTCGCGGCAATACCCCTCTGGCTCAGCAGTCGTTAGCGAACCTGGTGCTCTCCATCCCAGTTCGTATCCGTTGATTGCTTACTACCGCGGCCATTGCCGCTACGCTCTCGGAAAGGACGGCCGTGCTGACTTTGAGGCCGGTTCCAGCATGCCCACCAGATATGTCTTCTCCAACCGGGCGGAATCCTTCCCCGTATTGCGCCGCGCCATCGAAGTCAATCCGGACGATGCAACGGCTCACTTGCTGCTGGGCTCACTCTATCTCTCGGGAGGCATGACCGGGCCCGCGATGCAGGAATGGGAGGCGGTGCGTCGCATATTGCCGGCCATCCCGACACTGCACCGCAATATGGGATACGCGGTGCTTCGATCCGGGGGAGCACCCGAACGGGCGATTGAATATTTCCGCGAAGGGATGGGCTACGATTCTCAAAACGTCGACTTGATTCTCGGGCTGGAAGAAGCGATGGATAAAGCCGGGCGGCCAGCCATCGAGAGGGCCCGCACGCTCCAAGGTTTCCAAGGGTTGCAGTCCGCCCCCTCTGCTCTTGTGTTCCGGCTGGCACGATTGCTGGCCGAGGCCGGAGAATTTGACCCCGCTGAAGAGCTTCTTGTGAATCGATTCTTCGCAAAGGAGGAGGGCGGAAGCGATGCGCGCGAGATTTATGTCACGCTGAGGTTAAAGCGCGCCAAGTCATTGGCCGCGCAGGGTCAGTACGGAGCCGCGCTGCGTATCGTGCGCCACCTGGGGGAACCGTTGGCAAGTCTACCTTTCACGACGAGGAGGCTGGGCCCATTCGTGGCTACTGACACCGCAAGACAGGCGATGGAAGAAATAGAGGCAATGTGCCGTTAGCTTGGATGGCACTGCACAGGCGCTAGTCTTCAATTCCTCGCGCGTAAAACCTCAGCCGGTTCTGTAGGCAGAGAGATTCGGCTTCATCCATCTGGATTGGTTCATCGTGGCCGGTTATTTGGTGACTTCGGTCGCCATAGGCCTTCGCGGCAAGCGATTTGTCGAAAGTGCGTCCCATTGCTTCGCTGGCTAGCAGGAACTGATTTTGTATATCGGAATTGTGACTCTCGCGGCAACCCCATTGGTGACGGGGAGGTGAGGTGGCGGCGAGTGTTGGTATGTCTCTTGTTATCAACACCACTTTTCCATTTGAAAGAATCGTCTGTGTTTATGCGGGTCCGAAAGAGATCAAATCGACACGGAGTAGTAGCAAAAACAGTAGCACAGAAGTCGTCTAGGTCTGGCCACTGGAAGTGGGACGAATTGATCGCCATATTCTCAAGGCCCACGTTCTTGAGGCCGTTGTTCGCGCCCAGAACACTCTTGTTGGGGCACAATTGCGAAACCAGTCGTGCGACGGTATCGACGCGCCGGGCTTTGGCGAGTTGGATAGTTTTCCCGAAGGAGGTCTTGAACCCTTATTGCGATGGCACGGAGCACAAAATAGACTGCACTCAGCGGTTTGCCAGGGTGGCAATCTTCCCCAAGCCCAACAGTCGACGGTCGGCGGTCACGAGCGTCAGGCCAAGCACTTCTGCTGTAGCGGCCAAAAAGCGATCCGCTGGATCCGGATGCTCAAGCGGCAATTCTTGGGCTGCAACGACGATTTCGTGTGTCAATGGAGCCTCCCGCATGTGCATCGTTGCCTTTGCCACCCAATCTCGGATC
>QHZB01000474.1 GCA_003224525.1 Acidobacteriota bacterium | reverse complement strand
TGCGTGATAGCCGCCTGCTTCATTCGCTCGTCAATGGGGGAAGTGCGATCAATGGTACCGGCCGCGGCTACGCGCCCGAGAGAATCGACAGCGACCACATACGGAGCATTTCGGGGACGTGTTGCTACACCAATGATGACTATGGCTTCGGCAAGTGCCACGAGGAGCGCCAAGACCGCAGTACCGCGCCATTGCTGCGCACGCTTAATCAAACCGCCGTAGCGCTCGTCCCACTCTTTGCGTGCAGCCAAATAAGGACTACTGAAAGACTCTTCGTTCGGACTCGAATGCTGACTGACTGCAATTGGTTTCCACATCGTTCCACCTCTCATAGTTAGCTGTCGCTGTGCCCTGTCGAACTCGACGGTGGCGCGTGCGAAGGTCCATCGTGGGGAATGCGAACGCTATTCATCGCGTAATGCGCGCGCGCTGTCGTACGTTCGAGCGCACTGAGAAAGGAATCACTTGCACCCGAGGTCTCGGATCGGGGCGGACTTGGCTGCTGGCCCAAGGTTTGGGCTGCAGGAGGGCGCGACGGTGGTGCGGGTTGATTTATGCCACTTGGCATCCCGTTCTGCGTGGCACCGGAAGTTCCTCCCCCGCCGGTGGAGCTTGGTCCACTTCCATTCCCGCCCCCTCCACGGGGTCGGGGTGTCGGCCCGCTGGCTCCGTTCGCGCCACCACCACCGGGTCCGTGCGACCCAGCGGCCACTGCTTCCCTCACTTTCGACAGTGCACCAGACCCGGGCGCTACATATTGTGTCGCAACCACACCTGCACCCACTGCGGCCAAGCCCACACCCATGCCAACGCCAGCCAGATCGCCGCCGCTCATCGAGGCAACACCACCCAGCATTGCGGAAGAGATCTTGGGCGACATCCAGCAGACGCAGAGGAACATCACCGCAGCGGCAGCTAGATCGAATCCAGTTCTGGCGGGGTCAATCGACGTGGCGGCGTTTTGTGCGACAGCTATCCAGCCCTGAGAGACAGTCATCCCCGCTCCCACCAATAGATAAAGAACCAGGATTTTCATCCCGACCGATACGGCGTATGCGACGTACCGCTCCACATACGTCGCAGTCCACCGTGATCCGCCGAAGCCAAG
>QHZB01000473.1:3105-3602 GCA_003224525.1 Acidobacteriota bacterium | reverse complement strand
CCGAGAGAAGGCATCTAGCACCACCGCCAGATACACGAACTCGGTCTTGAGCCGGACGTAGGTAATGTCCGCAAACCACACCTGGTTTGTACCGCCAATCTTCAGGCGCTTTGCCAGGGTTCAGGTAGATCTCCAGTTCATTGCCCCGATCTGTTGCATACAGCAATTCACGGTGTCGGATCGTCAAGAGGTTGTCGTCCCGCATCATTCGTGCGACCCGTTTGTGATTCACCTTCATCCCACGCTGCCCGAGTTCCGCCGTGATGCGCCTGTACCCGTAGCGCAGCCGATGTTGCAAGGCAATCTCCTGAATGGCAGATCGCATCGTCATGCTCTCCTCGATCGGCGCTCGGGCCTGAAAATACCGGTAAAACCCCGCTCGGCTCACTTGCCCCAACTGGCACATTCGCTCGACACTCAAGCTGCCTTGCAACGACGTCTCGGATTGCATCGTAGACGCCTGCTCGCCAGAGATACCGCTGTTCCGGCGTCGAGCC
>QHZB01000473.1:0-3051 GCA_003224525.1 Acidobacteriota bacterium | reverse complement strand
AATTTGTCGATTTCCTTGCGAAATGTGGATTCTCTGGAATTGCGGATGCTCGCCTCGCCTTGTGGGCCAAGCTCCAGCCGATGCCGCCACTTGTAGAGCAGGGTGCGGCTTACGCGGAGTTCGCGCGCCAGTCGCACTATGTTGTCGCAAGCGTTCATGCGCTCGACAGCTCGTATACGGAATTTCTGAGGATATCGCTCATGCCATTTTCTTTCCACTTTGCAGCTCCTTTCTTGCAAAGTGTGCCTTCTGAGAGCGATCTCAAACCAGTGGAGAACAAGTCACAGGCCGAGCCCCTGCATGGGGGACCACTTCTGAGTGGCCTGTAATCCGTCCAGAGTCGATGCTAAGCGCGGAGATCACTTCCTACAACGGGACTTTTCTGGACCGGATCCCGAGAGCGAATCAGCTGAACTGGCCGAAGACACAATCGCCCAGGTAGCAGTTCTCCTTGACGGGAAAGGAGAGAGCGTGTACTCTCCTTTCCCAGATAGGGGAGAGCCTTTGATGAAGCCGGTTGAACTCCCGCAGGGCACACTCGAGATGCTCATCCTCAAGGCGGTCTCGCTCGGTCCGCTCCATGGCTACGGCATCCTGCTGCGCATCCAGCAGATCTCCGGCGAGCGCCTCGAAATCCTGCAGGGTTCCTTCTACACCGCCATCTATCGTCTCGAGCGCCGGGGCTGGATCAGAGGCGAGTGGGGTGAATCGGAGAACAATCGCCGCGCCCGCTTTTACTCGCTCACCGCTGCCGGTACGCGTCAGCTCAAGACCGAAACCGCCAAATGGACCGACATGGCTGCTGTCGTCGCCGGCATTCTCCGCAAGAAGGCGGGCGAGATATGAGTCTGCTCGCCCCAATTCGCAAGCTCTGGCAGTCCATCGCGCCACGCACTCACAGCGACGTCGAAGAAGAGTTTCGTTCTACCCTCGACGCCTACCAGGAAGATTTAATCCGCCAGGGCCTCCCCGAAGAAGAAGCCCGCCGCCAAGCCCGCATCGACCTCGGCCAGCCCGCAACTCAAAACGAAACTTACCGCGACGCCATCGGCCTCCGCGTCTTCGATGAGTTAGGCGGAGACATCCGCTACGGCCTCCGCGCCCTGCGCCGCAATCCTGGCTTCGCCGCCGTCGCCGTGCTCTCGCTCGCCCTCGGCATCGGCGCCACCACGGCAATGTTCTCCCTCATCTACGCCGTTCTGCTGCACCCATTTCCCTACGCCGACGCCGACCGCATCATGAACGCCCACTTTGTCAAAACGCAACAGCCTGACGTGTTTCAGTGGTTTACCCTTAGCGAGGCACAGTTGGATGACCTGCGCCTTGCAGCCCCGGTTGATTCGGTGCTTGGCTTCACCACGAACGGGCATCTGGAGATCACCAACGACGGGTTGCCGGACGACATCTCGGGCGTGTACCTCACAGAGAATGCCGAGACGTTCCTTGGCGTGCGCCCCCTTTTCGGCCGGATGATAGAGCCGTTCGATGCAGGCCAGCCGGTGGTTGTTCTCAACTACCGCTTCTGGCAGCGCCGTTTCGGCAGCGATCCCCACGTCATCGGGCGAATGCTGGAGATGGATCACGCCCCGTACACGATCGTCGGGGTGATGCCGCGCAGCTTCGCATTCAATGACTTCGGCGGCGTCGGCGATGTTTATCTGCCGGCCAGTCTCATGGACGCTGTTGCCAACGGTCCCGCCCCCACCTACCTGCCGTGGATCAAGCTGCGGCCGCACGTCACAGTGGCCACCGCCAACGCGGCACTCGATCCCATCGTGCGCGAGATCATGAAAATCCATTCCGAAGCCTCGTTGGCCTGGCATCTCGGGCTGCAGCCGATCATCGTGCCTTACCAGCAGGATCTAGGGCGTACGCTCGCGCTTCTGCTGGCCGGTGTCGTCCTTCTGCTCATCATCGGCTGCGCCAACTGCTCCATTCTTCTGCTGGCCCGGGGCCGCACGCGCCGGCATGAACTCGCGATCCGCACGGCGATCGGCGCCAGCCGCTGGCGCATCGTGCGCCAGTTGCTCGTCGAAGCGCTGGTCATCTCCTGCACGGGCGCCGTCCTGGGCGTGGCTGGGTCGTACTGGCTTGCCCGGCTTCCTTTGGTGCTGTCCCCGGACTCCTTTCCAGCCGAATCCGTCATCCGCATAAACGCTCCCATCCTCGCGTTTTCCGTCGCGCTCGCGCTGCTTTGCGGGATACTCTTCGGTCTCGCCCCCGCATTGCGTCTCTCGCGCAACGATCCTGCGCGCTCTCTCCCGGGCCGGCAGGCTGGCGTGGTCGCTGCTCCTCGAAAGCATCGCTGGAGTGTTCTCATCGCGGCGCAAGTCGCCCTCACGCTTCTTCTCATGGCCACGGCGGGCACCGCCATCCACAGCTTTCTCGAGCTTATGCAGATGCCCCTCGGCTACGATCCCGCAAATGTCATGGAGCTCGCCATGGGGCTGCACTTCCACGACACAGCCCAGTGGCGCCGGATTCAGTCGCGCGAAGCGCGCACCGCTTACATCGAGCAGATCCGGGAGAAGATCGCATCCGTCCCAGGTATCTTGACTGTCGCTGTGGGCACCGATGCCACGCCGCCCTACAGTGACCCAGTAGACACTGACAGCTCCTTCACAGCAATATTTCGCTGCGCTTCACATCCCTCGGCTTCAGGGCCGCATTTGGAATACGGATGAAAACACCCGCGGAGACTTCATCGCAGTTGTGAATCGCGCTTTCGCAACGCGCTATCTCTCCTCGTCCAATGCCCTGGGCCGACAGCTACGCATTGCCGGTATCCCCTTTCAGGATCACTTCACGGCCAGTTCTGCGCAAAGCACCGCCTGGCGTCAGATCATCGGCGTCGTCGGCGATGCGCGCAACGACGGAGTCGATCGCCCCGTCGTCCCCGCCATCTACCTTCCGTACACCACCGTGATGCGGCAATACGTGGACTTCTTCGTCCGCACTCAGGGTGATCCGCTCATCTACCTGCACTCCATCCGCGCCGCGGTCGCGTCCGTCGCTTCCGACCAGGAGATCTCAAACGGGGCCTTCACCCTG
>QHZB01000472.1 GCA_003224525.1 Acidobacteriota bacterium | reverse complement strand
AGTCATGCTCGCGATTGCGGGGGCAATGGCGCTGACGCTAGGGATCATCGGCATCTATGGGGTGATTTCTTACACTGTGTCGCAGCGCAAACGCGAAATTGGAATTCGCTTGGCGCTCGGGGCACAAGGTGGAGACGTGCTGCAAATGGTCCTGAAGCAGGGCACGAAGTTGGCGCTGGTGGGCGTGGTGATTGGAATCGGCGCTGCTTTCGGACTGACCCGGTTGATGACGAACCTGCTGTTTGGCGTGACGGCGCACGATCCGATGACATTTGCCGCCGTTGCTGCCCTGCTCGTCTTAGTTGCCCTCTTGGCGTGCTACATTCCTGCACGCCGTGCGACGCCCGTCGACCCGATCGTGGCGCTGAGCTACGAGTAGTTGTCCTCCTGTGATCCGCATGATCGGGTGCTTATGCGGAAATCTCTGCCAAACAGCCGCGAAGTTTGACCGTGGGATGCCCTAATGGCACTTGCTTGTGATTCCGGATGACGGCAAACCGGATGTTATTCCGGGCGAGAAGTTCGCCTTACCGGTAACTTGGGTCCGGGTCATAAAGCTCCGCCTCTTTGCGTTTTCCTCGGTCGCGGCCTCGCACGATAGTTTCGCCGCTGGGCTCCGGAGTGGGAGGCCCATTTTCGAAGTCCCTCTGCTTCGCGAAAATAAAACTCCGGGTTGTCCAATTGTCGTCGTTACAGGCGCAGGCACCGCGCGTGATTTTATCCGGCTTCTCACCGTCGAACTGCACTGAAAAGACAAAGAGAAAACCGGTTTGCCAGGTTTGCCAATTAAGGGCCCCGTGAAAATAGCTAAGTGATTGTGGCGCCTTGCCTTAGCTTATTTTCCCCACTGTTCGCAATGAGGAGGTCGTGGGTTCGAATCCCATCTCGTCCACCAAATCTCAAAAATGCTTAAGGCCCCCTCCAGTACGGTGAATTGCTCCTCAAGAGCAGGATGGCGGTGTTCCCCCATCACACGCGCCAACAAGTGCTGTCAGCTCGCCGGTCACGCGGGCTAGCAGGGCTGTCCCAAGGATGCTCCAGGATCACCGAGCGTTCCCCGGTAACGGGATTCTCCCAGACCTCGCCGACTTTTATGGGTCTGCGATCCGGCGCGCCGTTCGGGTCGGGGTGCGACATTCGCGTCCAAGTCTCGCATAGGGGGCGTTTGGTCGGCAACTCTTCCCCAATCCGATAAGTGAAGAGTAGCCCGTCATCCGCTCGAAGACAGTCGCTTTGCGTGCTACTATCTGGCGATGAAATTTCTTGCGGTATTGCTTGTCCTGACCTGTACTGCGATGTCGCAAACTCCTGACCTGAAGACGATGAGCGGCTATCCTAAGATGGTCCAGACACAGGTTACATCCTGGATCACGAGCGCCGCGGAGAAAATGCCGGAAGGAGAATACGCTTTC
Source organism: Acidobacteriota bacterium (assembly GCA_003224525.1). Lineage (GTDB taxonomy): Bacteria > Acidobacteriota > Terriglobia > Acidiferrales > UBA7541 > Acidiferrum. The sequence goes on along the minus strand of QHZB01000472.1, from coordinate 1,252 downwards.
AGGCCGGATCCTGCGGCGCGATCCTTTGGCGAGATCCTTGGCCACATCGCTGACGCAAACTACCTCTTTTGTTCGTCCGTTCTGGGCGAGAGCAACCCGTCTCCGAATATCGAGAAAACCAAAACCACGAAGGCCGAATTGGCGTCAGCATTGCGCGATGCGTTTGCCTACTGTAATCGGGCTTACGCAGCGCTCAACGACGAGAATGCCCATGACACCGTCAAAGCTTTTGGGCAGGAGCGCAACCGTCTTGGAGTTTTGTGGTTCAACGCCTCGCATAACCTGGAGCACTATGGCAATTTAGTGGTCTACATGCGGACCAAAGGGATCGTGCCGCCATCCAGTGAGCCGAAGCCACAGTAACAACAATAGCTCTCCTTAGGCACGCCGCTCCCGAGTGGTCGGCATAACCGCCTAATCCCTGCCCGTTTTTAGGGTGTCGCTAGCTTGCGTGCTTCGGTGACGATTTTGGTGAGGCGATTGGAGAGGTGGTCGAGGCGACGTCGAGAGGTTCCGTTCGGCAGCGTCCGGCGGAACATCTCGAGCACATGTTGAGACGCGAGCAAAGAATCGATCACGCCGTCGAGACCAGTTCGGGGAGTGAACGGTGTCTTCGGCTGCGCCTCTGAGGAGAATCAACACCACGGCGAAGACGCAAGAGAATGAAAACTGACTTTACGCTGCCGCGGTCGGACCTCATGTCATGGCGAATTTAGTTGGTGGTCATTTACGGCGAGCAAGGTGTGGTAACTTCTCGAAAGCGCCAAAGACAAGGCGAACGAAGAAACCAACGAGAGCGACCAACCACAATGGAACTTTGCAGTTGAAGCAAAAGCCTCCCGCGTCGCAATCCGCGCTTTTACTTTTCGACCACGCGTTTCAGGGAGATTTTCCCCGACCCGCTATGCGGTGGCGGTCCGCTCCATGTGGCTCGCCCTGTCATCTGATCTCCTTTCACCTGCATTTCAATGTGAATTGAGCCTTCGGCATTTGGGCCCTGTGGAACGTCAAACGTTAGTTTGTCACCATCCACCTTCCCGCCTTCAAACGAGTCTTGCTCGCTCTCGTTGGGTCCCACGCTTCCTGACAATTTGTTTCCGTCTTGATTCAGAATGGAGTAAGCAGGCTTGGCGTCATTTTCTCCATCCATTTGCAACGTTCCCGACCACTTGCCAGTGACATTAGGCGTGCTGAGGGCTACCGCTGAAAGCATTGCGCCCAGCAGAAGGCCCACAAACAGGTATGATTTTTT
>QHZB01000471.1 GCA_003224525.1 Acidobacteriota bacterium | reverse complement strand
ACCAGCTGAGCAAGTATCTTACATTCGCCAAAGGAGGCGAAGAAGTGGTGATCCGAGACCGTAATCTCCCGGTGGCCAAACTGGTTCCGTTTTCAGCGGAAGGTGCCGACGATCAGGAACTCGTGTTGGTTGCGGCGGGAAAATTGCGTCTCCCCAAGGTGCGACTCGATGTAAAGGAACTCTTGAAGATTCCAACGGGGAGTGTTGAAGGGAACAAGGCGATTCAAGCCGTTCTCGCCGACAGAGAAGAAGAACTGTGAAGAAAACGACCGCGTTCTGGGATGCCAGCGCGCTAGTTCCCTTGTGTGTTCACGAGGCCACGAGTCGTCATGCTCAGTCCCATCTGAGGAGGTTTGCGCCCGCAGTTTGGTGGGGAAGCCTCGTAGAAGTCCACAGTGCTATTTGCCGCCTCCATCGCGATAAGGAGATAACCGATCTCGACAAACAAGGTGCGGTGGCACGCCTGCGTTTCCTAAACCGTGGGTGGAGGGAAATTCTTCCCGACGATCAGGTTCGTGATTTGGCGACGCAGTTGCTAGATAAGCATTCCTTGCGGGCGGCCGATAGCGTGCAACTTGCCGCGTCCTTAATCTGGTGCGAACAGCGTCCGTTCAGGAGGAGCTTCATCTGCGGGGACCAGCGATTGGCCAAGGCCGCAGAGTCAGCTGGATTCTCAGTTCTCGAGCTTTCAAAAGTTGTTCCCTGAACGAAATATCAAGCCTTGTCAGTTCCTGCTCAGACTTTCCGGCAGGAGATGGGTCTTCCATGCTGTGGTCGGGGATGGGTCGATGACAACGTCGAGTGTTCTTCGTCCGGCGATCCAGTCCGCGATACGCTCGCCAGATCGTCCCGTGGACTGGGGCGGCCGTTATGCAGTGTGTTCTGAGGCGCGGCCCGAAGCGCTAGAAACAAGTTAAGCACCGGCGGTTTCGCTAGCGTTCCCGACCTGAACTTACGTCAAATGCTTCGCATACGAAGCTACAATGCGATTGAGGCGATGGATTTCGAGCCAAGAGATTCAGGAAACCGCTGTACGGAACGCCATATAGGCTTCTTTGGAGCAACTTTGGAGCAAGTCAAGGATGGCTCGGAACTCGTAAGCGCAACCGGAGCAACGACTTAGATTGAGTTTGCGTCCACTTAGAAGGCAGAATGCTCTATCCAACTGAGCTACGGGCGCATTAGCTACGTTGATTCTAAATCATTTATAGCGAAGAAGAGATGATTTTGGGGCGCGTACCCTCTGCCGAAGGGGCAGACGCTCCATGCAACTGAGCTACGCGCCCATCCTTGGCTACTCATTTGATTCTACTAAAGTTGCAAAACCGACAACAGCCGATTCGTCCGGAATCTTGGAGTAACCTGGAGCAATTGGAACGGGCGGAACGGAGAAACAGACGGCAGAAATGATGATCCCTCCCCAAAAGAGTGGTGGTCCTAACAAGGTTCGACAAGGCCAGCGACTTCGAATTTTGGCATAGATTTTGATGGCATAATTTGACAGGATTCAATCGGTTTTATCGGTTTCTTTGACTTTTCTGCAAGTTACGGTTTCACCGCGGCCTTCTGTTCCATCTTCACTACGCCCTACGCTATCGGGCTTCCAGGCATTCCCTCGATTGTCTTAAAGCGTTTCCAGCTATCGTCTCCACGGCTCGGCGGCCCATGATCCTGAGTAACGTCAGAGCGCCAAGATCTCCCGAAGTTTGTCCTCGACCGTATGCAACTCCGGGGCGGGAAGCTCACCCAGCTTGCCGGCTATCATGTCCTGTTTGATCGTCCTGACGATGCCGGTGACGATTGAGGGATATAGGAGTCCGGACTCGCGCCAGCCTTTGATCTTGTAGTCGCCCACCAACAGCCGCCCAACGTTGCTTGTGATCGCCGCCAGGATCATCTCTCGTCGGCCTTGATGGTAACGGTCAATGCTGACGATCAAACCAGGCCGCTGCTTGGCGCCCTTCTCGTCGGCAAACACGAACTTAACGAGGACAACGTCTCCGCGACTACAGCTTGTCATACGCGGCATCCTTTGGATTGTTCCAAAGGGCCGCCAGAATGGGATCAGCGCGTTCATTGAGCGCGACCAGATCGGCAGCCGAGAGCTCGTCGACGAGATCGTGTTTCAGGCGAGCCTCGACGGCTTCCCAGACGTACTCACGAATGGACTTGTCGCGCTTGGCTGCGGCGATGTGAATTCGTCGCCGGGCCTCACGAGAAACGTCAATGCTAAGCCGCGCTCGTCGCTGGTGCATAGTCGCCATTTACGATCAATACCTATACAACCACATTGGCACACATACGTAAATGTGTCAACGTGAAAATGGCTTGGTGGCTTGAAGATGGCTGCTCTCCGGTCCGGCAACCACGCGCGTAGACGCGCACGACTTTCCACAGATCCACAGCCCACAGATTCGGGG
>QHZB01000470.1 GCA_003224525.1 Acidobacteriota bacterium | reverse complement strand
GTTTCGGCTCGTCAACGAGCGCGCCGTGTGCCGCGCCGTCTACCGCAGCAGTCTGAATCCGCCGTAGCGTCAAGGGTGATGCCAACGATTGAGTGGCCGCCTAATTCGCGGCGGGCCGAATTATTGCTTCGTTCGGTCTTTCAACGTCCGCCACCAAGCCCCATCCGCGCGTAGAGCCAACTGTAAAACAGCAGGTTGCTAAATGCCAGACCAGGTGGAGCGGAGCAAATCCACGCTCCCTTCGGCCTGATGTAGCGCCCCGTGAGGAGGGTGGAGTGCGACAATTCTTACGTTCGTTAATCGCGTCTTTCGACCGCGACCGGTTCGCCATCCGGCGGATCAACGCTATACGCGCTGAACTCGCCCGAGTGAGCGATGACCAGCTTCGGGACGTAGCAACGCGGGCGAGTAGCTTACTGCAGTTCATGGCGGCTGCGGCGGTAGCCGCATCGCGGATTCTGGGTCAGGAAATGTATGATGTACAGCTTCGCGGGGCGCTGGCGCTCGCTCACGGCAGCATCGCGGAGATGCAGACGGGCGAAGGCAAGACACTCGCAGCCGTGCCGGCCGTGGCGTGGCTCGCTCGTGCTCGGAAGGGCGTGCATGTCATGACCGCCAACGATTACCTGGCGGGTCGTGATGCGCGCTGGATGGAGGACATCTATCGATTTCTTGGACTCTCCACTGGGTATGTACAGCAAGGCATGACGCCTGCCGAACGCCGCGCCGCCTACGCGTGCGACGTCACGTATGCGACTGCGAACGAGATCGGCTTCGACGTCTTGCGTGATCGGCTGGCACTTCGCCTCGACGAGCAAGTGCACCGCCCGTTTTTCGCGGCTGTCATCGACGAGGTCGACTCTATTCTGATCGATGAGGCCCGCATTCCGCTAGTCATCGCCGGCGGCGATGCTGACGACACTGCTCCAGCATATGCAGTCGATCAGGTGGTACGCAGGCTGCGGCCTGGGGCGCACTACACAGTCGACGTAGGCGGCCACAACACTGCCCTGACCGACGCCGGCATCCGCGCAGTAGAAGATGCATTCGGCTGCGGCAACCTCTTCGAGGAACGCAACCTCCGCCTACACACTGCCGTGCAGGACTCACTCGAAGCCCACGCGCTTCTTCGCCGCGATGTGGATTACCTGGTCAAGGGCGGCGCCATCGAGATGGTGGATGAATTCAAGGGCCGGATTGCTCTGAACCGCCGCTGGCCGGCGGGACTCCATACTGCAGTGGAAGCCAAGGAGAGTGTGGCCCCGAAATCCCAAGGAATGGTTCTCGGGTCCACCACCATTCAACATCTGGTAGCGCTCTATCCGCGGGTTTGCGGGATGACCGGAACTGCCTCTACCCAGGCCATCGAGTTTCAAACCGTGTATGGCCTGTGGGTGGAGACGATACCTACCAACCGACCGGTAATCCGGCTAGATCAACCGGACATGCTGTTTGCGAAGAAAGCCGAAAAGGAACAGGCGGTCGTCGAAGAGATAAGGCGTGTGCACTCTACCGGACAGCCCATCCTCGTGGGAACGGCGAGCGTGGAGGAATCGGAGAGGCTGAGCGCAAGCTTGGCGGAGGTGCCGCACCGCGTCTTGAACGCGCGCGATGACGAGGTGGAAGCAGCGATTATCGCGCAGGCTGGCCAGCGCGGCGCCGTTACGATATCCACGAATATGGCCGTGCGGGTCACGGATATTCGCCTTGGGAAGGGGGTGGCTGCGCTCGGCGGGTTGTACGTGATCAGTACTAACCGGCACGAGAGCCGCCGCATCGACAACCAACTGCGCGGACGCGCTGGCCGGCAGGGTGATCCGGGCTGCTCACGGTTCTTTGTCTCGCTGGAAGACCCATTGATGGTGAAGTATGATGACCTCGACTCGCGGTACCGCGACGATCCGGCTTCCATACAACGCCTGGTGGAGGGCCAGCACCTGGATCAGCGCGAGTTTCTGCACCGCTACGACGTTCCCGTCGAAGGCCAGCGCAACAAAATTCACACCTATCGCCAGTCAGTGCTCGACGGTACAGCTCAGTGCCGGTCTGGGTTGGAGCGGCAGATCACGTTGCGCGTGATCGACGATCTATGGGCCGATTATCTCGCCCGGCTGGAGGACTTCCGCGCGGGCATCCCTTGGCAATCCTACGCCGCTGTTCCGGGCTTTTTCGTGGGTGTCGACTACCGCGACCCACATTTCACGTTTCTGCGACAAATCGATGAATGGTTCCCGGAACTGGAGGCCGCCATACCAGCGGAAGTAGCGCGCCGCCTTGCAAAAGCCGAGGCAGACGGTAGCGTAAGCTTCGGGGACCGCGGCGCTGTTTGGACCTACCTCACTACCGACCAGCCCTTTGGGGCCTGGACGGAGCGGGTCCTGAAAGGTATCCGGAAGAAGCTATGGGGCCATGGCACTTAAGAAATCGGATAGTCCCGTTGTACTGACCCCTCTGCGCTGCTCGTCCGGCGGG
>QHZB01000469.1 GCA_003224525.1 Acidobacteriota bacterium | reverse complement strand
GTAGGCCTGGTGAAGCCGTTTCTTATGCTAATGCGGGGAAAAGGTTGGAGGCCTTTCCTGGCGCGGAAAGGTGACGGGTGCGTGAAAGACACACGTAACCATCCCCGTCACCGTTAAAGTCACCCAGGGGCGAGGCGAAATTGTTGGGGACATAGAGGTTGCACACGGCGTGACGCGCAGTTTGGACGCAGGTAATGCACTGAAGTGGTCTGGAGCGACCCCACTTCGTTGCCACGGAAACCGTGGCGGTCGGTCCAGACCACAGTTCGCTGAGAAGCACGTCGCGGGGCGAAGGGGGATAGGGATGCTGCTAGCCACCCAGAAGAGCTACGAGCTTCTCGCGAAGCACGGATGTTTCGCCCGGGAACTTTGCGACAAATGCGGAATCGTACTCGGTGCGGTTCGTTTCACGCGACGCAACGAATCAAAAGTGTACTGCTCTCGTGAATGCAGGGGTGATGCTTATAGGTCTTCGACCCACAGGCAGGGACGGCCGCGCAAATACAAGACGGACCGCGAATGCAGAGCCGCAAAGACGCGACAGCAGCAAGTCTATCGGTCGCCTCCTAACGTGGAAAAAACTGTCCGTATTCAGTCAGAAACAAAGAACTTGCAGACGCAAAAAGTGCCTCCCTCGTACTTGGGTACAACTGGACCTGGAGAACCGCTCAGTTCGAGCCGGCGGGCGTAAATGGCGCCCGCGCCAAAACTCGCGTTGCACACTCTTCTGCCAGAGGGTACTGTTTCGACGGAGGCAATCGAGTCATCGAGCAATGGAGGCTCGATGGCAAGGAAGCGGTACCAGAAGGGTTTTGTATACCTGGACGGTGACAAGTGGAAGGGCAGATATCGCGAGGATCTGATAACCGGGGAAGGAACAAAGCGCATTCGGCGGGAAGTCATTCTTGGCTGCAAACGTGAAATGACAAAACCCCTCGCCGAGCGCCGCATGGAAGTTGTTCTCGCCGGCATCAATGGTCTCGACTATCGGCCCGGACGTGTTGCAACCTTCGCAGAGTTCATTGAGGGGTGGAAAGCCCAAATGCTGACGACACAAAAGCCATCCTCTGCGCGAGCAGTTCGCTCGCACCTCAAGTGCTACATCCTGCCGGAGCTTGGCAAAGTTCGCCTCGACCAGTTGGGTGTCGAGAATCAGCAGACATTCATAACTCGCATGCCCGAGAGAGCTACAAAGAAGACAGTCTCTCGGAAAACAGTCGTGAACGTGCTGGGAACTTTGTCAACGATTCTGACGACGGCCCGCAATTGGGGCTACAACTGTGAACAGATCAACCTCGACAAGCTTCGCCTACCAGCGCGGGGAATGAAGTATGAAGCCCCTTCATTCACACCCGACCAACTCAAACGTGTCCTCGCCATCGCTGAGGAGCCCTGGCGTACGATGTTCTGCATTCTCACACTAGACGGCCTGCGCGCCGGTGAAGTGCTCGGGTTGAAGTGGGGCGACATCGACTTTGACCGGTCCTTACTCCACATTCGGCGCACGGCATGGTACGGGAAAATACAGACTGCCAAGAGTGAAGCCAGCGAGACAGTCCTGCCCATTCCGCGCTCGCTGCTCACCATGCTCAAGAACTATCAGGTCAACTGGCAGCCCAACGGGGCGGGCTTCCTCTTTGTGACACGAAATGGGCGGCCCCCCTCTTCCAACAAAGTCGTGGAATATCACCTGTGGACGATCCTGGACGCGCTGGGGATCCCGCGGTGCGGTCTTCACGCATTTCGCCACGCACATACATCGCTACTGCTTGACTCCGGCGCCACACCCAAAGTTGTTCAGCGTCAACTGCGACACTCCGATGCTCG
>QHZB01000466.1 GCA_003224525.1 Acidobacteriota bacterium | reverse complement strand
GGGCACAATCCGCAGGCGCGTCTAATTGCGCGGGCAAACGAAGTGGCAGACTTATAACCAACCCGCTGCGATAGCTCCTTGACGGCCAATGCAGAATCCGACACGAAAAGGCACCTCACTGTCGCCATCAAGATCTCTTCCCGCACGTCTCTGAATGTTTTCCCGGTCATTGTGGCCACAGCCGCCGTGGCAGCCTCTGGTTTCGGATTGCTTCCCGTGGGGTTTGGACGCGGAATGTCCGACACCTTCCCTGGGGCTGCTGCCGGGCTCTGCCCGCGTGCTCGCGCGGAAATGTCCGCGCCGAAAACTAGGACCACGAACAGAAGTACAACGAAAGGAGTTACATTCATCAGTTTTTTCATGCCTTCCTGTCTCTCGGATTGTCTCTGTTTTGGATGTGACTAACGTTGGTTAGGGCAGCGGCTTTACTATTTGCCGCAAAGCCAAATGAATTATCCCAGGCTCCTCTCCCTAGGCCAATCGCTTTCAGCTGCCCTTTTATATTGCGTCGCGTTACCGGACGATTCATGGACGACGAAAGATAGAGCCGCATCCGAATATGTCCCCATTAGAAGGATGGACCCTGTGCAAGGATTGCAAGTGCCCTTGTCACCGGGGCGGCCAAGAAATTATTCACGTGGTGCCGTGCTGCGGACTCGGTTCGGACCGAGTGCTCCCAAAGTATTCGCCTAAGTGCAAGAAGGAAAAATTCATAACCCTTTTCGGCAATCAAAAACCAAAATAACTCCTGGCAAGTTGGCGGACAAATGGAAGTTGCACTCGGAAGCACAAATCTATTGTTTCTTGTTCCACAAGTCCCAAAAGAATTTGCCGTGGCTGGGCCATTATTCGGCACTTCCGCTATGGGGCCGGTGGCTTGGGATAGGCGCTCGCTCGGGCCTCTGCTCCACCCGATGTAGAAATAACCCGACACAGGTTTTGGAGATGACTGTGAAACAATAGCTATCCCACGTGCGCGAGCTGGTTTGGTCTTGAACAAACGACTAGAAACGCCCGCTCACTCTGCGCCTCAACCGACGCACCTGTGTTTCTGAGTTGACTGAGCCAGTGCTGGCACGTCTCGGGCGGCAAATGCTGGTGGAACTCAATCGTGAATGATGAATGCTCCGGCTCCATAGCGACGAGCGAGGAATCCATTAAGTCCATCTGGAATAGAGTTGGCTGGCGAATTGGCTCGACTCTTGGACGCTGTTTCACAGCGCGATTCTATCAGGCCAATCCACGCTTAAAGGAGAGGTTCCGATTGGCGATTGAGAGTCATTCGTGCGGCGGTTACCGAACAAGTGGTCTGGGGCGATGTCCGGTAAGCGCGTTCGCCCCGCGCCTCCAGTTTGAATGCCTCCATACCAATTTCGGCGGCACGAAGCAGAACAATATGTGCATGGAGACGGGTGGGTGTACCACTTCGGCGGAAACAAGTAGCCACTTTTCCCAGCTTGCCTTATTAACGGTTTACTCGTTGGGGACTAATCCTCACCCTGACCACCTAAATGTGTGGTCCTCTGTGCTATTATTAGATATATCGCATCACGATATAAAACGAGGGCCTGAGATGTCCAAATGTCGTTTCTGCAAAATAGTCTTTAATGTGAGCGGCGTGCCCGAAAAGGTGAGATGTGTATACACTCGTGGGCACACTGGCGGACATGAGTTCCGCAGTGACATTAGCTGGTGGCGTATCGTTCAAAGAGTACGCAACGCCTTCTCGCGGGTGGCGGCACAAAACACAAAGCTCCTCCGTAGGACGCCTAACTCCTGATAAGTTAAAACCGTACAAGTGGTCCAGTCACTTTGGGTAAATGCCCCTCATCGCCAGAAGGAACGCAGCCACAACAATCATGGAGAGCAGTGAACAGAACGCGACGCACAGAAGGGTTCACTGTGGCGGGACTGTGCATGTCTTTCAGTACCCTGCGCCAACGACCTCCATGTGCCCTTCGATGTATGAGTCTGGTCGAAGCCATGATTCATACCGGACCAAAATGCGGGTGCCCCCACGACTTACGAGCAGCCACAGACCATGCATGTATCCTTGCCTTGCAAACAAGGCGAAGACTTTTGGGATATCGTTTGTATGGGGTGCAGTGAGGTCATCGTATCGCATACCAACCAGTTCTTCACGTCGATACCCAACAAGTTGGCAGAAACTGTCGGAAACTTCGACGTACCTTCTGTCGCTATCTACCACCGTGACATACTGAGGTTTCACTTCAAACTGTGGGGCCTCTAATTCCTGGCGAAGTGTTTTAAAGGAAGGTCGGGCGTAGGGCTTTCTTTTTGGCACGTGGATACCTCCGTATACGCACTAAGATACAAGCGTTGCGCTTTTTGTAACGCACTGCGAGAAAGCCTGGTTGGGAAACCAAGCAAGACTCCCTTTATCTCATGTGGGGTGGATTTCTACACCCGCCCGGGTGGTACACTTGTTTCAAACTTCAATGTCCATGCTATGATCTGCTCAGCGGAGATCGAATAACAGAATCTAAATCACTCGTGCGGACCACCAGAGGGCTGGCACGCACCTTCACTGGAAGTTACGAGAAATTCTTGTTTACGGCCATCGCTCATGTGTAGCGTCAAGAGTTCGCCAGCATCGAACTGTCCGCTGACCGCAGAGGCGGGATTAATGCGAAGCAGCACATCTTGGTCAACAGAGTAAGGACGGTGCGAATGTATCTCAAGCTCGTAATGGACATTAGCGATGAACTGCTGTCCCTTATAAACTTTGCCTTCGCCGCTTAGACTCGTTACCAACCGTTTCCTCCCCTCTCCTTCCTTACTTCCAGCCCAGGGAACGGTTCAACCGCCTGACCCGACAGCGGGTAGATTTGTGGAAAGTCGGCTCGGGACTACCCAGTTCGTAGGCTCGCCAACCACTTCTCCAGAATTGCTTTGCTGAGAGGCTCGATTGTGGTGAAGGCGACCCCCATCCCGGAGTTCTGATTGCAATGGGCCACTCTGCCTAAGGCAGCGAGGCTTGTGCCGCCGTGGGTAATCCTCAGCGAGACCTTTGTCCCCGCCGGGAATGGGCCAGTGGTGTGCACGTAGCATCCAAACAGGCCCAGGTTCGTGGTGCGTGCAGAGAGAAGCCTGTCCGACCGCACGTCGGTCAGTTCAATGCTGGCCGCGAACAGATAACGGCTTGCGCGGTGGAATCCAGAACGAATGGAACGACCCTCGCTGTTGTGGATTCTGTGTCAAGCGGCTACTCATCCAAATAATACACACCAAATCAAAGGCAGCAACAGATTTTCATTCGAAGGGCGGCGAGATTCAAAACGATGTATGGCAATTGACCGCTGAGAGGGTCCGCCTATGGTAGATTAGCCGCCCGGAGGATTCATGAACATCTTGGCGGCATTGACACAGGCAGAAGCGAAGCTAAAGAAGCAGGCGGATAAGGTG
>QHZB01000136.1 GCA_003224525.1 Acidobacteriota bacterium | reverse complement strand
CACGGATTTGGAAGAAGTCGTCGATGGTGATGCTGCGCGGAGCGGGAGGAGGGGGAGTGGCGCTCGCGGTAGAGGGGGATTGGGCGTGTGACGGAAGGCATAGGGTCGGCGTGAGCAGGGCCGCTGCAAGAATAACTTGTCGAAGTCGCATCATTCATCTCCTTGAAGGTTAGGCAGCATAGCGCGAGCGGGGTGATCAGGACAATGCGCAAAAAGGCGAAAAAAAGAATTTAGCGCAGGGAACACAGAGTCCGCAGAGAAGAAGGGCGCCCGCTACGGCGGGCACCCCTGAATTAGTTGGTTACGGTTGGGGGACGCGGGGGCTGCGGTTTGGGCAGGGGTTTGCGCGGGAGCATTTCGTCGCGGTTGGCGGTCATGTACACGAAGGAAGCGACAATCACCGCCATCTGCTTCATATCGGGCTCCTGGATGTGCTCGTAGACGTCCATGTTCGAATGGTGCGTGCGCGTGTCATAGTCCAGAGGGTCTTGGATGAACTGAAAGCCGGGCAGGCCTACAGCGTTGAACGAAAGGTGATCGGTTCCGCCGGTGTTGCGGATGGTGAGCGAATTCATTCCGAGGCCGTGGAACGGCTCCATCCATGCAGAGAAGATGGGGGCCACCATTTCATTCCCCTGCAAATAGACACCGCGAATCTTGCCAGTTCCGTTGTCGACGTTGTAGTAGGCGTCGAGCTTGGCATGTTCCGAAGAGGGCTTCATCACTTCCGGATCGGCGAAATGCTGTTTGACGTAAGCGCGCGAGCCGAGCAAGCCTTGTTCTTCGCCGGTCCACAGGCCGATGCGCACGGTACGCCGCATCTTCAGGCCGGAGGTCTTGAGAATTCTGATGGCCTCCAGCATCACGGCGGAACCCGCACCATTGTCCGTGGCACCGGTACCCGCATGCCAGGAATCGAAGTGCGCGCCGAGCATGACGACCTCGTCGGCTTTGGCTTTGTCCGTGCCGGGTATTTCGCCAATGATGTTGAAAGAATTCAGATCGTCGTCGTAGAACTTGTTCTCGATATCGACCTGCAGGGTGACCGGCACTTTCTTCTCGAGCATTCGATAGATGCGCCCGTAGTTTTCGCTGGCCATGGCCATGCGCGGAGGCGCCGGAGGGTCTTTCTCTCTATCCCGCCCGCCACCCTGCTGGACGAAAACCGTTCCGTCATCGCCCCGCGAGGGCTCGATCCATGCGGCAACGCCTTCTTCGACGAGAAACTTCTGCACCTTGAGATTTAACTCGCGCTGCGCGCGGAATTGCGCAGCACGATCTTCAGGGTTCTGAGCGGCAGGGACCGGCTGCGAAGCGAGATCCACTAACTCGGCATCCGTGTAGCGGTGAGCCTGCGGCTCGAAGCGCTCGGGATTCTCGGGGATGGCTGCGGTCAGCACAAACTTTCCTTTAAGCTGCCCGTGATACTTCTGAATGTCTTCTTCCTTCAAAATCGGGGCGAGCATCGCGGGAGCAGTTACAGGACCATTGGTCCCGGGTGTCCAGGCCTTGGAATAGGCAATCAGAGGAAACGGCCGGGGGGAAATCACTTGCGCGGAAAAGCGTTCGTTGGACCAGCCTCGGCCAAACGGTCCCCAAGGTTCGAGATGGACGTTTGCGAGCTGCCATTCCTTCATCTTGCCGGTGGTCCAGGCCGCCGCCTCCTTTATGTCCGGAGAATTGGTCAGACGCGGACCATAGACATCGCTCAGGTAGCCCATGATGTCCATCACTTGCGAATGATTGAAACCTTCATCCTTGATCTGATAGATGCCATACAAATCGGCCTGGCTCGGCACCTGCGCCGCCAAAGGCAAGACCGCTAACAACATAACGAATACCGCTAACGCACTCGCATGCTTTCCGACCATCGTCCTCCGACCTTGTTGTCTTATTCGCCCTTCGATTGTCAGGAAAATGCTCCAGGGGATAACTCGCTTGACATGGGACGCCCCGGCCCCTGATTTCGTTTCATTCTCGCCGGCAGTCACTCACTCTCACCAGTGAGATTAAAGATGGTATTGGAGAACGGTTCGGGGGAAGTCCGAACCGACCGCTACTCCCGAGATTTCGGGGCCGGTTCTGGCCGAGCGGGAGTGGAGTCGCCTTTCACGCAGTGGGCGTACCTGGCGAGGTAGCGCTCGAGGCGGTCCTCGATGTACGGTTAGCGAGACAGAGAATAATTTTCCCCGTGTGCATTTTTTCCTTGCATGCGGTGACGACTCTTGTATCCTGCATATGCGAACTCGCTTTACCGCAGCCGCGCGAGCGAGTTTCGTTTAGGAGGACGAGAGTAAAAATTGAGTTCTATATCGTTTCCCGCCCGGCTACCTTCCCGCGCAATCCCGACAGCGAAAAAAAGAGTCACCAAGCTTACGCTCTGGCCGCTTGTGGCTGCCACCTTCTTCATGGTGTCCGGCGGCACCTATGGCACGGAAGAGATTATTCATGGCGCGGGCTACGGCCACGGGATTCTAATTTTGTTGTTCCTGCCAGTGCTGTGGTGCCTGCCGACAGCGTTCATGATCGGCGAACTTTCGAGCGCACTGCCGCACGAGGGCGGCTACTACGCATGGGTGCGCCGCGGCTTGGGGAACTTCTGGGGCTTTCAGGAAGCGTGGCTTTCGCTGGCCGCCAGCATCTTTGACATGGCCATCTACCCGACGCTGTTCGTCTTCTACTTGAAGCAGACGTCGCCGTGGTTTGGCCTTGGGAATCATGGAATCTACGCCGGGCTCGTCGTGGTGGTCACCTGCGCAGTGTTGAATCTTGCGGGAATTCGCGTCGTGGGAATCACCTCGTTGTGGTTATTCTTTCTGCTGTCGGCGCCGTTCGCTTTGATCGTGGTGATGGCGCCCCTCAAAATGGGAACTCTGGCGGAAGCCCATACCGCGCCGGCCGCTACGGGGCTGGGCTTGCTCGGCGGAATGCTAGTGGCCATGTGGAACTACATGGGCTGGGATAACGCCTCGACGATTGCACAGGAAGTCGAGCGGCCTCAGAGGACTTATCCGAAGGCCATGATTGCAGCGGTGGTGCTGGTGGCGCTGAGCTACGTGCTCCCGTTCCTGGCGGTGTATTTCACGGGCATTCCGGCCTCGGCGTTCGGGAGTGACGGCGCTTGGGCCGGAGTGGCGGGTCTCGTTGGCGGAAAGATCCTGGGTTTCGAATGGCTCAGGTTCCCGATCGTGCTCGGCGGCATGATGAGCGCGTTCGGAATGTTCAACGCACTGGTGATGAGCTATTCGCGTCTGCCGCTGGCGATGGCGCGGGACGGCATGCTGCCAAAGTTTTTTGGCAAGACGAGCGCGAGGACTCAGGCGCCCTGGGTGGCCATCCTCTTCTGCGCGACCTGCTGGGCGCTATGCCTGGGGCTGGGTTTCAGGCGGCTCGTAACGCTGGACATTATGCTTTACGGCATCAGCCTCATGCTGGAGTTCGTAACGCTGGTGGCGTTGCGCATCCGGGAGCCGGAGCTGAAGCGCCAATTCCGCGTCCCTGGCGGGCTGACCGGCGCGATTACTTGCGGACTATTCCCGCTGCTGCTCCTGAGTCTGGCGATGGTGGAGAGCGAGCACGAGAGCGTGCTGGGGATGAATGGGCTGGCGTTCGGAGCGCTGATCATTCTCGCCGGCTTTGTGGCCTATGGGACTACGGGGAAACTGCGTAAACGGGTACCAAAGCCGGCCCTGACCGAGAACGCGGAAGCCGCCTAAGCTCCTACTATCTGGCTGATTTCGGGTGTAACCGAATGCTGTAGTCCTTATCGCCGGGGAGACGGCTGTCTACGTGAACGACTTTCACGGATTCATCCGCTTCCGTGCCACGCACGTAGCCGATGGCGCCGGGCACATTGAACACGAACTTGAGCACTTCTGTGGGGGTCGCCAGAGTCTTAGGCGCTGCGTGGACTTCTCCAGTGAACATTCCTTGCAGAAAGTGTTTATTGAAGTCCTTGTCATCCATGCGATAAATTTGAGTGAGCACAGCTTGGCGTTCCTGCTTGCCAGGCTCGAGCATCACCACGGTGATACGACGGCCATTTGACCAATGGGTTTGCTCTCCTAGAAAGATTTTGCGCAGCTCCGCGAAAGACAGGTTCTCGACTGGATTCGAACGATTCACGACAATCCCCAGACTATCTTCGGCCGCCGGGCGGCCTTGCGGCGCGAACGCAAGGGGTTCGCTGGTTCCAACCGGGAGCACATGCGACAGCAGGATGGCTGCGGCCAACATCAATAAACCAAATGTCAAACGAGGCATCGTTGCACGCCTTTAGAAAGTGAAACCGGCCTGGATGGCCAGTGCGTGGATCGCCTGATCGCGCCCTCGTGCAGTGTAGTCATATTGCAGCTTCAAAGCCACAAAGTCACTCAAGTCGTACCGCAAGCCCACCGAAGGCCCGTGGCGCAAACCGACGTCGGAAAACACCGGCTCACTCTGGGAAGCATTGACATATTGGTAGCGCACGTAAGGGCGGTAAGAGCCGAAACGTTTGGAAACCTGGGTGTAAAAGCCCGGCGTGTCGAACACGCGAGAAGTTCCCTGGGGAGCATGGCGAAGCAGCAGGGCCTCGTTCAACCATTCGAAGCTCAGCCCGGTGTAAACGGCGTGGGCAGCAAATATGGTCTCACCAATTCTTGGCGAATTCAGCGGTGCCAAAAGATCGTGGTAGATGGAAAGGCCCGCCTGCAATCCACGGACCGCTTCCGGCCGGGCAAAGACGGCAAAATTGACGGACTTGCGGTTGTTCTCATCAAGTACGTTTTGCACGTGCTCGAACATGGGTGAGCGCGAGGTGCGGCCGTTGCCTACTTCGGCGACGTAGTGCAAACCAAGAGCTCCTGAAAGGATTCGCCCGGATGCCGTCATACCGACATTGTGAATGGGCAGAATTCCACCCCGGTCCTCAAATTCAAACAGGAAAGGGCGGCCTGTAGTCGTTTGAAGCCAAGTGCTGTGATGATAAGCAGTATTGTAATAGCCGATCGCGGAGTGAAAACGCCCGACCCCTACGTTCAGGAAATCGCCGAATGAATAGGTGAGCAGCAAACGTTCGACGTCCACGCCAAACGCATTGTCCCGCCCCGCTTCGAAAACAACCTCACTGAGGAACTTGAGCTTTTCCGAGACGTCCGAAGTGACAAAGAGGTCCACCTGTCCGAGGCTGAAGGAGGTGTTGTCGCCTTTCAGGTTGCTCCCGTGAAGCGTGACGTCACTGAATCCCCTGATGCGCAAGAGGGTCTTATTGAGGTCCATTCCTTCCGACATGGGATGTTCAGCTGGCGGCTCAGGCTCCTGCTGATTGGGCGGAGCGGCCTGGGGAGGCGTTGGCTTGGGGATTGCGGCCGTGGCTTCGGCCAATGCCGCCCGTAATTCTCTTACCGTTGCCTCCAACTGATCCATGCGCTGCAAGAGCAACTGCGCCGTCTGCGGATTCATATCGGAAGGAGCATTGGTCTGCTGCGCGTAAAGATTGGGAGAAGTCAGGAACATCCCGAGGACTAGGGGCAATTTCAACATTCTGGGTATCCGACCCGCGAAAATCATAGCGAGCAGGGCTTTGATTGGCGGGAGAGTGGAAAACTTCATGTCTGCCTCCTTAAAGTTTACGCAGTCGAAATACTCAGCAGGTACTCACCATCCAGAAGCGGCAGGGAGCGCGTCACCCACGGACGAGACCGCGGCGGCATGGAACTTTCGCGACTTGCCCCTTGTCTGTCCGCTGTAGAAGAGAGCGCCCTCGCTTGAGTGCCAACCTCGGAAATTGTTGGGCTTACCAGATTTTGCAGGAGCAACACTGGCTGCAAAGCTACAATATCTTCCAAAGACCTTCAATCGAAATTCAGTTTTGAAGGGAGCCAGGTTTACCTGGACCAGGAACCCACCATGGGGTTCTAGGTCTATTGGTACGAGGCGCTCCAG
Organism: Acidobacteriota bacterium; assembly: GCA_003224525.1. Classification (GTDB taxonomy): domain Bacteria; phylum Acidobacteriota; class Terriglobia; order Acidiferrales; family UBA7541; genus Acidiferrum. Next base: position 2,775 of record QHZB01000136.1, on the reverse strand, counting down.
TTCCCGTCTTTCCGTTGACTTCACCCAAGGTCACTCCTAAGATGTCACATCAATGATCGGTCAGACCATCTCCCACTATCGAATCACCGACAAGCTCGGCGGCGGTGGCATGGGGGTAGTCTACAAAGCCGAGGACACACGCCTGCACCGCTTCGTGGCCCTTAAATTTCTGCCCCAGGAGGTTTGCCGTGATCCGCAAGCGCTGGCCCGCTTCCAACGCGAAGCACAAGCGGCGTCCGCCCTGAATCACCCCAATATCTGCACCATTCACGACATCGGGCAACAGGAGGGAAGGGCGTTCATCGCCATGGAGTATCTGGACGGCCTGACGCTGAAGCACGTCATCACCGGCAGTCCGTTGGATAATGAAAAACTGCTCTCGCTGGCCATTGAGATCTCGGATGCGCTCGATGCCGCGCACAGCGAAGGCATAGTTCACCGCGACATCAAGCCCGCCAACATCTTTGTCACCAAAAGAGGGCACGCCAAGATATTGGATTTCGGGCTCGCCAAACTGACGCCGATCAGCAGCAAGGTCGCGCAAGCGGCAGGGGTGCGGTTCGAGGCGACGGCTGGATCGAGCGCCGAGCAACTTACCGGCCCGGGCGCGGCGCTGGGGACGGTGGCGTACATGTCGCCGGAGCAAGCCAAAGGAAAGCAACTTGATGTGCGCACCGACCTCTTCTCGTTCGGCGCGGTGTTGTACGAGATGGCCACGGGGGCAATGCCGTTTCGTGGAGATACTTCTGCGATTATTTTTGATGCGATTCTCAACCGGCCACCTTTGCGTCCATTGCGGCTCAATCCCGAGTTACCGCCTAAGTTAGAAGAGATCATCAGCAAGGCGCTGGAGAAGGACCGTGATCTGCGTTACCAGATAGCCGCGGAAATGCGGGCAGATTTGAAGCGGTTGAAGCGCGAAACCGATTCAAACCAGACTCCGCACGTGGTTTCGACGTCTTCGGCGGTTGCTCCCCCCCCGCTGGCGCCGGCCACAACTCAACAGCACGGGAGTTCCGCCGTGGTTGCCGCGGTGAAACAACACAAATGGGGAGCAACTGGAATTGCGGTGGCCGGGCTGACCGTTTTGGCTGCAGCGGTGTTCGGAGTGTACTCGCTGCTCGATCGTCCAAGCGGGGCTCATTTCCAGAATTTCACGATCACCCAGGTCACCAACTCGGGCAAGGCTGGACTCACGGCCATTTCGCCGGATGGCAGATACGTGCTGACGGTGATCAACAATAAAGGACTGCAGGGCCTGTGGCTGCACAACCTTCCGACGAGCAGCGACACGCAGGTGATCCCGCCTGCTCCGGTTGCCTACAAAAGCCTCATGTTTTCTCCGGACGGAAATTATCTTTATTTCATCAAAGCGACGGATGCGATAAATACCACCTTCGATCTCTTTCGGACGCCGGTGCTGGGGGGCACGCCTCAAACAATAATCCGGGGCATCGACAGTGACGTCGCATTCTCTCCCGATGGGCGGCGCATCGCCTTCGCTCGAGTGAATGATCCGGAAGCAGGCAAGTACAGGTTGATGACATGCAATCTGAATGGAGGCGACGAGCAGGTTCTGAATGCCGTCGCGCCGGCGGCTGATAGCCCTGCGTTCATCGCTTGGTCGCCGCGAGACGAGCGGCTGGCGTACCGATTGTTCAAGCCGGACAAGGCTCTCGGAGGAATCGCCCTGTTCGATATCGAGAGCAAGAAAATAAACAGATTCGCTACCTTCGATGACAAGCTCACTTCGGACTTCAAGTGGCTCCCCAATGGGCGCGGACTCCTGGCGTTATATTCGCGAAAGGGACCGGAATACTTTCAGCGGTCACAGATCGGATTCGTTGCGGAGGGGACCGAAGAGCTCCGGCCGATCACTCGGGATACCAATAGTTATGCAACTTTGACGCTCTCCGCCGACGGAAAAACGCTGGCGACCGTCCAGACTAAAACGACGAAAAATCTATACGTCCTTCCGGCCACCGGTAGCCAGTCGCCGACGGCGAACCCCGTGCTTCCCCAGGGACAGAATGTTTACGGATTCGATTGGTCCGCGGACGGGAATCTGCTTTTCAGCGACCTTACTCGCGTGATGAGGATCGGCATCGATCAGAGCGTCCCGACGCCGTTGGTTGGCGATTCAAGCGCGGCGATTGTGGAATTGGCGGGCTGCGGGACTCGTTACCTGGTGTTCTCCTGGGCATTTCATGGCGGCACAAACTCAACGAACGTCTGGCGTACTAACGCCGACGGCACAAATCCCGTAAAATTGACCGACGGAAAGGACGACCGAGCTCCGGTCTGTTCGGCAGACGGAAAATGGGCATATTACTGGGACCTTGCGCTGCAACAACTTTGGCGGATACCGATGGACGGCTCAGGAAAACCTGAACCGTTCCCGGGAGGTGCGGTTCCCCGAACCTCCCCCACAGGAACGGGGCTGGGCACTTCTCCCGACGGCAAGGTTCTCGCTTATGTTTTGGCTACCATGCCAACACTGGAGGATCCGTATCCTCAATATAAGGTCGCGCTTCTGGAGCCCTCTTCGAAGCCTTCGCCACCACGGCTGATTGATGCGGACGAGCGGATTTCGAGCGGAGGCTTGAACTTCACGCCGGATGGGAAGGCGGTGACCTACCCGATCCGCGAAAACGGAGTGGACAATCTCTGGGTGCAACCGCTGGACGGCTCGCGTGGCCGACAGATCACCTACTTTGACTCGGAGCAGATTCTCAACTTCCGTTGGTCACCGGACGGCAGAAGCCTCTGCATACT
>QHZB01000212.1:15540-93235 GCA_003224525.1 Acidobacteriota bacterium | reverse complement strand
TGGCCCAGAAATTCAGAAGGATGACTTTGCCTTTGGAATTGGCGAGTGTGACGGGTTTGCCGTCGAGGCCGGTGAGCTTGAAGTCGGGGGCGGGATCGGGATTGCGCACGAAGCGGATAGAGGGTTGCTGGTCCTGGGCGGCGGAGAAGGAAGGAAAGAAGCAAAGAAGTAGCGAAGTAAGGAGAAAAAGAACAAAGCAGGGGTGCAGGGCGCGTCTCATGTTGTCATCTATAGGAGAGCACATTGGAGGGAAGACGCCAAGAGGGCGGTTGAGATTCTTAGTCAACAATTCACCCCCCTATGTTTTTGTAACCGCATGTTACGACAGAGTGTAAGCGGTGGGGTCAGGTAGCTACTTGATAAAAAAGGAGTTAGTGCAACCGAGTAGGGAAGCGAACTGAGTTGTGGTTGCATCCGATAATGGCTGGCATCGCGTCTTCGAACTTACGCCCAACCCGGATTCATAGCGGATTGGAGGGCACACAAAGCGTCATTGGGGAGCGCACTTGCTGGTGGAATCGCGCTGTGTGTGATGACGAACCGGAGGCGGGATCAGGAGCAGAACTCGGGTGATTGATCGACTGAGATGAGAGAAAGTAGGAGCACCTCGTACCTTCATCCTAGGACTCCCACTTCCAGTTGGCGAATTGTTCGCGGAGGGCGAGTTTTTTGAATTTGCCGACGGAGGTGCGCGGGATGGCGTCGAGGAAGACGAAGGCGTCGGGGAGCTGCCACTTGGCGAATGATTTTGCGAGAAACGCGCGCAACTCTTCCGCTGTGGCGTGGGCGCCCTCTCTCAGAACAACGGCGGCGAGCGGGCGTTCTTGCCATTTGGGATGAGGGATGCCAACCACGCAGGCTTCCTTCACGGCGGGGTGACCCATTAATGTGTTTTCGAGATCGACGGAACTGATCCATTCGCCGCCGGACTTTACGAGGTCTTTGGCGCGGTCCACGATTTTGACGTAGCCTTCGTCGTCCATGGTGGCGACGTCACCGGTGCGGAACCAGCCGTCGGCAGTCCAGCGATGGGCCTGGTCGGATGAGTCATGGTAGCTGGCGGCGACCCACGGGCCGCGGATTTCGATCTCGCCAGAGGTCACGCCATCCCAAAGGGCTTCACCTTCGGGGCGCATCAGGCGGACCTCGACAAACGGCGCCGGCCAGCCCTGTTTGGCGCGAACTTCGTATTTTTTTTCGTCAGGCCAGTCGCGCATGTGCGGCCGGAGTCCGCCGGAGGTGCCGATGGGAGTGGTCTCGGTCATACCCCAGAGATGCTTGATCTGCAGGCCGAAACGGTCGAGGCGGCGGATGAGCTCGAGAGGCGGCGCGGTGCCTCCACAGACGACGCGGATGGGTGCATCAAATTTCCAGCGGCCAGGTTTTTTTTCAAGTGCTTCGAGGACGGCAATCCAGACGGTGGGGACACCGCAAGCGATAGTTACGCGTTCACCGACCATCAAGCCAAGCATGCTTTCCGGATCGACGTTCGGACCGGGGAGTACCAGGCGCGCCCCGAGCATGGTGCATGCGAAAGGCAGTCCCCAGGCGTTGGCGTGGAACATGGGAGCGACGGGCAGGACGGTGTCGAACTGGCTCATGCCAAAAACTTCGCCGAGGCCGCAAGCGAAGGAGTGCAGCACCAGCGCGCGGTGGGAATAGATGACGCCTTTGGAATGGCCGGTCGTGCCCGACGTAAAGCACATCGCCGCGCCGTCGTTTTCGTCGATCTGCGGATATCGGAAATCATCGCCGGCTTCAGCGAGCAGCTCCTCGTAGTTCAAAAATCCGTCGGGTACGCTCCCACAACCATACGGAACGACAATCACTTTTTCGAAGGGCGCGCCGGCACGGAACTTCTCGTAAACTGGCAGGAGCACATCGTCAATCAACAGGAAGCGATCGCCGGCATGCCTGGCGATGGCGGCAATTTCATGGGCATGGAGCCGGAGGTTCAAGGTATGCAGAATGCCGCCGGCGCACGGCACGCCGAAGAAAGCTTCGAGATGGCCGGAGTGGTTCCACATCATGGAGGCCACGCGGTCGCCGGGCTGCAATCCGAGTTTCGTTAATCCTGCCGCGAGCCGGCGCGCGCGCCGATAGAATTCGCCGTAGCAGGTGCGCGCGATGGAACTATCCGGTTTGCAGGAGACGATCTCGACGCGCGGAAAAATCTTCCCGGCGCGCTCCAGAATGGTCGGCAGCGTCAGCGGAAAATCCATCATGGTGCCGCGCATAAAACCTCTCGGGAGGAGAGCAAATCGGGCGCATCGTATCACTAATCCGGCACGAAGGGGAAAGGCGCAAAAGGATGGCATGGGCAAAGTGTGTGCCGCTTCGGGACAATTTCAGTTGCAAAAGGGGTCAATTTCCGAGAGGATGCAACAGACCGCTGAAGTGCCGGTCTCGCTCCCGCGGCGGCCCCGTTTTTTCGCCTCGCTGTGAACGACTGAAGTCCCTTCGGCGCGCTCCGCGACTCGCATTTTAGGTTCCGGACAGAAGGAGCAAGAGGTGAAGAAGCTCTATATCGGTAATCTTCCGTTTTCCGCGACGGAAGAGCAGCTCAACGAGTGGTTCACGCAGGTCGGTGTAACACCTTCGGGCGTCAATCTGATTCGCGATCGCTTTACGGGACAATCGCGCGGGTTCGCCTTCGTTGAAGTGACCAATGACGAAGACGCGGATCGCGCCGTGAATTCCCTGAACGGTCAGAATTTCGGCGGGCGAAACCTCGTGGTGAATGAAGCACGCCCCCAGGCAGAGCGTGGCGGCGGAGGAGGCGGCGGGCGCGGCGGGTACGGCGGCGGACGCGGCGGTGGTGGCGGCGGCGGTGGGCGTGGCGGCCACGGAGGCGGTGGCGGGCGCGGCGGCGATCGCGGCGACCGTGGAAATCGCTGGTAATAATAAGAAGCGCTCCGAGTCTGAAAGCGTAGCGCCCCAGCTCCGGTCAGGGCGCCTCAATCCCTCTGGAGAGAGAGAATCCTCAGTGGTAGCTCTGCGTCAATCATTCCCGTTGTGGCTCTCACCTCCGCCGGTTCAAGTCGTCTAAACCCGGTTGAAAGGTAGCTTGCGAATATTTGATGCCCGCGGACAAGACTTCGCGAACGGGCATCGCGCTGGTCAATAAAGGCGAATGTGTGTCGTTTCCCGCGGCATGTAACGGGCTTTGTGGTTCGTCAGCAGGAACGCAACTGGAGTGTGGCTCATGATGAAGACGCTGCTCGCTCCGCCCTCCCTGGCCCGTCTCGCGAACCAATTCGTCCCCGTAACGTGTTTGAAACAACAGGCAAGGAAAATGGGTTGCCAGTGCGTTTATGGAGTATATGAATAGACCGGTAAGCATCGAAGTCGTTCACTCCAGAAGAGGATGTGCGGTAGGAGACTGGTGAACCTTATGGTCCGGCCGTGCATCCAATGCATCCAAAAGGTTGAGGCAAACGTATTACTGAATAGGTTGACGGTTTCGCGGTCAAGCATGAAATGACGACCTGGCACAAACGCGATTGGGAACAGTTTTACGAACTGGCGCGCCGCCCTTGGCGGCGTCATCGCCCGCCGCGGCCGGTTTATCCCACGGGGATAAATCGCGTGCTGCCCGCGCAGGGTTTCAGCTTGTCTGAATTGGACGACGCTGGAGTGGATCTCGATCTCGCTGAGCGCCTCGGTCTGCCGGTGGACGCCGGGCGCATCGGCGCTTACGGACCAAACGTTACTGTTCTGCGCGATTTCATCCGATCTTCGCGACAGCCACTGTAAACCTCGTCTCATCAGAAGCGAGAGTCTGCATCATTCGAAGCTTTTTGCTCTGATCGCGACAACATCTACCGTCTTCACGTCAGCATCTTCCACAGAAATCTTCTGCCCACGATTTTCGAAGGTCCTCAGAAAATCAGGATCTTCCCATGCGCCATCTTCTACTTCGTCCCAACAGAAGATTTTGTAGTCGCCAGGCGCAACTCCCCTCAGAAGATAGCGTCCGTATTGATCCGTGGCGACTTTCTGGTAGAGACGCGATTGATCCCGGTGGGCTTCATCCGGCACGAGAACAACCCACAATCCTGTGACAGGAAGTTTGTCCTGGTCCATGACGGCTCCCTGAACGCGAGTGCCCCGCGAGCTGATGGATACCTCGAGGGAAGATTGTGCGCCGCGGACAACGGTGAAACCGCTTTCGAGCGCGTCGTTCGATCCGTAACGAAGAGACTTAATGTAACAATCTTTCGATTGCCCACTCACCGCCAACCGATAGGTCCCTTCGAAAACATCCCTTAATACGAAGGAACTTCCCACCACCCTTGCAGGCCCATTGAAAGAGATTCTCGAGTCCGCCGGAGAAATACTGACAAGGAGCTCATCCCGGTCCAAGCTAGGCTTCCCGTCCCAAACGATTCTTCCGGAAACGGCTATCCCTGGCATGATTGTGAGGTTCACGCCCTCTACATTGGCGTTGCCCACCTCAATGGATTGTCGTGCCTGATATCGCCGCCCATCCTCAAACCAAAAGGCGCTCAGGGTGTAGGAGCCAGGCAGCACCCCGGCAATTTCAAAGGAGCCGTCGGAGTTTTCGACATTTAACTGATGGTCAGGCGAACCCCAAGCAACGTTGCTGTTGCGTTGCTCCAGCTGAACGATGACTCCGGTATTTGAACGCCTGCCCGAAACCATGTTGTACACGCGGCCGCGGACACGAAACGTGGTGACCGGGCGCAAGAGGATTTCGACAGCGGGGATTTCTTCTCCCGCTTTAAGCGTGATCGTCGAAGCCCTCGCTGGATCCGGACTGTTGGGGTAATAGATTGGCATAAATTCCGGCCGAGAGTCGTCGCTGTCATCTTCTCGTACTTCTGCTCGGCCTACGACGTGTAGACCCGCCTTGTATTTGGCGCAGATGAAGTACCTGCCGGGCTTCAAACCAAAAAGGCGATACTCCCCAAGATCATTTGTGGGTACAAGCGCCTCGGGCGACAGCTTGCGTTTTCCACCGGAATAGATTTCGCGCAGGGCGCTGACCTGCGCCCAAGGAAGCGGCTCACCTTCGTCATCCAGGATCCTTCCCGCAATGATGCCCCACGGTATCAATCGAAACAAAAGATCGCGCAGGACTTGTCCTGGGGCGAGACGAATCTCGGCTCCGGGATCATTTGGCGTTTTCTGGCCATACTCCTCTGTCACAAAACCGGTGCGGCTTACCTTCAGCCGGTAACGCCCCGGGTCAATGCCCTTCAATTCGAACCGGCCACCCACGTCTGTAACCACTGAGACAGTGTGTCGAAGATCCTGCAGGCTCTGAAGCTGCACTGTCGCGGTTTTCACCGGCTCACTTCCAGCAAGTTTTACTACCATTCCCAAAATTGCGCATTCGTCAGATTTAGGCCTTGCTAGGGGAGGGTTAGGCGAAGGCTTCTGCGCAAAGGCGATGTTTGCAAGGAAGAAGGGTAAGAGGGCGGCGATAGAGAGCTTCATAATACTTCTCGCGCGGCATGAGTATACGACAGGAAGGAGGTCTTGGGCAGGTCTTGGGCTCCCAAGCGGTTTCGCCAGACAATTTGTAAGACGTCCCGGACGGGCGTAAAATAGGGAGTTCAAGCGAGCCTAATGGCCACACCGTTCAACATCATCTCCAATTTGCCGGCGATACCGGTGCCCTCGCCGGGCGTGCATCCGCGGCCGGATTGGCTGCGCGTCAAATTTTTCGGTGGCCAGCGCTACCAAGATGTGAAGCGCATCATGCGCACGCTCGATTTGCACACGGTCTGCGAGAGCGCGCGCTGCCCCAACATGGGTGAGTGCTGGGAGCATGGCACCGCGACGTTTATGATATTGGGGGACATCTGCACACGCGCTTGCGGGTTCTGTGCCGTCTCTTCGGGCAAGCCCGTTGGCCCGCCGGATGCAGAAGAACCGTTTCGCGTGGCGGAAGCCGTGGCAAAGATGGGATTGCGATACGCGGTGGTGACTTCCGTGAACCGCGACGACCAGCCCGACGGCGGCGCGCACATCTTTGCGCGCACCATCGAAGAGATTCGCCGCCGCGTTCCAGGCTGCAAAGTCGAAGTGCTGATTCCTGATTTTCGCGGCGATTGGAACGCGCTGGACGTCGTTCTTGCCGTGCGCCCGGATATTCTCAATCACAACACCGAAACCGTGCCGCGCCTCTACCGGCAGGTCCGCAAGGGCGCGGTGTATGAGCGCTCGCTCGAACTGCTGCGCCGTTCCAAGGAAGCGCATCCGGAAGTGCCGACCAAAACTGGTCTGATGCTCGGCCTCGGAGAAGAAAAGGACGAAGTCCTCGCTAGCATGCAGGACCTCGCCGCCCAGGGTACGAACATCCTCACGCTCGGACAGTATCTGCAGCCCACTCGCGATCATCTGCCCATCGTTCGCTACGTTCATCCTGACGAATTCGCCGAATACAAAATGCTCGGCGAAGCCATGGGCTTCAAGCACGTCGAAGCCGGCCCGCTGGTCCGTTCCTCTTACCACGCCTTCGACCAGGCGGAATCCGCAGTCAAGTAGCACCAGCAATATTGCGGGTGGCTCTATGTTCAGATTCTTGAGATTCTTGCGTGAGAAGCAGAGCAGAGGGTGTTCGCGTCTCTTGAATTACTTTGGCCCGGCAGGGACCGAATGGAGTGCTAATCGAGAGCGTCGATGGCAAAAGCTACGGCTTCATGCGCGGCCCGAGTACAACAAGCCCTATGCCGGCCAGTAGCAGAGTTATGGAGACCGCTGCCGGGATTTGCGCGGTTTTCTCTTCGTCCACGGTAGCTTTGATGGGGCCGAGTTTCGCCACTTCTTCTTGCTGGTGATAGTTGAAATTCGGGTGGACGAGTCCAATCACACCGAGAACCAGGAGGATGACTCCGACAACGATGACCAAGCGCCTCATCCTTCACAACCTTTCCTTATCGTCACGGCTTCTTAAGAAATACACGCAGACGCACCCCTACACCGGATTTGGCGCAGAGGTGTCTTGTTCCGGTTTATAGAAACTTAGGCGCGGCTGGCTGCTGTGGCTGCAGCAGCTTTCTTGGCGGCCTTGGCTGCCGTGGAGGCCTTGCGGCGGCGCTTGGTCTTCGGCGGAGTTGCGGGCGCTTCGCCGATCAATTCGGCCGTCATGATGCTCGTTACGAAAAGCTTAGCACCATGATCGTCGAAATCCACGGCGGTGCGTTCCTGGTCGGAAGCAGTCACGATTCCCAGGCCGTACATCTCATGCTTGATGGTCTGACCTTCCTGCATCACTTGCACAACGTCCTCCTTGACCGCTCACGCTGACAATCTCGATTCGAATCTCTTGGAGGAGAACCCCCAGAACTTGTCGGGGGGCTCTCCTGTCAGAGACTAGACGCTGGTAACGTTCTCAGCCTGAAGACCCTTCGGGCCCTTTTTCACTTCAAACTCCACTGCCTGGCCTTCGTTGAGAGACTTGTATCCTTCCATCGCGATCGCAGAGAAGTGCACGAAAACATCTTCTCCCGTCTGGCGCTGGATAAATCCGAAGCCCTTCGAAGCATTAAACCACTTTACTGTTCCTTGTTCCTTCACTTGCCAGCCTCACATGCGCAACTCCGACCGGGCCAGAGTTGACGATATTGGAATTGCGTTGCGTCTCTTGGTCCGTTTTCTGGGGCCGCAAAAGACCTCCTTGCGGAGCCTCCAACGATTCAAAAGGTAATACAAGAGCAACAAACGCTATATAAAGAATACCACAAAAGGAACTTTCTGTCCACGGTCCCGAAACGGGGACGGAAGTCTTAGTCATCCAGCTAAGCTATTGAAAACAATATTGTTACATTGAATTTGATAGCCGAAGTGACGCTCCTCAGTGGAAGGAACCGCTTATTCGAGGGATTCGGGCTGCAGGCTTAAATCCCCTCCACCCGAGGTCTTTTTTCCCCAATATTTGCCAACCCAAGCCTCCCAGCTCTTTCCGGCAGCAGTGTCCCGTCCGGTGAAGGCAAGTGCCGTTATATCGGCGTAAGCAATTTTCAACTTTTGGTTGGAATCTTTCGGCAGAACTCTTACAAAACTGTTCGTAAGGGAGGACCCGGTAGTCCGATCGAACAAATAACCTTCGATTTTTGAATTATCCTTAAGAGTTAGTGTCACATCGCCGCGATAGTCGAAAGCTTTTTCCAGCGCAATGCGCAATTCTTCTTCTGTCGCCAGCTTGGGCACCCACCCTTGCACGCTTTCATGAACGGTGCCGGGGGCTACTTCCAGCGTGTCGGGGTTCAGCGGAGATCCTTCCGTGTGGCTCGGCCGGTCCGCATGACGTGGACCCGTCACGCGCGCGTCTCCTCAAGCTGGTTCTTGTCCGATTGGATCTGAACGAGAGGATTGTAAGAGTGTACAGGCTTGACCGGCTCATGCAGCATCGCCAGCGCATCCGCATCGTTGTATTTGGTGGACAACTCTGCCTTTACAGTCGCCCAGAGTCCACGCAGGCCGCTGAAAGTATGATCCACTGCCGAAGCTTCGTAACCACTGTGCACCATGCAGTTCGCGCACTTCGGATTGCCGGATTCCGTGCCGTAGCTCTGCCACTCGGTGGTGTCGAGCAGTTCCTGGAAGGTATCCACGTACCCGTCCTGCAGCAGATAGCAGGGCTTCTGCCAGCCGAAGAGGTTATAGGTTGGCATGCCCCACGGAGTGCAAGCATAAGTTCGCTTGCCCATCAGAAACTCGAGGAACAGCTTCGACTGGTTGAACTGCCAACTCGCTTTGCGATTCGACAAAATGGCCCGGAACAAGCGCCGCGTGCGAGCCCGCCCGAGGAAATGCTTTTGGTCGGGTGCCTTGTCGTAGGAATAGCCGGGGGAGAGCATCATGCCTTCGACGCCCAGCTCCATCATTTCGTCGAAAAATGCGCGCACACTCTTGGGATCGGCGCCGTCGAATAACGTTGTGTTCGTGGTGACGCGGAAGCCCTGCTTCACCGCTTCCCTGATGCCTTCGATGGCCAAATCGTAGCCACCCTCGCGGCAAACGGAAAAATCGTGATGCTCTTTCTGCCCATCCACGTGCACGGAGAAGGTCAGGTATTTGCTGGGCTTAAAGAGATGCAGTTTTTCCTTCAACAGCAGCGCGTTGGTGCAGAGATAAATGTACTTCTTCCGCGCCACCAGCCCTTCGACGATCTTGTCGATTTCCGAGTGCATCAGCGGCTCACCGCCGGGGATCGAAACCATCGGCGTGCCGCACTCTTCCACGGCCTGGAAGCATTCTTCCGGGCTCAATTCCGTTTTTAAGATGTGTGCGGGATATTGGATTTTGCCGCATCCCGCACATGCCAAATTGCAGCGGAACAGCGGTTCCAGCATCAGCACGAACGGGTAGCGCTTTTGCCCCCTCAGCTTTTGCTTGAGGACATACGTCGCAACCGTGCACATCTGTGAAATCGGTACCGGCATCTTTCCTGCTTATCTCCAGAATTGAACAACGGTGTAAGTCCCTATTGTAACCGAGAACCGGCGTATTCCGCTCGGCTGCTTTCATTCAGATTATTCAGATGCAACGACCTGTTCCTTCGTGGCACAGGACGTGCATTTCGGTGTGGGATGCTTCCCCATGCGCAAACGGGCTTTCTGGCCGGCCCGCAAGGCCGCTCAACCGCTTCCGGGGTAGAATCGACCCATATCCGAGGCAAAGAAACTGCCGCGCTTATGCCCCGAAAGAATCTCTTGAGTCTTTTCGCTGACTTCGCCCGCTTCGGTGGCGACGTTGCTGTCATCCAAAGACGCGGCTACCGTCGTGAAAAGCTGACGTATGCACAGCTTTTCGCTTCCGCCAATTTCTGGAGTCAGGCGCTCGCCGGACGGGGCGTTGTCCCAGGTGATCGAGTCCTTCTCTGGGGTCCCAACTCCGCCGAATGGGTCGCTTGCTTTTGGGGGATTCTATTGCGAGCCGCGGTAGTCGTGCCTATGGACTCCGCCGCAGCTCCCGATTTCGTCCAGCGCGCGATCAAGGATGCCGGCGTGAAGCTCATTTTGCGCGATTGTCAGCAAGCGGAGTTGCCTGGTTTGCCAGCCTCGATGATCATCAACGATTTTAGTGACGTCGTGTACAGCCCCGTCCCTTCGCAAAACCCCGGCCCGCATCCGGGTAATGCATCCTCACGCAGCACCATCGCGGAAATCCTTTACACTTCCGGCACGACCGCCGAGCCGCGCGGCGTCGTTCTAACCCACGGCAATTTTCTGGCCAACCTGGAGCCGCTCGAACGCGGCATCAATGACTATCGTAAGTACGAACGCTGGTTTCACCCACTGCGCTTCGTCACGCTCGTTCCTGTGAGCCATGTCTTCGGCCAATTCATGGCATTGTTCGTTCCGCCGCTCCTCGGAGCCGCGGTCGTTTTCGAAACTTCCAGCAATCCTTCGGAAATCACCCGAACCATCAAGAGAGAACGCGCCACAGCTCTGATCGCAGTTCCACGCATGCTCGATGCACTGGTCAACGCCGTGCTTCAAAAATTTGGATATCTGCGCCGCGGCAATCCGTTTGGGGATATGTACCTTGCGGCGGAAGCTCTGCCCTTTCTCCGCCGCGCCTGGATGTTCCGGCGGGTTCACCGATGGTTCGGATTGAAGTTCTGGGCTTTTATCTCCGGTGGCGCCGCCCTCGCGCCGTTCAGCGAAGGATTTTTCAAACGGCTTGGCTATGCCGTCATTCAGGGCTATGGCATGACCGAGACCGCGTCTTTGATCAGTCTGAATCATCCGTTTCGCGCGGCGGAGGGCTCCGTCGGCAAGATTCTCCCGGGCCGTGAATTCAAGCTTGCCGAAGACGGCGAGATTCTTGTCCGCGGTGAAAATGTTTCCACTGGCTATTGGGAACAAGGAGCTATCCATCCCCTGGATCAGCAAGGCTGGCTGCGCACCGGCGATCTCGGTGAACTCGACGCCCAAGGCAACCTCCGCTTCCGCGGACGAAAGAAAAACGTCATCGTCACGCCAGCGGGATTGAACGTTTACCCCGAAGACCTCGAAGCCCAATTGCACGAGCAGCCGGGGATTCGCGACAGCGTCGTGATTCCGATCGAACAAGGCGGCAATGCCGAACCTTGTGCCGTTTTGCTTCCCGCGAATGGGGATAACCACACTGCCCGTGCGGGCTTGCAGGCCTCCGAGGCGTGTGCTGACGCCATCTATCACGCCAACCGCGGACTCGCGGCGTATCAGCAAATCCGTACCTGGCTGGTCTGGCCCGAACATGATTTTCCCCGCACCTCTACGGGAAAGCCGCGCGTCCGCGAAATCGCCCTTCGTGCCCGCCAACTTCTTGCCGCGAAAAAAGAATACCAGGCGTCTCCGACCGTTGCCGCCGCTAGCGCGAACCCAGTTGATGACTTGTTGCACAAATTCACAGCAGGGAAGTCGGTTGCTCCAATGGCTTCCGCTGATTCCCTGGAATTTCTGTCCTCCCTCGATCGTGTCGAGCTCATGAGCGCCCTGGAATCCCAGTTCCACGTGGAACTCAACGAGACGGCCTTTGCCAATGCAAAAACGGCCGTTGACGTCCAGCGGCTTCTTCAGCAACCCAGCGCGCGGAAAACGGAATACCTCTATCCTCGCTGGACGCAGCGCGAACCCGTGCGCTGGCTGCGGCTCGCGGTCTATTACGCGCTCGTCTGGCCCGCCACGCAAATCTTCGGCCACCCGCGCATCGTGGGCCGCGAGAATATTTGCGGCTTGCGCGGGCCCGTTCTCATCGTTTCAAACCACATCACCCGCCGCGCCGACATCGGTCTGATTCTCGCCGCGTTGCCGCCGCGATACCGCCACCGCCTGGCCACGGCCATGGGCGGCGAATCGCTAGAAAACATGCGCCGCCCGCCGTGTAATTGGTTCTTCGCCAGGCGCTGGGCCTATCAATTCGGCTACTGGCTCGCCACCCTGCTCTTCAACGTTTTTCCGCTGCCGCAGTTTTCCGGCTTCCGCGAAAGCTTCCGCTTCGCCGGCGAATCTGTCGACCGCGGCTACAGCGTGCTCGTCTTTCCCGAAGGCGAAGTCAACAACACCAGCACCGGCGAGATGGCCCCGTTTCAATCCGGCGTCGGCCTCCTGGCAGAGAACCTCCGCATCCCCGTAGTTCCCATGCGCTTGCACGGCGTCTGGCAGATGAAGCGCGAAAACCGCCGCCTCGCCCATTTCGGCGAAATTACCGTTCGCGTCGGCACGCCCGTCACTTTTCCGCCCGGCATGTGCCCTGAGGAAATCGCCCGCCGCTTGGAATCCGCCGTCGGTTCTCTGTAGGAACCCGATGCGCAGCGATGCGATGTAGGAGCGCATCGCTGGCTGGGTCTGCAGCCTCCTTGTACTCGCGAATCGCGAAAGGGAAATACGCCCTGGTTCTCAGTGCATGAAAACCACGGAACACATTATCTTCGTGCACTTTGCCGTACCGCCGCTGCCTTCGTTCGTCTATCATCTTCCACGAGGTAGCCAATCCATCATGAGGCGAATGTTTTCTTGCCTGCTGCTTTTCTGCTTCCCGGGGCAAATCCGCGCTCAGACGCCGCCAGCCTCCGCGCAAAATACGGACCGCGTTGTGCAGCTCCTGAAAGAAATCACCGAAGCTCCTGGTCCCCCGGGATATGAAGAACCGGTGCGCAAAATCATGACCGAACGCATGCGTGCGTTCACCGACAAGATCAGTTACGACGGTCTCGGCTCGGTCATCGCGCAACAAGGAGACGCCGGCCCGCGCATCATGCTCGATGCCCACATGGACGAACTCGGCGGCATGGTTCGCCACATCCGTCCGGACGGCTTTATCTCCATGGAGATGCTCGGCTATTGGCTTGACGCGGCGTTGCCCGACCAGCGCTGGGTGATCCTCGGTTCCAAGGGACCGGTGCTCGCGGTCACCGACATCTGGGACGCGCACATCGCACCGCATGACGCGCAAGGCCATGCGCAGCGCCAGGAACTTTTTCTCGATAGCGGAGCGCGGAACCCCGCTGACGTTGCGGCCCTTGGCGTTTCGCCCGGCGATCCCGTCGCGCCCGTCTCCGACTTCGCGGTCCTGGCCAACAATCGCTACCTCGCAAAGGCCTGGGACGACCGCGTTGGCTGCGCCGTCATGCTCGAAGTGATGCGCCGGCTGGCAAAGTCTCCACACCCAAACCAGGTTTTCTACGTTGGCACAGTTCAAGAAGAGGGCAGTATCGAAATGCGCGGCGCTCTAACGTCGGCCCGCATCATCAACCCCGATCTCGGCTTCAGTCTTGAGGTTGGGATTCCCAATGATGTTCCGGGCCCCGGCCCCGAAGCCGCCCAGGAAGTTCTCGGCGGCGGTCCCGGTATGATGCTTTACACCTTCAGCGAAATCCCCAATCGCAAGCTGGTTGCTTACGTAAAGCGCGTCGCCACCGATCAGCACATCCCGCTGCAGTTTGATTTCGTCCGGGGCTTCGGAGATGACGCCGGAGCCATCAAACTGAATGGCAGCGGCGTCCCGGTCACCACCGTGCTCGTGCCAGCACGCTCCACCCATGCGCACAATGGCATTATCGACCGGGGGGACTTCGACCGCACCGTCGATCTAATGGTCGCACTAATCCAGAGCCTCGACGCCGCTGCCGTCGCTGGAATCAGATCCTTCAAGCCTTAGTGCCTGTTTGCCGGGAATATTAGGAGATGCCGTCTAGAGAGAGAGAGCGTCCTCTCTCGTTCTGTGGCAAAATAGAAGGTTCATAGAGATGGGTTTATGGCACATCGTACAACTTTGGAAGAAGAGAGCACCGCAAAATTTCCGAAGGCGGCCAAGAAACCCACGGCAGGCGGCGTCGCGAAAGGCGTCAGTAACGAAAAGCGCGAACGCGTCTTCGACGCTTTCCGCCGCTGGGGCTATTTGGAAGCCACGCTCGATCCCCTTGGCCTGTTCGAACCGCTGAAGCAACCCGAACTGGATGCGCTCACCGGAGAAGCCGCCGAGGAAGCCCGCGGCATCTACTGCGGAACCGTCGGTGCCGATTTCATGCATCTGCCGGAGCCAGAACGGCGGCGCTGGATCGCGGAGCGCCTAGAAGCCCCGGCCGGCGAAGTCGATCGGCACAAAATCCTCGAGCGGCTGATTCGCGCCGATCTTTTCGAACAGGTTTTGCAGGCGCGCTACCTTGGCACCAAGCGATTTTCCCTGGAAGGCGTCACCGCGCTGATTCCGCTGCTTGATTCCATCCTAGACACCGCGGGCGAACACGGCGCGCTCGAATCCGTCATGGCCATGAGTCACCGCGGGCGCCTGAACGTGATGGTCCACACGGCGTGCAAGACGCCACATGAAGTGGTTGCTGGCTTTGAGGACGTCGATCCTCGCAGCGTCCTCGGCGCGGGCGACGTGAAATACCACGTTGGCGCGACGGGCACCTACGTCACCAGCGCCGGCAAAGAGATCGGCATTCATCTTGTTTCGAATCCAAGCCATCTCGAAGCTGTCGATCCGGTCGCCGTCGGCAGGGTGCGCGCGAAGCAAACCCGCTACGGTTTGCGCGGCCCCTACGTCGACCGTTCCCCGGAAACGCTGAATAAAGTCGTCCCCATCGTGATGCACGGTGATGCCGCCTTCGCGGGTCAAGGCATCTGGGCGGAAACGCTGAATCTTGCGGATCTGAAGGCCTACACCGTCGGCGGCACGATTCACATCATCGTGAACAACCTGATCGGCTTTACGACGAAACCTGCCGAGGAGCATTCTTCGCGCTTCGCTTCCGATATTGCCAAGCGCCAGTCCGTGCCGATCTTCCACGTCAACGCCGAAGACCCGGACGCCGTCGTGCGCATCGGAAAACTCGCCGCGGAATATCGCGCGACATTCGGCAGCGACGTCGTCGTGGACATCATCGGTTACCGCCGCCATGGCCACAGCGAAGTCGACGATCCGACCATCACTCAGCCGCTCCTCTACGAGCGCATCAAGAATCACGATCCGCTCTGGAAAATTTATTCCGGGCACACCGGCATGGACTCGTCCCTGATGGCTGACGGAATCCGCAAAGAATACGAAGAAGAGCAGACCAAGGCGCGCACGCTAAGAAAAATACCGCGCCTGCGCAAACTGCCGGACTACTGGGCGCCCTATCAGCACGGCCGCTACCAACCTGAATATGAGGTCGATACCGGCCTCACACCTGAGAAACTCGCGGAGATCACCGACGGCCTCGTTCGCGTGCCCGAAGGATTTCATATCCACGCAAAAATCGCGAAGCTTCTCGAACAACGGGGGGAAATGGGCCACGGCAAGCGGGCCGTCGATTACGGCTTCGCCGAAATGCTGGCGTTTGGCTCCGTGCTTCTTGAGGGGCATCCCGTGCGCCTCACCGGACAAGACACCCAGCGCGGCACGTTCAACCAGCGCCACGCGGTTTTGATCGACACACAAACCGAGCACAACTACCTCACTCTCTCGCATCTTTCCAAGCAGCAGGCCTTCTGCCAGGTTCACAACTCCTCTCTTTCCGAGGCAGGTTGCCTCGGTTTCGAATACGGTTTCAGCCGCGACTATCCTGAGGCGCTCGTCTTGTGGGAAGCGCAGTTCGGAGATTTCGCCAACGGCGCGCAGGTCATCATCGACCAGTTCATCAGCGCCGGTGAGGACAAGTGGAACCTTCCGGCGGGGCTCGTGATGCTTTTGCCGCACGGATACGAGGGACAGGGACCGGAGCATTCCAGCGCACGCCTGGAGCGCTTCATGCAGCTCGCCGCGGAAGACAACATGCAGATTTGCCAGCCCTCAACTGCCGCGCAGTATTTTCACATGCTGCGCCGGCAAGCGCGCCGCCCGTGGCGTAAGCCGCTGATCGTCTTCACGCCCAAGAGCATGCTGCGGCATCCTGATGCCAGCTCAAACCTCGAGGAATTCACGACACCGCGCTTCCTGCCGCTGGTTCCCGACCGCGAAGTGCAGGGCGCCCGGCGCATCCTGATCGCCAGCGGAAAAGTCGGCCACGAGTTGCGCGCAGAACGCCGCCGCCGTAAGGATACCAATACCGCCATTTTCTTTCTGGACCAGCTCTACCCGCTGCCGCGCACGGAAATCTCCGCCGCCATCGCCGAGCATCCCAACGTGCGCGAGATCGTGTGGGTCCAAGAAGAGCCTGGCAACATGGGCGCAGTGGGGTACGTTTTGCCGCGACTCGAACGTATCGCCAAGGCCAGGGGGCTCAGCGTTCGCTCAGTCAAGCGTTCCGCCAGCGCCAGCCCGGCAACCGGCTCCGCCAAGGCCCATGAATTGGAGCAAAAGACGCTCCTCGCGCTCGCCTTTACAACTTCAACCAGCGACTAGGCCTTCGCGGTTTTAACACTACGTTCACATGGATGTAAACGCCGCGTTACCAAGCCGAGCCGCTCTGCTGCGACAATCAGGCGTGTTACGTCAAATCCCGAGTGATCAAAATCTTCCCCATGCCTACCGCAATTCGCCGTCCTACGGTACACTGCCGCCAAGCCGGCGTGCGGTACGCTCAAACTGCATGAAACGCATCCTTATTATCGAAGACGACCGCGATATCGTCGAACTGGTCCGCTACAATCTCGCGAACGAAGGCTTTCAGGTCAGCGCTGCTCATGACGGCAGCACTGGCCTGAGCACGTTGAAAAAAACGCCACCCGATCTCTTGCTTCTCGATCTCATGCTCCCAAAACTTTCCGGCCTGGAAATCTGCCGGGAGATTCGCCGGGATGACTCACTCAATCGTTTGCCCATTCTCATGCTCACGGCCCGCGGCGAAGAAGCCGACCGCGTCGTTGGGCTCGAGATGGGCGCCGACGATTACGTGACCAAGCCCTTCAGCCCGCGCGAATTGCTCGCGCGCGTCAAAGCGCTGCTCCGCCGTGCCGAGCCGCCCGCTGATGCGCCGCGCACCATTGAGATTGGCAAGCTGGCGATTGATCCGGCGTCCTATCGCGTGAGCCATTCCGGGAAGCCCGTACCGCTCAGCACGCTCGAATTCCGGCTACTCTATTACCTTGCTTCGCGCCCAAACCGCGTTTTTACTCGGGATCAATTGCTCGATGCGGTCTGGGGAACGGATCGATTTGTTACGCCGCGCAGCGTGGACGTTTACGTTCGCCGCTTGCGTGAAAAAATCGAGTCCGATCCTGAAAACCCCATGTATTTGAAAACCGTCCGGGGCGCGGGCTATCTTTTTGAAACCCGTGCGGCTTAATCTCTTCTGGAAACTCGGTTTTGCCTTTTTCGCCCTGCTGATCGCGGTCCTGCTCCCCGTCGATTTCTATGCCGAGCGCGCCTTGCGGCGCGACTACGAACGCGCCGGTTTCGAAGAGCTCGCCGCCATTGCGCGCATCGCGCTTGCAAATCCTCCTCAGCCTTCATCGCTCTCGCCGTCCCATCCCGAGGACTCCGCCGCCCTTCGCGATTGGGTTGCGAAAATGGCGGCGAGCAACGTTCGTGTCACGGTGATCACCTCCGATGGCCAGGTGCTGGCAGACTCGCAATCCGATCCGCGATCCATGGAAAACCACGCCGGCCGCCCGGAGATTCGCGATGCTTTTCGAAAAGGCGACGGCCAGTCCATTCGGCACAGCGTCACGGTCGATAACAACCTCTTGTATTACGCTGTGCGCTTACCCGTTACTGGCGGTCCGCCCGTGGTTTTGCGCTTTGCCTTGCCGCTCCAGACCGTGGACCAGGAGCTTTGGGAATTCCGCCGCCGGCTTTGGCTGGCATCGGTGGTCATGCTTCTCCTCACCGGCATCGCTTCGCTGCTGATTTCCAGGTCTTTCTCGAGGCGCGTGGAGCGCTTGCAGATGTTTTCCCGCCGGGTAGCCGAAGGCGATTTTCGTCCGCTGGAAGCGGATCGCTCTGGCGATGCGCTGGAAGCTCTGGCGATTTCGTTCAATGAGACGGCCGCGCGCCTCGACCGCACCATTCGAACGCTGACTGAAGAACGCAATCGTTCCTCCGCCATTCTCGGCAGCATGGTGGAAGGTGTGGCCGTCGTGAATGCTTCCGAGCGCCTGCTCTTCGCCAATCGAGGCTTCGCGGAAATCCTGGGCCTGGACGTGCCGCCGCAATCCGGGAGCGCGCTCGTGGAAGTGGTGCGCCAGACCGAACTGATCGAGGCGGTTCGCGAAGTTTTAAAAGGCGAGCCCCGCGTCGAATCCGAAATCGTCACCGGCACTCTGCGCCAGCACTTTTTTGCGGTCACCGTTGCGTCGGTCAGCGCTGCGGAGACTTCCGGCGCGGTCATCGTGCTGCATGACATCACCGAGCTGCGCAAGCTCGAGCGCGTCCGCCGGGATTTCGTTGCCAATGTTTCCCACGAATTCAAAACGCCGCTCACCGCTATTCGGGGTTTTGCGGAAACGCTTCTCGCTGGCGCCATCGACGACCCGCAAAATCGCATCCGCTTCCTCGAGATCATTCTCGAGCACTCCCGGCGTCTCGCGCGCCTTACTGACGACCTGCTCAAGCTTTCGAAAATGGATGCCGACCGGCTGGAACTGGAGGTCCGCCGCCTGAGCGTTTCCCAATTCGTCGAAAGCTGCATCCAGCGCCCCGCCGCCGAAAAAGATCTGCGTATATCCGTTAACCTGCCGCAGAGTTTGCCGGACATCGCCGCGGACCGCCGCCGTCTCGCCGAAGTTCTGCAAAATCTGCTCGACAATGCCATGCAATACACTCCGGCCGGCGGCCAGATCATGGTCAGCGCTTCAGCGGACGGCGCTGAAGTAACCTTCACGGTTTCCGACACCGGCATCGGCATCCCGCAGGCGGACCAGCCCCGCATCTTCGAGCGCTTCTACCGCGTCGACGTTGCCCGTTCCCGCGAAGTCGGCGGCACCGGGCTGGGGCTCTCCATCGCCAAGCATCTTGTCGAAGTTCATGACGGCCGCATCTGGGTCGAGAGCGAAGTGGGCCGAGGTTCACAATTCCATTTCACCGTTCCGATCTTCGACCCGGAACGCGCTACCCTGCGCCCCGCGCGCTGACCCCAACGGCGCGGCTCCGGCGGAAGTCGGTCCCACCCCTAACTCTGGTTTTTTCCCGCATTTTCACATTCTTGTGAACAAACTGTAACCATTTCCAGCCCAGAATTTTGCTTACCAGCGAGAGTGCGACTTCCCGCCCTCCGCTAGGAAAGGCGACCCATGGCCGCAATCGCCCGACTCACCGAAGTCGTGCTCTACGATACGCTCGTGAACTATCTGGTCTCCATGGCGCGCACGGTCGAAGGCGTCATGAACCGCGCGCTCGACTGCATCGTTAGCCTGGAAAATCCTCGCACCTCGGCGCTGCCCAGCGAAGTGTTTCTCCTCGAGCCCCGCATCAACGAAATGGAAATTGTCATCGATGAACATGCCATCCGCCTGCTCCGCCGAGGTTCGTTCACCGACGATGAGATGCGCCTCATCGTCGCCGCCCTGAAAATCACCAACGACCTCGAGCGCATCGGCGATCTCGCCGTGAATCTCGCCGAGCGTGTGGTCTCCCTCCGCGAAATGCAAGACGCGCAGGTTCCCGAAGAGCTGGCTGCGATGGCCTCCGCCGTGCGCGCCATGGTCACCAAGAGTCTCGGCGCGCTCATTTTCCGCAACGTCGAGATGGCCACGCAGATTCTCGAAAGTGACGATGTCGTCGATCGATATCACGATCGCATTTTCGAGCAGCTCCTCCAGCACATGACCGAAGAGCCCACGCTTGTAAGCCCGGGCCTGCAATTCATTCTTGCCACGCGCCACCTCGAACGCATCGCCGACCACGCCACCAACATTGCCGAGGACATTATTTTCTGGGTCCGTGGTCTCGACGTCCGCCACGGCCGCGGCCTGACTGTCCGTCCCGAGCAGGCCGGCCAGGCCGATCCGGCTTTTGCCGGGGATTCAGCCATCACCGAGAATTCACACGTCCTTCATTCAGGCCTGACTCCGGACTGCGAAACTGAGCGCGCTTGATCTTCACGTAAAATCCCACCTCGGGGACCGGTGCACCCCTGGCTCCGGTCCCCATCTCCCCCTCATGGAATTCTGCAACTCGCTTCAGGCATCCCCTTGACCCAGCCGAGCAGTCCTACTATCGTCGTAAGAGAGTCCAGATGGATCTCTCGGCTCCATCGTCGAATTCAGCGAGGCCGAACTCGGAAAAACCGAAGCCGACATCGCCGACACCGATGCCAAATACCAATATCGCTTGACCCAAATCGTCCTCGCTTATACGATTTCGTCACCGAACTAGGTTGCTCCTCGCGGTGCCGAGGGGCAACCGCCCTTCGGAGCTTTCGGATGACTCGCTTTTTCTTACTACACGCCAACGGGCGAGACACTCGCCGGACGCCGCTTTTTCGGCTCGGCGCGGTCTTTACATGTTGTCGTTAATTTACCGAGAAATCCGTAACCTCTGATACGTCAATGCTTTCCCATGGATTCCCATGCATTGTTACAGGATATTCACATTCAGTTGACGTGGTTGTAAGACCGAGCCTTTACCTTCTGCCGCAGGGTGGTACGCATTCTTTTCGGTACCAGGTCGAATTTTGCTCCAAAGAGAGAGGAAATGAAAAAACTAGCAGCACTCACACTATCGATATTCCTTGTTACAGGAACTGCTTTTGCTGATACGCCGAAGAACGCCGATCCGCAACCTGCCAAAGCGGCTCAGCCGGCCAAACCTAAAGCGGCCAAGAAAGCTGAGAAGTCCGATGCAGCCATCGCGGCCCGGCTTGAAGAGCTTCGCCAGGCTCTGCAGTCGCAGCAGGAGCAGCTTCAGATGCTCAAGGAAGAGCTCGCCAAGCGCGACCGCCAGATCGACGAAGCGCACGAAGCAGCAGCGGCCGCCAGCGCTCGTGCTGCCGAAGCCAGCAGCAAAGCCACCGAAGCCGTGAACACCACCGCCGAAGTGAAGTCCACCGCGGTTTCGCTCAATTCCACCGTCAGCGCCTTGAAAGCCAGCAACGAAGTCCTAAAGACCACCGTGGCCACCGAACAAGCCGACGCCAAGAAAGCAACGGAAGACGGCCCGTCCGCGATCAAGTACAAAGATGTTAGCCTCACACCCGGCGGCTTCATCGCAGCGGAAACGGTTTATCGCCAGCGCGCCGAGAGTGCCGACATCAACACCCAACTCAATGGAATCCCCTTCCCCGGCAACGCGCTCAGCAAAGTATCCGAAAATGTTTTCTCTGCTCGCCAGACCCGCGCCACCATGTTGGCCGAGTCGAAGGTTGGAACCGCCAAGCTCACCGGCTACTTCGAAATGGACTTCCTCGGCGCCGGCACCACCTCCAACAATCGTCAGAGCAACAGCTACGTTTTCCGGCAGCGCCAACTCTGGGCGCAAGCTGCTTTCGACGGCGGTTTTTCCATCACCGGTGGCCAGATGTGGAGTCTTGCCACGGAAAATAGGAAAGGCATTCAAAACCGCGGGGAAGCGTTGCCTATGATGATCGACCCGCAGTATGTGGCTGGCTTCACTTGGCAGCGTGCCTATGGGCTCCGCGCAACCCAGAGTCTTCTCGACAATAAACTTACTCTCGGCTTCTCCATCGAAGGTCCGCAAACAACGCTCGGCGGTCGCGGCTTCTCTGCCTTCACTCCCGCAGCTGGAGCCACCTCACAGAATTTTTGGTACGCAGCTCCCGGAAACGGCGGCGGACTCAATAATGCTTTCGACACCACCGGATATGCACAGAATAGAGCCCCCGACGTCGTCGTCAAGGCCGCCCTGGACCCTGGCTGGGGGCACTATGAAGTATTCGGCATCGTTAGCCAGCTCCGCGCGCGCATCTATCCTTGCGCGGTGGTTAGCGATGTCGCGCCCGGGACGGTTATTGGCACGACAACCTATACCGGCCCGCAAATCGGTTGCGGAGCAGCTCCAGCGGGGACGGTAGCTCCTACTGCGGCCGGTGCTTTCAATGACTCCAGGACCGGCGGCGGTGGCGGCGCAAGCTTCCGCGTCCCGCTCTTCGCAAAGAAGCTGGACTTTGGTGTCAAGGGCGTCTACGGCGACGGCATCGGCCGCTTTGGTTCTTCGCAGCTCGCCGATGCGACGGCACGCCCCGACGGCACCGTCGCTCCAATTCGCACCGGGCACGGGCTCGGCATTCTCGAGTTCCACCCCAACCCGAAATTGGATATTTATGCCTACGGTGGGGCTGAATACGCGGCCCGGGCGGTATACAACAATTACAACAGCGTGAAGGTTGTCACGACGGGCGCAGGGACGACCGTAACACGCTCTAGTACTGGAATTGGCGGTTATGGCAACCCTTCCGCCAACAACTCCGGTTGCAGTACGGAGAATCCGCCTGCGACCCAACTCGCCCCTAACGCTGGCGGCACTTGCGCCGGCGATGCACGCATCGTCATCGAAGGCACACTCGGCTTCTGGCACAAGCTTTACCAGGGACCCAAGGGTGGCTTCCGCTGGGGCATGACCTATTCCTACTTGACCAGGACCGGCTGGTCCGGAAGTGGTGGTCTAACGGCAGGGAGTGCCGGTCTTTCACCCAAAGCCGTCGACAACATGGTTTTCACCTCTTTCCGCTATTACCTGCCGTAGTCCAGGCCAGGCACGTGTGCGGTCCGTCCCTCCGCTGGGGACGGGAAAGGGCGGCTCCTCAACTGCGCTGCCCTTTTTATTTGCTCCGCCTGTCCGACCGCGCTAAATCCCTCATCCGAAGAGCCTTACTGTAGGTCCTGGTGTTGAACTTAGGGGTCTCACGATTCAAGCAACAGTAAATCAGTTGTAACAATGCCGTAACAATCGCGGGACATACTTCCCACTCCCGGAAAAAGACTAAAGACGGTTGTTTCAGACGGAGATAAAGCATGAAGCGAATTACGGGATTGCTCTTGGTAGTTCTCGCCGTCGCTGGTGTTCTGCGGGCCGACAGCGCGCTCTCGATTACCGGCGCGGGCGCCACATTTCCCTACCCCATGTATTCCAAGTGGTTTGACGAATACCACAAAAAGAACGCCAATCTTGAGATCAACTATCAATCCATCGGCTCCGGCGGCGGCATCAAACAGGTCACCGAAGGCACCGTGGATTTCGGCGCCACCGATGGCCCCATGAACGACGAGCAGCTCAAGGCTTTCCAGGATAAGCACGGATTCAGAATCCTGCACTTTCCCACCGTTCTGGGCGCTGACGTACCGTCCTATAACCTTCCCGGCGTTTCTGCCGAACTCAATTTCACGCAAGAAGCAATCTCGGGTATTTTCTTGGGCAAGATTACAAAATGGAACGATCCCGCGATTGCAGCTGCCAACAAAGGCGTGAGCCTTCCCGCGAACGATATCGTCGTGGTGCACCGATCGGAAGGCAGTGGCACAACATACATCTGGACCGACTATCTTTCAAAGGTCAGCCAGGAGTGGAAAACCAAAGTTGGCAAGGGTGCGTCGGTCAATTGGCCCGTGGGTCTAGGCGCCAAGGGCAATGAGAGCCTTGCCGGCACGATCAAGAACACCCCCAATTCCTTTGGCTATGTCGAATTGATCTACGCGATCCAGAACAGCATGCCTTATGGTCGGGTGAGAAATTCCTCGGGTGCTTTCATCAAGGCAGACCTTGTGAGCGTCACTGCCGCGGCGGCTGGCGCAGCAAAGGACATGCCGGACGATTTCCGCGTTTCCATTACGGACGCTCCCGGCAAGACGGCCTACCCTATCTCCAGCTTTACTTGGCTGCTCGTTCCCGCTAATTTCTCCGATGCCACCAAGCGCGAGGCCATCAAGGGCTTCGTTAAGTGGATGCTCGCGGAAGGACAGAACTACACGGAGGCCCTATCCTATGCCAAGCTTCCGAAAGAAGTCGTCGCAAAGGAACTGAAGGCCCTGAACGACGTCCAGTAACGTGGCAACAACGACTAACACCGTTCCGAGCGCGGGCCCCGTCGCGGGCTCGCGCTCGTTTCTTTCTCGGCTCCGCCAAGGCGATGAAATCGCCCGCATGATTACTTTCTTATTCGCCGCTTCCGTTGTGCTCGTCACTCTCCTCCTCGTTTTCGAATTGTGGCAAGGCTCGGTTCTCCCGCGGCATAAGTTCGGCTTCAATTTTTTTCGCACCTCCGTCTGGGACCCCATCTTCGAGCAGTTCGGCGCTCTGCCCTTCATTTATGGCACGCTCGTCACCGCGGCGGTATCTCTGTTGATCGCCGTGCCCCTCGGCATCGGCGCCGCCATTTTTCTTGCCGAGCTGGCCCCCGCAAGAGTTTCCGACACGCTCGAATTCTTCATCGATCTTCTCGCTGCCGTCCCCAGCGTCATCTACGGCGTCCTAGGCATCTTCATTGTCGTTCCCTTGATGCGTCAATACGTTCAGCCGGCTCTCAAACATTCCCTCGGCTTCCTTCCCCTATTTCAAGGCCCCGCTTACGGCGTCGGCTTTCTGACCGCGGGCATCGTCCTCGCCATCATGGTCATTCCCTATATCATTTCCGTGTCCCGCGAAGTCCTCCTCTCCGTCCCGCGCGACCAGCGTGAAGCCGCTCTCTCTCTTGGGGCTACGCGCTGGGAATCCACATGGAAAGTGGTCGTTCCCTTTGCCCGCGCGGGCATTTTTGGCTCAATTTTCCTGGCCCTTGCTCGGGCCCTCGGCGAAACTATGGCCGTCACCATGGTTATCGGCAATACCCCGGTCATCAGCGCTTCGCTCTTTTCTCCTGGCTATTCCATTGCCGCCGTCATCGCCAATGAATTCACCGAAGCCACCGGCGATCTCCATACCGAATCCTTGATCGAGCTTGGCCTGGTGCTCTTCATTCTTACCTTCGTCCTCAACGGCTTTGCGCGCTTGCTGATCGTGGCCACTTCCCAGCGCGGCAGCGGACGGGGCCAGGCATGAGCCCGCGTCTTCGCTGGCGCAAATTTGTGAGCGGCTTCATGCTGACCATGACCGGCGTGTGTGCGCTGGTCGCCGTTTCCGTTCTTTTCCTCATTCTTGGATATCTCGCGGTTCATGGCGGAGCTTCCATCAACTGGAATTTCTTCACCAAATTGCCCGTTCCCGTCGGTGAAACCGGCGGCGGCTTGGCCAACGCCATTCTCGGCAGCGCCAAGATGCTTCTGCTTGCTACCATCTTTGGTGTTCCCATCGGATTTTTTGGGGCCATCTATCTCGCCGAATTCAGCGGCGGCACCACCGCTTTCATCGTCCGTTATGCTGCTGACTTGCTCAACGGCGTGCCCTCCATCGTCATCGGCATTTTTGCTTATAGCCTGGTGGTTCACCCTTTCAAGCAATACTCCACACTCGCCGGCGGTTTCGCTCTTGGACTGATGATGATCCCCATCACCCTTCGCAGCACCGAAGAATTTCTGCGCGCCGTGCCGAACCCTTTGCGCGAAGCCGCCATGGCCCTGGGCGCCAGCAAATGGAAGACCATTGCCACCGTCATCGTGCCTGCCGCTTATCGTGGCATCCTGACTGCCGTTCTGCTGGCCTTCGCCCGCGTCGCCGGTGAAACTGCCCCGCTCCTGTTCACCGCTCTTGGCAATCAATTCTGGAGCCCTGGCTGGACTCATCCCTCGGCTTCCCTGCCGGTGATGATCTTTACTTATGCCCTTGCCCCGTACGATGATTGGCATCGTCAGGCTTGGGCTGCGGGGCTGGTCTTGCTCGTTTTGATTCTTGTCATTAACATCGTCGCCCGGGCGATTCTTTCCCGGGGCATTGCGGTTCCGAGGTCTTAACCTATGCACGCTTCTGTGAGGCCAGTTTTGTCCGTGAACATACCTCCCATCGCGACCAGTCCCGCGGCGCGAGAGACGTCCGCGGCCCTGTCCATGCGCATGACCATTTCCAAGGTCAATTTCTTTTATGGCAGCAAGCAGACTCTCTTCGATGTCAGCATGGGCATCGCCACCAACAAGGTCACCTCTCTCATTGGTCCCTCCGGCTGTGGCAAGTCCACTCTGCTTCGCACCCTGAATCGCATGTACGAGATCGTGCGCGGCGCCCGCTTGGAAGGCGAAATTCTTCTGGATGGCCAGAACATCCTTACGCAGGACGTTACTTCGTATCGCCGCCGCGTCGGCATGGTTTTCCAGCGCCCCAATCCTTTCCCCAAGTCGATTTTCGACAACGTTGCCTATGGTCTGCGGATCAACGGCTCCCAGGCCCCCATCTCCGAAGCCGTCGAAAAAAGCCTGCGCCACGCTGCGCTCTGGGACGAAGTGAAAGACCACCTCCACAAGTCCGCCTACGAACTTTCCGGCGGCCAGCAGCAGCGCTTGTGCATTGCCCGGGCCCTCGCCGTCGAGCCCGAAGTGCTCCTTCTCGACGAGCCCTGTTCGGCCCTCGACCCCATCAGCACCGCGAAAATCGAAGAGCTGCTCGTGCAGTTGAAGGATTTCTGCACCATCGTCACCGTTACCCACAACATGCAGCAGGCCGCGCGCATCAGCGACTTCACCGCCTTCCTGCTCACGGGTCAGCTCATCGAGTTCAGCCCCACGCCGCAGCTCTTCACCACCCCCGGTGATCCGCGCACGGAGGCCTACATCACCGGCCGCTTCGGCTGATGCCGGTATTGCTCCGTCATTTCCAGCGAAGCGCGAAATCTCTCTTCGTTTTGCTGTAAGTTAGTCGTGAGGGGAAGGGGTTCATGGAACGCCATTTCGAAAAAGATCTGAACGAGATGAAAGAGCGCCTGCTTTGGATGGGCAGCCTCGCGGAACGCTCCGTCCACCAGTCCGTTCACGCCGTTCTGGAATCCGACGAACAGCTCGCCAACCGCGTCCTCGAGGAAGAAGACGCCATCAACGAGCTCCAGATGGAAATCGACGACCGCGTCGTTCAGCTTCTCGCGCTTCACCAGCTCATGGCCATCGATCTCCGCTTCGTCCTGGCGGTCTCGCGCATCAACAACGATCTCGAGCGCATCGGCGATCAGGCCGTCAACATCGCGCAGGGAGCTCTGCGCATCCTTCGCCACCCGCGCGTAAAGCCCTACGTCGATCTGCCGCGCATGAGCGAGCTCACCGAGGAGATGGTTCGCAACGCCCTCAACGCCGTCGTCCGCCGCGACGTCGAACTCGCGCAGACCGTCCTCGCCACCGACGATCGGGTGGACAACTACCGCGATCAGATTTTCCGTGAATTGCTCACCTACATGATGGGCGATTCCAGCGTGGTCTTTCCCGCGTTCGAATTGATCCTCGTCGCCAAGAACCTCGAGCGCATCGGCGACCACGCCACCAACATCGCCGAAGACGTCATCTACCTCGTCCAGGGCCAGGACATCCGCCATCCCACCGTCGATCGCCGCTGACCTAGGCGCAAGAGGAAACCGAAACCCTCTTCGTGCCGTCCAATGCATGTCGAGGTATTCCGATCGGAATACCCTTTCCGCGGACAAGGGGGTGTCTTCCATTGACATTCACCACAAGGGTAGACGACTACTTTTCTCAACCCACTGCTTCTCGCGTGAAGTAAGACTCGGGAGGATCCGATGAGATCAACTATCTCTTTGCTTTTTCCTGGAGCCGCTGGTTTCCATCTCTTTGCATTCGCGTGCATCGTGTGCTGCGCGATGACATCAGGATTGGCCGGACTGGCGCAAATAGCGTCTGCCCAAACCCCGCCCGCGCAAACTGCTCCAGTTGAAGTTCTGACGAACGAGATGATTGCCAAAATGGTTGAATTGAAGCTGGGTGATGGGCTGATCAGCAGCAAGATCAAGACGTCGAACTGCAGCTTTCAGACCGCCATTGGCGACATCATGAAGCTGAAGGCGGCGGGTGTCAGTGATGCCGTGATCCAGGCCATGGTGGAAGCCGGTGCCGCCAGCAACACTGCTGCTGACGCAGCCAAGAACTCGCCTCCGCCCGATCCGAATGATCCTCGCTCTCCTCACGATGCAGGCGTCTACTGGCTCTCCAAGGAGAACACGGCCAAAGAGATGGTGGCACTCGAGCCCACCGTCTATTCGGGAGCAAAATCAGCCGGAGTATTTGCCGCTGCCATGACCTCTGGCATTGCGAAAGTCAAGATGAAAGCCGTCGTTCGAGGTGGCCGCGCGAGTTTGCGAATGGTTGAAGACAATCCCGAGTTCTGGTTTTACTTCGAAGAGAAATCACATAGCCTGAGCAATGTCTGGTTTTGGGCCGGTGCGTCCAGCCCTAACGAATTCGTGCTGGCCAAACTCTCGGCAAAGAAAAATGAGCGCGAACTCGTCGTTGGCGAGGCCAATCTTTTTGGAGGCTCGTCTGGCACACAATCGAAGGATACCGTCGAACTGAAAATCGAAAGACTCGCCCCGGGGGTTTACAGGGTCACTCCCGAAGGGCCTATACCACCGGGAGAATACTGCTTCTTTTATGCCGGCGGTGACCGGGGAAAACTGTTCGACTTTGGAATTGATCCCCCGAAGTGAAGTGCTGGGCCAGGACATCCGCCGCCCCACCGTCGATCGCCGCTAGTAACTTTTCGCATGCTCCACTCTGGTAAAGAAACAGCGAGGAGCCATAGAGATGCTACCATTGCCGTAACCTAGATAACCTAGAGGAGGTGTTCCGATGAAAACAACCATCTCGATCCCGCTATCTCTACTATCCCTATCGCTATTCATTTCCATTGCGGCTGCTCAGGACAACCAAAAGCCGCCCGCCACACAAGACAAAGCACGAGTGTTTATCACTGACAGCCAATCTTGGGAAATGCGTGGGGCCGGTGGAGGGACCAGCGGAGGTTTTGGCGGTGAGACACACGGCGGAGCACGTCCACAAACCGCTGAAATCATCAAGACTTTCGGTGAACGCTGCCCGCAGGTGGTGACTAACAATATTCAGGCAAATGGCGATTATGTCGTCGTCCTGGATCATGAGGGCGGGAAGGGATTCCTGACTCACAGGAACAAGGTTGCTGTGTTTAACCGCGTGAGCGGCGACTCGGTGGTCAGCAAGTCCACCCTGTCGCTCGGCGGCTCAGTACAGACCGCCTGCGAGGCCATTGACCAGGACTGGACCGCGCATGGCCCTGTCATTCGCGCGGCAGCCGCAGCAGCAGCACAGAGCAAAGCCGCAGCCTCACAATCGCCTGCAGCTCCTGCACCCGCCACAACTCCCACGACGGCGAAGTTATCGGTCACATCGACTCCCGACGGCGCTGACATCGAAATGGATGGCAGCTTTGTAGGCAACACACCATCCGACATCGATGTGCCCGCAGGTGAGCACACAGTTTCCGTGAAGAAAACCGGTTTCCAACCTTGGGAAAAGAAGCTAAAGGTTAGCAGTGGGAGCAATGTGCATCTAAAAGCGGCGCTCGAGAAGGGCGCGAACTAACATCCCCCTGAACTGTTAGCCACATTTCCATGCGACTACCGCGGCGCTCCGCCCAGCTTCTTGCTTGAATCACGGGCGCGCTCCTCCTTAGGCTTGTCCAGGTCCCGCAGAAGCTGCCTGACGACCTTGTCGGCCAAGTCGGCGTTCGCTCCCTTGTACTTCGCACCTTTGCTCTCTTGCGTCGTGGAGGAGTGCGGAATGATCCCTTGCTGGCGGTGCTGGTCGAGAAGGCGCATCCATACGACGGCGCCTCGGAATCCGAGTGCCGCCTATCCGTTTTCCTTCACGGAGGTAGCTTTACCTCACAGCCCGGGGGGGTACGCCCCAACACTCGATCTGGGAATGTTCGAAGCTGCACCGTCCCAACTCAGGGGCTTGCGGAAAGAAGGCGCAGGCCCCCGGCGTTTAAGAGCGCAAGAAGCGTCAGCAATGCCACTACGGAAATGACCAGGCCCAATTTGCGATCCGAAGTACGCCCAAACCGTACCGTGATCCGCTGCGTTCCCGGAGAGAGCGACAGAATCATCTGCGCGTTTGTCTCCGCGTGCTGTGGTGTCACTGTTTTGCCGTTCACCTCCACGCGCCACGCTGGACAGTTGAGCAGTCGCAGCGCCACTCTCAAGGGCTCACCGGAAGCTACACTCAAGTTTTTTTCTTCCGCGGTCCATCGCTCGATACGAATCTCCGCTTTCGGCGTCCCTCCCCCTGATTCCTCGGCCGGGAGAACCTGCACGCGCGGCGCTTTTTCCGGCAAATTATAATGATCGTCACCCGCCGGATCGTATTCGTCTGTACCCTCAAAACCCTGGTCCTTCGCAATCGCTTCCTGCAAGACCGGGATGTCTTCGGAATCCCACCACGCGCTCCGAACGAGAAAAGTGGCTGTTCCGCCAATAATCACAATCACGGCCGGGCCCCAGATCCACCCCAGGCGCCGGCGGGCCACCGCGGCCGCCAGGAAATAGCCATACGGCACCGCCAGGATGGCCATCCATCTCCAGGGAAACTGAACGAAGCGCAGCTTGGGAAGGTGCTCCCAAAAAACCGAACTGGGGCGAATCATCAGAATCGTCGCCGCCGCGGAGAGCAGCAGTAGCACGCGCCACAGTTGTCTTGCCTCACCGCTTTTCCTTTCCCCAGCAATTCCTCGGTGCGCCGCAATCCCCGCGATCCCCGTCATCACCATGAGCAGGATCGCCACGCTCGAGGCCATCCCATTGAACACGTTATGCTCTGGATCGTTGATCATGGTGTAGAGAAAGTTGTCCGAGGGTTGCAAGCCTGACGAAAGCGCCTGCGCGATATTCACCCAGCGCTGCTCGAAGGCCGCGGGCAGAAGATAAAAACTCGTCAATCCAAAACCCAACGCCAATCCGCCCGCGCCGCGCCACAACGGCCGCAAAGATTTTTCCCACACGGCCGCGCACGCAAAAATAATCGCCACGCTGTAGCTCGCCATCACCCCGGCAGGCGCATTGCAAAGCCAGACCGCTGCGAACACCACCGCGAAGAACGCCGTCGCCCGAGGCGCGTAACGCCGGCGATGCTCCCGCGGTTCGCATAGTTGCAACACCGTCAGCACCACCAACGGCATCAGCGCGCACGCCAGCAATTCCGCAAAATCACTGCGCATGTAAACGATCAACAGCGCATAGGGATTTCCCGCATAACACGCGGCGCCAAAGAGCGCCCCGCGCACCGACAGAGATCGCCGCGCCAGCGCAAACAAACAAAGTCCCGCCATTGTCTGCGCGATGACGATGAAAATTCCCGGCACGGCATTCCACGGAAACACAAAGCCCAGCGCCGCCCCCAGCATCCACGACAGCGGTGGATAAAAAATAAACCGCGGCTCGCCAAACCCGTAGTTCGCCCACTCCGTCCACCGCGGAAAAAAGATCCCTTCTCTCCACTGCCCCGCAACGTCCAACCAGGAGGCCGCGTGAAATCCGAAATCGTGCCCCGAAGCGTTCCCCATCCAAAAAAAAGGCGCGATCGCCAGCAACGACGTCGCCAGGGAAACGCCCAGCGCGAGCAGCCACCCGCGAAATCCCGCGGTAGCGTCCATTCTGTTGGGGTCTTCGGCGGGAAATGTCATGCCGTGTTCATGCCAATGTAACTGTGCTCGAAATAAGCCGTCATTTCTCGTCCCGTCCTGTGCGGCCACGCGGCAGTTGAGCGATAATACACGCGCTCATGAGCACCGCAAACATCGCACCCGCTCCCACTCCGATTATCGAAGCGCGCCAGCTGGAGAAATCCTACGCGCAGCCCGACGGCAGCCGCATCCAGGTTATCGCTCCCAGCGATCTCGCCATCTATCCTGGCCAGGTCATGGCGCTGCTCGGCCCTTCCGGTTGCGGCAAGTCCACTCTGCTCCGCATGTTGACCGGGCTATCTCCGGCCAGCGCCGGCTCCGTCTACTGGCATGGCCATCCGGTCCGCGACGAATCGCCCAACGTTGCCATCGTCTTTCAAAGCTTCGCGCTCTTTCCCTGGCTCACCGTTCTCGAAAACGTCGAAGCCCCGCTCGAGGCCCGCGGCATGCTTCCCATCGAGCGCCGCAAGCGCTCCCTGCGCATCATTGACGCCGTCGGCCTCGACGGTTTCGAGACCGCCTACCCCAAGGAACTTTCCGGTGGCATGAAGCAGCGTGTCGGCGTCGCCCGCGCACTCGTCGTCGAGCCCGAAGTGCTCTTTATGGACGAGCCGTTCTCCGCGCTTGACGTCCTCACCGCGGAAACCCTCCGCGGCGAGC
The DNA here is from genome assembly GCA_003224525.1 of Acidobacteriota bacterium. Lineage (GTDB taxonomy): Bacteria > Acidobacteriota > Terriglobia > Acidiferrales > UBA7541 > Acidiferrum. The sequence goes on along the minus strand of QHZB01000212.1, from coordinate 61,219 downwards.
TCCTCGAGCTCTGGCTCGGTCACAAGATTCCCACGCGCGCGATTTTCATCGTTACTCACAATATCGAAGAAGCCGTCGTCCTCGCCGACCGTATCATCGTTCTCGGCCGCCATCCCGCGCATATCCACGCGGACTTCAAAGTTGATATTCCGCATCCGCGCGACCGCCAAGGTGCCCACTTCCTAGAGTTGGTCGATTCCATCTACCGCATCCTAACGCAGCCGGCTCACCAGCACGATACCGCCCCGTCTCGCACCTTTGGTCCCGGAATGCCCGCGCGGCCGAAGACCATCATGCTGCCGCATACCCGCCCCGGCGGCATGGCCGGCCTGTTGGAAATTCTCGCCGACCGCGGAGGCCGTGTCGATCTGCATCGCCTCGCCGATGAACTGAGTCTCGAGGTTGATGCACTCCTTCCGACCGTCGATACTGCTGTTCTCCTCGGAATGCTTCGCGTCGAAGAAGGCGACGCCGTCATCACTCCGGAGGGCCAGGCGTTCGCTCAGGCGGACATTCAAGCGCGCAAAGCAATCTTTCGAAAGGCAGCACTCGCCAACGTCCCGCTGCTCCGCCAGATGGAGCAAGCGCTCAAAGCCAAATCCAACCGCACGTTGTCCGAAGAATTTTTCCGCGACCTGCTCGACGAGCATTTTGGTGAGGAAGAATCCCGCCGCCAGCTGGAAACCGCCATCCAGTGGGGCCGCTACGCCGAAATTTTTGATTACGACGCCGCCACCGGCAAGTTAACACTCACCGAGGCCTGACGCTCCCGTGTCGGATCTCACTCTCTCGACCGCCCAGGCCACGCCGCTCCCTCCCGCGGTGACGCGGCCCGCGGGCTCGCGCTGGAGCTGGGCTTTGCTCATCGATATCGCCGTTTTTTTATTTGTCTGTGCGGCGATTTTTGGCGTCTATGCCATTGGCCGTTCCTGGCTCGGTCCCGTCCATCCCCACGTCGAGATTTCGCAGAATCCCGGCGTCCTCCCTCTCTACGCTCTGTTTTCTCTCGTTCGCATCAGCGTCGCGTATGTGTTGAGCCTGGTTTTTGCTCTGGCCTACGGCTACGTCGCGGCCAGCTCCCGACGCGCCGAAATCATCATGGTTCCGCTGCTGGATATTCTCCAGTCCATCCCCGTGCTCAGCTTCTTGCCGGGAGTCATGCTCGCCATGGTGGCAATTTTTCCGCATAGCCAACTCGGCGTCGAGCTCGGCTCCATCCTGCTCATCTTTACCGGCCAGGTGTGGAACATGGCCTTTAGTTTTTATTCTTCGCTGAAGACCATCCCGCGCGAGCTCCATGAAGTCGCGATCATCTACCGCTTCAGCCGCTGGCAGCGCTTCGCCGAGCTCGACCTTCCCTTTTCCACCATCGGCCTTGTCTGGAATTCCATGATGTCCGTCGCCGGCGGCTGGTTTTTTCTCATGGCCTGCGAGATGTTCGTTCTCGGCAATCGCGACTTCCGCCTCCCGGGCCTTGGCTCTTTTCTTCAAACGGCGGCGAGCCATGGCCACACGAGCGCGATTCTTTGGGGCCTCGCCGCCATGATCGCCGTCATCGTTCTCCTCGATCAGGTCGTTTGGCGGCCGATCATCGTTTGGGCGGACAAGTTCAAGTTCGAGCAGGTTGAAAGTTCCGGCGCCGCGCAATCCACTTTGCTCCAACTCATCGGCCGGGCTTCCATCGTCCTCCGTTTGTATCGCCTCATCCTTCAGCCCGTCTTCCACTGGCTCACTCTCACCTTCACTCTTGGCGCCCGCCGCGCCGCAGAAACTTTTTCCGCTCCAAAGCAGAACCTCGTCCGCCGCTGGATCGGCTATCTGCTCGCCGCAGGTGTGCTGGTCGGTTTGGGTTTTGCTGTTTTCCACGCGGTCCGCGAATTGTCCGATCTTCACCGCGAGGACTATGACGAGCTCCTGGAAAGCGCCGCGCTGAGTTTTCTGCGCGTCAACACCGCGCTCATCCTCGGCGCGCTCTGGACCATTCCTGCCGGCGTCGCCATCGGTTCGAATCCTCGCTTGGCGCGCATCGCGCAGCCGCTCGTGCAGATGGCCGCCTCGATTCCAGCCACGGCGCTCTTTCCGATTATTCTTCTTTTTCTGCTTGGCCTCCGCGGCGGTCTCGAAATTGCCGCCATGCTGCTGATGCTCCTCGGCACGCAGTGGTACATCCTCTTCAACGTCATCGCCGGCGCCATGGCCATTCCCACGGACCTCAAGGAAGCCGCGCAAATCTACCGCTTCCGCTCCTGGGATCGCTGGCGTCACCTCATCCTGCCCGCGATTTTTCCGTATCTCCTCACCGGCATGGTGACCGCGTCGGGCGGCGCGTGGAACGCCAGCATCGTCGCGGAATATTTTCATTTCCAGGGCAGAATCGTTTCGACCGCTGGCCTCGGCAGCACCATCAGCAGCGCCAGCGACTCCGGCCGCTTCGACGTCCTGCTCGCTTCGACGCTCATCATGGCCACCGTCGTCGTGCTCATCAACCGGCTGCTCTGGCGGCGTCTCTATCGCCTGGCCTCCTCCCGCTTCAAGCTGGAGACGTAGTACAATCAAGGGAGCACGAATCTCTCAGAATTTCCAAACTCAAATGCCTGAATCCAAATTCACCTCCGGCGCTTCCGCGTGGAGCGACGAGGACTTTCTTCGCGCTTTCGAGGACCTATCGTTTCCCGCCGATCTCTTTCACCACCGGGAACACCTTCACGTTGCGTGGCTCTTGCTGAAATCTAGCGACGCATCGCGCGCCGCAGAACGCATGTCGGAAGGTATTCGCCGGTTCGCGAATCACCATGGCGCGACGCAGAAATACCATCACACACTTACGCTGGCTTGGATCCGCTGGTGGCCGCCGCCTTGGTGGAAACACCGGAGGGATACGCGTTCGAACAGTTCCTCAACGCCCATCCGCAACTGAAGGACACGAAGCTTCTCGCCAAATATTATTCGAAAGAACTCCTCGAGACTGCCGCTGCCCGCGAAGACTGGGTCGAACCCGACCTCCAGCCGCTCCCGGACCTAAGGATTTACCGCTGCTGATTTTGTCTTGTCCGCTTTCGGCTCAGGCGTCTTTGGTTCCTGCGGTTTCTCGCCCCAGATATACTGCGCGAACCATTTTTCGTTTTCTTCCATCACCGCGCGTTGTTGTTTCGGTTTCGTGATGCCGTGTCCGAATCCCTTGTACACCACCATTCTCACCGGCACACCGCGGTCCTCCAGCGCCTGCCGCAGTTCGAAGGCGTTGGGGATCGGCACGCGGCGGTCATTCTCGCCGTGCTGAATCAGCGTCGGCGTCTTGGCCTTCGCGATGTAGCTGATCGGTGAGGTCTTCTTGTAAATTTCCGGATCGTCCCACGGCGTGGCGTGCAGATATTGTGCCGTGAACGGCGTGATGTCCGTATTTGCGTAATACGTCATCCAATCGGAAATTCCCGCGCCGACCGAGACCGCCTTGAAGCGGTCGCTCGATGCCGTGATGAACGCCGAAATGTATCCGCCCTGGCTCCAGCCCATCGATCCCATGCGCTCCTTGTCCACCCAGCCCTTGGCGATCAGCGCTTCTACTCCGGAGATGACATCGGCATAGTCGCCGACGCCAAGGTTGCGCACGTTCAGCGCGCGGAATTTTTCGCCATAGCCCGCCGATCCCCGGTAATTCGGCCGCAGCACCAGCGCCCCCTTGGCCACAAACCGCTCGAGCGGATAGTAACGGTCCGCGCTGACGATTGGCTGATCCACTCCCGTGGGCCCCCCGTGAATCACCACCAGCAGGGGATATTTTTTCTTGGTGCTGAAATCGCCTGGTGTGTAAAGCACACCCTCAATCGTCGTGCCGTCCGCCGACTTCCAGGAAATCACTTCGCGGTGCGCCAGCGCGAATGCTTTGAGCTGATCGCTCATCGCCGTCAGCTTCTTGCCCTGCCACGGCGCGATGCCGGACGTGAACACCTCGGCGTATTGATTCTCGAGCGCCGCGCGATACGCCACTTCCCGGTAATCGCGTGAAAACGAAAAGGAGAATGCCGCCAGGTGATCTGGAGCGCTTAATTTCTCGATCGCCTTGGTCTCCGGATTCAGCCGGAAAAGATGCGCATAGGTCTTCTGTTCCGCCGCGAAATAGATTCCATCCGGTCCCCAGCCGATGAGTCCGGGATCTTCATCAAAAGTCTCAGTCAAAATCTGCGGCGTCCCGCCCTCCGCGGCCACCACCGCGATCTTCATGTTCGTGTAGTAGTAATATTTCGCGCCCGCCGCCGTTTCGAAAGCAATGTTTTTTCCATTGGGCGACCACTGCGGATTTGTATCCGGCCCCGGCGTGCTCACAATTTTCTTCACCAGGCCATCGCTCAGCGTCACGACGTACAGGTCCGCTGTTTCCGAAGAAATCAGGTCCGCATCTCTCTGCGCGCTAAACGCGATGCGCGTTCCGTCCGGCGACCATGAAAATTCCCCCACGCTGAATTTATCGCCGTCCGTCAGCCGCTTCGGTTCTGCCACAGGCGCGCCACCGCTGGGAACCTCAGTGGTCCAAAGATGCATCATCTGGTAGTCAGCGTGAACCACCGAATACTCGCCGTATTTTTCCTTGCGGTCCTTCAGCGCCTTGGGCTCCGGGTCGGTCATCGAAAAAGCGATCCGTTTCGAATCCGGCGCCCACTCCAACGCATTGACGTCGTTTTCAACCTTGGTGAGTTGCTGCGCTTCGCCGCCATCCGCAGAGATCACATAGAGTTGTTTCTTGCCGTCGGGCGTTCCCGTGATTTGTCCCGGCCGGTCGGAAAGAAACGCGATCCATTTTCCGTCCGGCGACCACCCCGCGTTGGTGCTCGATTTTTTCGCGGAGGTCAGCGCATGCGATTCGCCCAAGGCGACGTCGGCGATCCACAAGTTTCGTTCGAACGCATTCTCTTCCCAGTTCGTCTTCTGTAGCTCGTAAACCACGCGCATCCCATCCGGCGAAATTTTGGGATTAAACGCAGCTTTCCATTCCAGCGACTGGTCGATGGTGGGCGTCGACGAAGCCTTCTCCTGGGCCCCAGTGGAAAGCACCAGCAACCCGCACGCCGCCAACGCAACAGGGATCAAAGCCACCTTTCGCATTGCTCCATACTCCCATCCATTCGAAGAGACGTGAACTCAATACCTGCGGTTCCAGCGGACGAATCCGATGAACAAACCAATTCCCACGACGGCAAATCCCAGGTAGATGTGCCAGCCATGCAGCAGCGTTCGAGACGCAATCGCGCCTACGGCAGATAGCGCCAGCAAAAGGGCAACTTTGCCCTTCGTTAGTTGCCTCTGTTCGGCCACTCGCGTTTCACTTCTCGCCCTTGCGATGCCCGCTCTGCACCGCGCCGGCGCTGCTTCCCGGCCTTAAGTTCTCGCCAACTCTCGGCTCAGGTAAACGATCTGCCCTACATGATGATACGCATGCCCCGCACAACGCACGAAAATTTGGAAGCGATCCGCAGCTTCCGGTTCCCGTTCGGCCGTGTACGCCCTTCCCCAATCTGCCGCGCTCTGCTTTCGAATCGTCGCCGCCACCATCGCCATGGTGCGGTCAAACGTCCCCAGCGCTTCGTCCTTCCGCGGTGGCTGCCCGTCCGTAAACTCCCGGTCGCGGTCGCGCACGTATGCGGTCCCGGCAACGCGAGCTCCGATGTAGTAGTTCAGATTGCCGGTCATATGCAGCACCAGGTGTCCAACGCTGTTTCCGTAAGGATACGGCTTGCGCCAGAACTGTTCGTTCGAAAGCGGGTCCACCCACTTGTGCAACTGCGCTGCAATATATTCGTAATATCCTGTCAGCCCCGCAACCACTGTTTCGTTAACTTCCGGCATGAAGGAAAACCTCTTCTAACCATCCTGCGAGTTACGTGAATGAATTCCCGTGCTGCCGGGTTTCTTCCCCCGGGTGAGACGCTCTACTCCAGCCAATCTCGTACAAGATGTCCTTCCATCGTTTCCAATCGAATCCCGGAACGCCGACAATAGCCTCTCTTTGCAAAATGTCAAGCAATTCGCTTTCGCCCGCGCGCCTGCAGGAGGCCAGCGCGGCCACGGCATGGAGTCTTTTCTCGTTTGCTTTTTCCATATGCTTACGGGTTCCTCCCACTTTTCCACAATCCTCGGTAGGGGGTCCTTCCGTACTATTGACCCTGTAACTAACCCCCGCCGAAACTGGGTACAGGATGGCTCGCTACTCCTCTTTTCTCGGGCGTCGCGTGGAAGTGCAATATCGCGCCGGAGATATCCTTCTGCCCGCCTCGGGCACTTTCGTCGCCGATTCCGGCCGTTCCATCTTCCTCGAACAGAGCTTCGAGCAGCGCGGACAGCACAAGCACTTCCGCTGGGAAATCCCTTACCAGTATCTAGTGCGCATCGAAGAAAAACCCGACTCCGGCGCTTCTGCAAACGGCGTCTCCGCTACCGCCGCTCCCAAATCTGCCGCCGAAGCTCAAGTTGCGTCCAAGCCTGGCGACAAGCCTCTCGGCGCCGCTGCTACCGCTTCGGCCGGCCGTGCCTCCGGCATCCTCCCCCTCCCCCACCGCCCCAAGACCGCCTGATTAACACCGTCGAGCCCCCATCAAACCTCAGCTTCCCTACCCTTCATAAGTGGGCTCAGTAAGGGATGGAGGATTATTGTCCTCCGCACAACGTAACGCTAATCTGCTTGTTGAGATCTCTTCTCGGGAACACTTCATGACCCCCAGTGAGTGGCGCAAGCGCTCAGGTCGCCGCGAACAAACCCCAACTCGTAATCCTCGATTTGGTGTTGCCCAGAGCTAGCAGTTTCGAACTCCTCGGCGAATGGCGCGCCAGCCCTCGCACCGCCGATCTTCCCGTCTTCATCCTCACCAGCAAGGATTTGACCCCGGAAGAGCAAAGATTCCTTCGCGCTAACGCCGAATCCCTGCTACTCAAACAACAACCGTGGCAAGAAGCACTCATCAAGCAGCTCAGCCGGGTGGTTTCCTTGGGTCCGGCGGAGAAAGTGTGATGCCTCGCATCTTCGTTGTCGCTGACAATGCCATCAATCGAGAGCTGCTTTGTGATTGGCTCGAAGCGCAAGATTATGTAGCTCTCAGTACGGAAGATCTGGGTGGCGCGCAACGCCTGCTCAAGGACGAGCCACCCGACGCCGTCTTGCTCGACGTCTAGCTCGACAATGAAGACAGACTTTCCCTCGCCGCTTGGATGCGCCGGCAGCCGGGATGCTCTGGCATCCCCATCATGGCGGTGACCGCCCACGCCCTGGGGACCGAACAACAACGGTTCTTGCAGTCCGGCCGCAACGCCTGCATATCAAAACGCATCGATTTCAAATTGCTCGACCGGGAACTCGGCAAATGGCTGCTACCCCTAGAGAAATCTCCCTCCTGCGTCTGACCCTCTCGTCCTCTGCCGCCTGATTCAGTCAGTTGTACTCTCTCCATCCTCGCTGCTTCCACCTTGCAATTCGGCTACAATCATCTCTTCTTTTCACCGGCAACGCCGACGCGCTTCAAGCACGTCGCGTTCGAGGAGGCCTTCTTTGGAATTCGCCGCAGCCACGCAAAAAATTGGACTGATTGGTCTCGGCCTGATGGGTCGCCCCATGGGCATGAATCTCATCAAGGCCGGCTACTCTCTTACGGTCTGGAACCGCACTGCCTCGCGGGCGGATGAACTCGTAGCTGCCGGCGCCAAGCTCGCAAAATCCCCGCAGGAAGTCGCTGCCGTTTCCAGTTTTCTCCTCACCATGGTCAGCGATCCTCCCGCCCTCGAAGAAATTCTCTGGGGACCCAGCGGCGCCATGCAGGGGCTCCAGCGCGGCATCACCTACATCGATTCCAGCACAATTTCTCCCGCCCTTGCCCGTAAAATTGCCGCTGCCTGCGCGGAACGCGGCGTGCGCTTTCTCGACGCGCCGGTGACCGGCGGTGACTGGGGCGCCAAGAAAGGTGAGTTGATTTTCATGGTTGGCGGCGACGCGGCGACGCTGAAAGCTGCCGAGCCCGTCCTCAGCGTGATGGGCAAGAAATGGTTTCACCTCGGGCCCCACGGCGCCGGCCAAACCATCAAGCTCGCGATGAACCTGATCCTCGCGCTTCAGGTCGATGCCCTCGCCGAAGCTCTTGGCCTTGTCACCGGCGCGGGTCTTCAGGGCGAGAAGCTTGTCGAAGTCCTCGAATCCAGCATGGCCCGCTCCGGTGTCCTGGATGTCAAGGCGCCGAATCTACTCAAAGGCGAATACCTCCCGAGCTTCCCTCTGCGTCTGATGCACAAGGATCTCGGCCTCGCGCTCGACCTCGCCAATCAGCTGGGCGTCGCTTTGCCCGCCACCGCCGCCGCCCGCGAAACCTACAACTACGTCAAAGGCGCGTCCAAGGAAGACCTCGATTACTCTGCCGTCATGAAATTCTGGAAACGCTGACGCACTCTCGATCACACTGATACACTTGGCTGCTCCTGGAGGTCACTGATGAGCGCCCCCGATCCCGCCAAGATCCAAAAGTTCCGCGAGCACCTTCGCCAGGAGTGGACCGGCGATAGGACCGTCGCCGCCTGGCGCAAATGGCACGCCCAAATCGCCACGTTCACGCATGGCGCCACCGAAGCCATTATCGAGGCCGCCCATCTTCGCCCCGGCATGCGCGTCCTCGATCTCGCCAGCGGCGTCGGCGATCCTGCGCTCTCCATCGCCAGGGAAGTTGCTCCCTCCGGCCGCGTGACCGCTACCGATCTCGGCCTGGGCATGATGTCGCTTGCCGAAGAGTTCGCTCGCAAGAAAGGCCTCGCCAACATCGACTTCCGCGAAGCCAACGCGGAGTCGCTCCCCTTTGCGGACAAGTCCTACGACGTTCTCACCTGCCGCTTCGGTGTCATGTTTTTTCCGGACCTTCCCAAAGCGTTGCGCGAATGTTTCCGCGTGCTGAAGCCCCTCGGCCGGGCCGCGTTCGTTGCCTGGGGAAAAAAGGAGCAGCCCTTCTTCACCACCACGGCAGGCATCGTGCTGAAACACGTTCCCGTGCCTCCTCCTCCCCCCGATCCGGATGCGCCGAGTCTTTTCATGTTCGGCGACCGCGACCGCCTCCGGCGCGCCCTGGAAGCGGCTGGTTTCAGCAGTGTTCATGAGGAAGACCGCATCGTCGCCGGGCGCTGGGCATCATCCCTCGAAGAATACTGGGAGCAGTTCACCGAAGTCGCCGCGCCCTTCCGCCCGCTCATCGACCAACTCACCCCCGAGAAAAAGGCTCAGGCCAAAGCCGAAATTCTGGCCGCGCTCAAGAAATTCTGGAACGGCAAGGAATTGAACATGCCCCTAGAAATCGTCATCGGCATCGGAACCCGGCCCTGATCCTCATGCCCATGAATGTCCAAGCGAAACAGCCTCCCAGGCTTGGTGCCATTAACCTGAAAATGAAATATCAAACTGTTGTCTATCGCCCTTAATCGATATGACAAAATGACTTGCGTTCTCTTGTCCCTTGCTGGAAGTCTTTGTAGAATAAATAGTTAGGCAGTGTCGTCCGAGCTGCGCCGAATGGGGACGAAGTTTGGCCAGAGCACGACCTCTGTCTGACTCACGGTTAGCGCACCGCCCTGGCGAATCCATGAGCCGAATATGGTCCGTTCGCGATTTCTAAAAGATCTAGCCGCTCTTGCGGTCTTGGCTGCGGTCTACTTCACGGCCGGCAAGCTTGGGCTAAAGCTGGCGTTTGTGAACGCCAGCGCCACCGCCGTTTGGCCGTGCACCGGCCTCGCGCTCGCCGCCTTCCTCATCCTCGGCTATCGCGTATGGCCCGCCATTCTGGCCGGGGCGTTCCTGGTAAACTGGACCACCGCCGGTTCCATCGCCACCTCGCTCGGCATATCTACGGGAAACACCCTCGAAGGTGTGGTCGGTTGCTTCCTGGTCACTCGCTTTGCCGCCGGCCGGAAAGCCTTTGAACGGGCGCAGGACGTTTTCAAATTTGCCTTCCTTGCCGGCGTGGTCAGCACCGCCGTCAGCGCCACCATCGGCGTCACCACCCTGGCACTGGCCGGATTCGCCGGTTGGACCATTTACGGCTCCATGTGGTCAACGTGGTGGCTCGGGGACGCAGTCGGCGCTGTGGTTGTCACTCCCTTACTGATCCTCTGGTGGGAGAACCCCCGGTTGAATTGGACCCGCAAGCAACTCATCGAGCTGGTTCTCTTATTTCTCGGGCTTATTTTTACCGGTTGGATCGTCTTCGGCGGCCGTTTTCACGCCGCGCTGAAGAACTATCCCTTGGAATACCTTTGCATTCCTTTCTTGATCTGGGCGGCGTTTCGCTTTGGCCGCCGCAAAGCTGCCACGGCCATTTTCTTGTTGGCGGCCATGGCCACCTGGGGCACTTCGCAAGGCTTTGGCCCATTTGCGAGAGAGTCTCAAAACACCTCTCTGCTGCTGTTGCAATCCTTCATTGGCATCATGGCCGTTACGGCCATGACGCTTGCCGCCGAATTTACCGAACACAAGCGCACCGATGAATACGTGCGCCAATTGGCGGTCACCGATCCGCTCACCGGGCTTGCCAACTACCGGCGGCTTCTCGACGCTCTCGACTCGGAAATCAAGCGTTACGACCGTTCCGGGCGCCCCTTTGCCGTCGTGCTCCTCGATATGGACGGCCTCAAGGTGATCAATGACACCTACGGTCATCTCGTGGGAACAGAAGCCATCTGCCGTCTGGCAAACATTCTTCGCATTCATTGCCGCGCCATGGACACCGCTGCGCGTTACGGAGGCGACGAATTCGTGCTCATTCTCCCCGAAACGGAGTCCCCTGACGCCCTTCGTGTTGCCAATCGAATTGCCGAGCGCCTGAGCACCGATGGCGACGACCCGCCTGTCACCGTCAGTACCGGCACGGCGGTCTACCCCCACGATGGCAGGACCATCGATGAACTGCTCGCCGCCGCCGACCACGTCCTCTATCTCAAAAAAGGCTCCTCCAAGAAGAAATTGCACCAGCCGACCTGACGCTCCCTCCGATCTCATTTCGTGGTGCGCCGTCTATCCTCCCCAGCGCGTACTGCGAATGCCAAGGAGAAGATCGCGGAGCTGGGACTCCGCTCGCGCCCGGTGAGAACTAGGAGGCCTTTAGCTTCGGCGATGTCTTTTGCAACTGCGCGATCAGCTCATTCGCCACTGCTGGAGCCTGGACCTCCGATTCTTTTATGATCTGGGCCGCTGTCACGGAACGCCCGTAGAGGTTGCGGTTGGCGTCATTGTCCGGGCGTAGCGTTGAGCCTTCGAGGGAGATTCCCGCGAACACGCCTCGGGCACGTGAGTAACTCAGAATCTCGGATCGCATATAGGCGTCCGTGTCTGCTGCCGCAGTGCGTCCTACTGGCCCCGCCGCGACCGATGCATCCGCGCCAAGCTTCACCTTGCTGTGCAAGAGGCTGTCCGCTCCACGATCATTCATGACCAGAAGAACGAAGTCAGTCGCTTCCCCGCCAATCTGCAAGCCGATGCTGCCGCCTTCCAGCGCATACATCGCCGGTGCACCCCACGGACCGGAAAAATCCTTGCCCGCGCGGCAGACCATCGTCCCGCGTCCGTAACTTCCTCCCACAACGAACGCTGCTTTAAGCACCGATGGCATCACGATCACGCAGCGCGCCTTGTCCAGCAGCTCCTGCGGAATGTTGTCGGGGACTTTGAGAATTTCCTTCAAGACCGTGTCGGCATTTCGTAGACGGTCCTGCTGCGCTTTTGCTTTGTCCGCTTCTTTTGCAAAAGAGAGCAGCGCCAGCGCCAGCATTCCGATCATCGCTACGGTCCATCTCTTCTTGATGTTCATGATGTTTCCCTCCCAAAACAAGATTGCTTTCGATTTGAATACAAGAAATGCTTCTCATTGGCCGCGTGCATTTCTGGATGCAGGAATTGGAGCAACGAGGCGGCCAAACGAGGAATTAATTAATAAGTGGAGCGGGCTCAGACAAATAGAGGCGGAGTTGTTTTTTTCTTGGAGGAGTACTGGGACCTGTAATTTTTTCGCAGTGACCGATTCTTCTCTGCACTGCGGCCCCCCTGCGGCCCCTGGACATCTGGACATCTGGACATCTTCGAAATTCGCCTCATACTTCGCGCGGCTTCATGCACTTTTGTTCGCACTGGCATACGCATCCGCGCCCATCAAGTGAATCGAAACGTACGGCTTGTCGCCCACCACCCAGCTGTCATGCCCCGGCGCGATGTAAAACACGTCTCCACTTTCATCTCAAACACCCGGCCGTCATCCATCGCCGCGGTCGCGCGCCCGGAGATCACCATCCCCACATGCTCCACCGCGCAACTCTTCGCTCCCGCCGCGCGCCCCACGTGCTCCGACCATTTCCATCCCGGTTCATAGGTCGCCCGCCCGATGGTCATTCCGCCCAGCCGCACCACCTCGAACCTGCCCTTCTCAAAGGTCCGAATCTCATCCGGCTGCTCGAATCGCTTCAGGATCACTTCCAGCATGGATTGCTCCTTCCCCCCCTCTTCTCATTAGAGAGGAATCGGCCCGCTAAGTTGCCATCCAAATTGGACGGAATTATTCTTCACGAACTGCCTCGTCGCCCCAGCGCCCATTTCCCCGGCCCGCTGTACGCCAGCATCAGCAACCCGCCCATGATCGCCAGATTCTTGCGAAAGTGCGTCTCCTGCATCCCTGCCATCGCTTCGCTCGCCTCCCAATAATTGTGGAACAACACGGTTACCGCCGTCGTGTACCAGAACATCACAAACGCCGCGATGCGCGCCTGGTATCCGGTCACCAGACAAACCGAACCCGCCACTTCAATCATCATCGCCACAGCCAGCAGCACCGGAATCAGCGGCAAGTGCCTGGTGCTCATGTACCCCACGTTGCCGGACCATCCAAATACTTTCCCAATCCCGCTGGTCCCCGAAAATGTAGGCCATCATCAACCGTCCGAGCAGAGGAACAACCGGGTGATCGAGAATCATTGCGCCCCCCTCCACATTTCAAGTTGGCATCCAACTATGTCGTGAGCTGACATAGTGGTGCGATGACATGGACGAGCGCCATCGTCCACCGTTAGCAGTGCCGTTCTTACAAGTGTACATTGGACACCTGACACGACACCGTTCGGAGAGCCAGAGAAACAGTCAAACGAAGCAGCCGCAGAGGCATTTCGACGGCGGCTAGAAAAAGTTGCTGGGTTCAGAAGACTTCCGAAGCCTCTGCCTGACCTTGACCTTTTGCCGACGACTCCGCAAACTCTAGTGTTTTCGCCTCGCCTTGAAAGGGTTCGCCGAGTCGCAAGACCATGCCGGAAGAAAAAGGACTCCTCATCGTTTACACCGGGCCGGGCAAGGGCAAGACCACCTGCGCGCTCGGCACCGCCTTTCGCGCCGCGGGCCAGGGCCTGAAAGTCCTTATGGTCCAGTTCATCAAGGGTTCTTGGCACTACGGCGAGCTCGACGCGGCCAAAATGCTCGGCGACGACAAGTTTGAAATCCGTCCCATGGGCCGCGGGTTCGTCAAGATCGGCGGCGCCGAAACCGATCCTGCGGACATCAAGCTGGCGCAGGAATGTTGGCAAGCCGGGCGCGACGCTATCTACGGCGGCAAGTACGATCTCGTCGTCCTCGACGAAATCAACTACACCATCAGTTACAAAATGCTCGACGCCGCTGAAGTCGTCGCGGCCCTGAAAAGCCGTCCCGAGCGCGTCCACGTCATCTGCACCGGCCGCAACGCCCATCCCCAGCTCGTCGAGCTGGCCGACCTTGTAACAGAGATGCGCGAGGTGAAACACCCCTACACCAAGGGTATACTGGCTCAGCGGGGGATCGACTACTAGAAGCTAGAAGTTCCTGGGGTAGAAGTTCGAACGGGCGAGCCCTCTAACCAGCGCGGTCTTGTTTTTCTGTATTCAACTGAAACTAATAACTGACAACTGACAACTGACAACTGACAACTGACAACATTCTTCCATGGCCTGGTTCAAGCGCGACAAAAAATCGATCGAGCAATCCACTCCGCCCGAGGAGCGCCGCGTGCGCACCGAAGGCCTGTGGGTCAAGTGCGAATCCTGCCGCACCATCGTCTTCCGCAAGGACCTCGAAGCGAATCTCTTCGTCTGCCCCAAGTGCCAGTTCCATTTCAAAATGAACTCCAAGCAGCGCCTGGAAATGCTCCTCGACGGCCGCTGGACCGAGCACGACGCGGGCATGACCTCCACCGACCCGCTCAAGTTCGTCGACACCAAGCCCTACGCCGCGCGCCTGAGGGAAGCCAAGAAAAAACTCGGGATGAATGACGCGGTGATCACCGCCGAAGGCCAGCTCAGTGGCCGGCCGGTCGTTCTTTGCGCCATGGAATTTGGCTTTATCGGCGGCTCCATGGGCGCGGTGGTCGGCGAAAAAGTCACTCGCGGAATCGAACTCTCCATCGAAACCCGCCAGCCGTTCATCGCCATCTCTTGCTCCGGCGGCGCGCGCATGATGGAGGGCACCATCAGCCTCATGCAGCTCGCCAAAGTTTCCGCCGCGCTCGCGAAGCTCGACGAGGAAAAGCTGCCCTATATCTCCGTGCTCACCGATCCCACCACCGGCGGCGTCACCGCCAGCTTCGCCATGCTCGGCGACCTCAACATTGGCGAACCCGGCGCGCTCATCGGTTTCGCCGGCCCGCGCGTCATCGAGCAGACCATCCGCCAGAAACTCCCCGAAGGATTTCAGCGCTCCGAGTTCCTCCTCGAACACGGTTTCCTCGACGCCGTCGTGCACCGCAAGGAGCTCAAGTCCTTCATCGCCAGCTCCCTCGACTTGCTCTTGAGCTGAGATGAAATGAAATACCAGGCCGCGGTCCGCTACCTGCTCTCCCTTGGCAGGGAATTGGCCGCCCCAACGCAAGCCGCCGCCGCAAAGTTTGATCTCGAAAACATCACCATTCTCGCCGAGCGCCTCGGCTCCCCGGAGCGCACCTATCCTAGCGCCCACATTGCCGGTACCAACGGCAAAGGCTCAACAGCTGCGTTCCTTGAATCCGTCCTTCGCCATGCGGGCTTTCGAACGGGATTGAATACCTCGCCCCACCTGGAAAAAATCAACGAACGCATCCGCATCAATGGCGAGGAGATCAGCGACCAAGCTTTCGCCGAAACCCTTACTCGCATCCACGTCTTGATCGAAGAACTCCTCGCCGCTGGCAAACTTCGCGCCCATCCCACTTATTTCGAATGCGTAACCGCCATGGCTTTCGAATATTTTTCCCGCGAACTGGTGGACTTCGCCGTCTTCGAAGTCGGCCTGGGCGGCCGCCTCGACGCCACCAACATCCTTTCACCGCTTGTCTCCATCATCACCCGCATCGATTTCGACCACGAAAACTTTTTGGGCCACTCGCTGAACGAGATTGCGGCCGAAAAAGCTGGGATCCTGAAGCCCGGAGTGCCGGCGGTCCTGGCCGAGCAGCGGCCGGAAGCCCGTGAAGTGATTCTTGCTCGCGCCAAGAAACTCCGCTGCCCGGTCATCGAGCCGGCGCAAATCTTTCGCATCGATCGAGAATCCCTGCAAGACGGTAGCGTCCGCGCACGCGTCATTGAAGCGGACTCAGAGACGATCTTCGAAATCGCCCCGAGCCTTCCCGGCCGTTTCCAGCTGCAGAACGCCCTGAACGTCGTCGCCGCCGCGCGGCTCCTCAAGAACTGCGGCTTTCAAATCCCCGATGATGCCGTCACGCGGGGGATCGCAGAGACGGTCTGGCCCGGCCGGCTCGAAAAAGTGCACTCCAGCCCGGACGTTTACCTCGATGGCGCCCACAATCCCGGCGCCGCCCGCGAACTCGCTCATTTCCTCGAACAGAACTTCGCTGGCAGCAAAGTTTGGCTAATGTATGCCGCCCTTCGCGATAAAGCCGTCGACGAAGTAGCCGGCCTGCTCTTCCCGCACGCCGCGGAAGTCATCTTCACGGCGCCGCGCACCTCGCGCGCCGTTTCCGCCACGGAACTCGCAGAAATCGCCGGCCATCATGCCGTGCGTTTTTCCGTGATCCCCGATGCGGAGCGCGCGTTCGAATACGCACTCGCGGAAGCCGCGCCCGAAGACGCCATTTTCGTCACCGGCTCTCTCTATCTCGTCGGCCAGCTCCGCCAGTATTGGAAGCAGCGCGCGCAAGTCGCCACGCGCTGAAAAAAACCGTAGAATATCGCCTTAGGGTTTTATCGAGCATCTGCAGCGCCGGTCCTCAGCACGGCATTCTTTGTTCGGAGACTTGGGTATTCGAGGGGCGCCCGCCACGGCGGGCGGCGGCCCGCTAAGGCAGTCACGCTTTGAACGATTGGCTAATCGAATGAGGACAAAGGGGAAGCGGCTTGCAGGCGATCGAAAGATAGTAATCACTCATCCTCTCGTCGGCATCATCATGGGCTCCGGCTCTGACTGGGATACCATGAAATTCGTCTCCAAAACGCTCGGTGAGCTCGGTGTTCCACATGAAACACGCGTCGTTTCCGCACATCGCACTCCCGACCTGCTTTTTAAATACGCTTCCAACGCGGAAAAACGCGGCATCGAAGTCATCATCGCCGGTGCAGGCGGCGCCGCGCACCTTCCCGGTATGACCGCGTCGAAGACTGTTCTCCCTGTCCTCGGCGTGCCCGTCGAATCAAAAGCCCTCAAGGGTCTCGATTCGCTCCTCTCCATTGCGCAAATGCCCAGCGGTGTCCCGGTCGGCACACTCGCCATCGGCAAGTCCGGCGCGGTCAATGCCGCGCTCCTCGCCGCCGCCATCCTTGGCGCGAAGTATCCCGGCATCCGTGAAGCTTTCCGCAAGCTCCGCACCGAGCAGACCGGCCGTGTCCTCGCCAACCCGGATCCCTCCATTGCTCTGCCTCCAGCGAAGAAGAAAGGGAAGCGCGCGTGACCATCGGCATTCTCGGCGGCGGACAGCTCGGTTACATGCTCGCCCTGGCGGGCTATCCCCTCGGCTTGCATTTTCGTTTTCTCGATCCTTCTCCCGAAGCCCCCGTGGGCCGCATTGCCCAGCGCGTCACTGCCGATTACACCGATCAAGCCGCCCTCGAAAAATTCTCCAGCGGCCTCGAGCTGGTCACCTATGAATTCGAAAACGTTCCCGTGGAAGCCGCCAATTTTCTGGCCGAGCGCGTTCCCGTCTATCCTCCGCCCGCCGCTCTTGAAGCCGCGCAGGACCGCCTCGCCGAAAAGGGTCTCTTCCGTAAACTCGGCATCGCCACCACCGAATTCACGCCCGTTTCGAATCCCGGCGAACTCCACGCCGCTGTAAAAACGCTCGGCCTTCCCGCGGTCCTGAAAACATCTCGAATGGGTTACGACGGCAAAGGCCAGTGGATTCTTCGCACCGCGGAGGACGTCGTGAAAGCCAAGTCCGAGCTGCCTCCCGTAAAAATGATCCTCGAGCGTTTCGTCACCTTCACTCGCGAGCTCTCTGTCCTTGCGGTCCGTTCTCGCAATGGCGAAACCGCCATCTACCCGCTCGTGGAAAATCACCACCGCAACGGCATCCTCCGGCTGTCTCTCGCGCCCGCCCCGCGCCTCGATGTAGAAATCCAGCGGCCGGCGGAAAGAGCCGCCCAACGCATCCTCGAATCACTCAAATACGTCGGCGTCCTGGCCATCGAATTCTTCGAACATCAGGGCGAACTTCTCGCCAACGAAATGGCTCCGCGGGTCCACAATTCCGGCCACTGGACCATCGAAGGCGCGGTTACCAGCCAGTTTGAGAACCATCTTCGCGCCGTCCTCGGCTTGCCGCTCGGCTCCACCGGACCCGCTGGCCACTGCGCCATGCTCAATCTCATCGGCGACCTCCCCGAATCCGCCGAAGTCCTCGCCGTCCCCGACGCCCACCTACATCTCTACGGAAAATCCCCCCGCCCCGGCCGCAAACTCGGCCACGTCACCCTCCGCGCCGCCTCCCCCGAACGCCTCGCCCTCCGCCTCTCTGAACTCCCCGCCTTCTTCCACCGCCCCGACTTCTGCCTCGACGCCGCCCTCGTCGCCCCCTCCGCCTCCCTCCGCGCCTGATCTTCATCGACGGTGGCCCAGTGCAGGTGCTACCTTAGCCGTGAATAATGCAAACAATCTTCTCGTCAAGGGATCGCCCATAGCAGTTCCCAATCTGGCGGAGGTGTGACCCGTATGACCTATTTTCAAACTGGCGTTGTGTTCCGCATAATTATTCTGATGCCGTTCGTATCCTTCTTGACGGTTAGTTCTGCCACCAGCGGCGCTCAGGAAACCGTGGGCGTGACTGAGGTAACGCCGGAGCTGCTCGTGTTTGCTACCGCGGCGGGCAATGTAGTCGCCTCGGTCGGACCGGACGGCGCTTTACTTGTCGGAACGCCGGCGGCGGCAAGCACTCCGTTCATCAGCAACGTCCTTGCGAGTCGGACCAAATCGGCCGTTCGATACGTTGTGATTGCCCCGCAGGACATAGCGCATTCCCAGGGCGATGCTGGATGGGGACGACGTGGGGCCTTCGTCGCCATGCACGAGAATGCGCTCCAACGCATAAGCGGCAACGTAATGGGCCCGCCGCCACCGTTGCCGCCACGCTTCACCGAACTCGGAGTTGATCGCCCGCGTATAGCGTTCTCTGAAGTCTTGGCCTTCGACATCAACGCGGAGTCCATCCACGTGGTTCATCAAAAGCCGGGTTACAGCAACGCGGATGCGATCGTGCATTTTCATGTTGCCAAGCTGATCTATCTCGGCGAAGTATTTCCGGGCGACGGCTACCCGGAGATCGATCCGACGCAAGGCGGCACTCTCGACGGCCTCTTGAATACCCTTGATGGATGGACAAATAGTGCGTTCCGCATTGTGCCGCCAAGAGGCGACGTGGTGAACGGCGGGAGCGTGAAAACATTCCGCGATATGATCGTGACTGTTCGCGATCGAGTGAAGCGCCTGATCGATGGGGGCCGCACCGAGCCTCAAATCCTCGCCGAGCATCCAACATCTGACTTCGACGCCCGCTGGGGGCACGGACGCGTGCAGCCCAATCAGTTTGTACACGAACTCTACAATGCGCTGAAAAGCGGTGACTAGAATTGAAGGTGCCGCTGCTGGGTTATCCTCCGCTATGTAGTGCGCTTCTGCATCCAGGTTGGCAAGCGCTGCCCGCAGCCACCTAACGCGCACGGCGAGACCACTTCTTCGCCAACACCTATAGATATCCTCGCAAGTGTTGCAAACAAAAGCTTATTATCTGGTTAAACCCTTTAGATGCAACACTTACAAAAAACACGGAGTAGGGATCTCGGTTATGGTCAACAGGGATCCAATAAGAATCACTGTCCTGAGCGACCTCCGGGAGCGAGGATCGACCTGTCCCAACCATGCCGGGCCACGAATCACGAATTGCGAGTCGCTCTTAGGATGGGTTGCCCCCCTCCCTTCCGAATGCTACGATTTGGTGTCCATGACCCCTGCTAATCCCCAACTGAGCACAGCCTCCCGGCCACGTGTGGGTATCCCTTGGCGCACCTCCCACGAAGAGGCCAATGGGATCACGAACAAGCTCCAGTATTACTTTGCCGCCGTCACTGCGGGGGAGGGAGAACCCGTCCGCCTTTCTCTGCAACTCCCAGCAAGTGATCTTGCCGCCCAAATCAGAGATCTGGACGCCTTTGTCCTTCCTGGCGCTCCCACCGATGTGAATCCGGCGCTCTACCGCGCCGCGCGCCGGGAAAAGACTCACGACGCCGACCCGAACAGGGAAAAAACCGATTTCGCAATCCTCGAGCACGCCTTTGCTTCCAGCAAACCGGTCTTGGCCATCTGCTACGGCTGCCAGAGCCTGAACGTCTCCCTCGGCGGCACTCTCTACCAGGACATTGCCAGCGATTTGCACACGAACATCGAGCACAGCAGGGCTGGTCTTTCCGCAGACGCGCTCGACCCGATGCACTCAGCCAGAATCGAATTTGGCGGTGAACTGGCTCAGCTTGCTGCTTCCTGCGGACTCGAAAAGCGCAATGGTGGCTTCGCTGTGGAAATAAACACTTCGCATCACCAATCCGTCCGCGATTTGGGCCACGGTTTGCGCATCGCGGCGGTTGCTCCCGATGGCGTGATTGAAGCCGTCGAGCATGAGCCGCATAAACACTGGGTCGTCGGTGTGCAATGGCATCCCGAGCGAATGGCTGGCGACGCCCTTGCCGCGGCCCTTTTCCGCACACTGGTGCAAGCCACGCGAGCTGCCGCCGCGCACCGCTGAACTGCGCGGCCGGGCCCGCAAGCCCGTCATTCCTAGCGAAGCGAGGAATCACTTTTCGTCGTGGAAAGTGAAGCGATGAAGAAAGGCTTCGCGGACTCAGGCTTTTGACTTTCAATTTTTAACTTCTTTGGGGGCTTGATGATTTCACTTGCAGGCAAGGCGGCACTCATCACCGGCGGTTCACGCGGCATCGGCGCGGCAGCCGTCAAACTATTCGCGCAGGCCGGCGCCGACGTGGTTTTCAATTACGTCAAAGCCAAGGACGCCGCGCTACAGGTCCAGCAGGAAGCCGGCAAGCACGGCACTCGCGTGGAAGCGTTCAAAGCCGATGTCGGCAAGCACGCCGATAATCAAAAACTTGTCGAGCACACCATCGCCCGGCTAGGCCGCCTGGACATTCTCGTTGCCAACGCCGGCGTCTGGAACCCCGAAGATCTCCCCATCGAAAAGATGACCGAAAAGCAGTGGGATGACATGATCCGCATCAACCTCAAAAGCGTCTACTCCATCATCCACTTCACCGTCCCCCACATGATCAAGCAGAAGTCCGGCAAGATCATCCCCATCAGCTCCACCGCCGGGCAGCGCGGCGAATCCCTCCATACGCACTACGGCGCTTCCAAAGGCGGCATCATCAGTCTTACCAAGGGGCTCGCCACCGAACTCGCCCGCCACAATATTCTCGTGAACTCCGTCGCCCCCGGCTGGGTCGCCACGGACATGTCCAATGCTGTGCTGGAGTCCAAAGCTGGCCAGAAAATGGCTTCCACCGTCATCCCTCTCGGTCGCGCTGCTACCGCCGAAGAAGTTGCCGGCCCGATCCTCTTCGTTGCTTCGGACCTGGCCAACTTCATGACCGGCGAAGTCATCAATGTAAATGGAGGTTCAGTCTTGTGCGGGTAAAGTCCGTCCATATCGCCGTCGTCATTCTCCTTGCTTGTGCGGTGTCTCGATCAAGCGGCTCCTCCCAGAATCCCGACACCATGATGCCGGAGCAGAGCGTCGCCAAGGGCAAGCAGATTCTCAGCGATCTCGTCAATGCGCTGGGCGGACCGGGTTATACGGAAGTCCGCGAAAGCCTGTGCCAGGGCCGCCGCTCGCAATTCGGTCACAACGGCGAACCGCTGCATCCAGTCTTGATCGACTTTTCGGAATACCGCCGCTACCCGGACAAAGTCCGCACGGAGTACATCTCCAAAGGCCGCAATACCATTCTTGCGTCTCTGATCGGCGTCGACGGTTTGGATTTTACCCACGGCGGCATCGTCATCTCGCTCTATAACGGCGATCACGGCTGGACCTTCGATCGCAGCGGTGTAAGCGAACTACCAGCCACCGCGATCGGCGATTTCCAAGAGCAGGTGAAGCGCAACGTCGACAATCTGCTGCGGCTGCGCCTCAAGGAAGAAGGGATTTTCATTCGCTTCGGCGGGAGCGACACCGTCGACCTCAAGCCGGTCGATTGGATCGAGATCACCGACAGCCAGGAGCGCAAGTTCCGCCTTGCCGTCGATCGTTCTACTCACCTCTTGGTTCGCAGCGTGGTCATCACCAAGGACGAAGAGACTCAGCAGATTAACGAAGACGTCTCCATCTATTCAAACTATCAATTGAAGGACAGCGCTTGGACGCCGCTTCAGATCTCCCGGGAACACAACGGACGCCGCGCCGCTCAAATCTTCTACGACAGTTGTAAGTTCAATCCCGGCTTTTCCGACGATATCTTCGACAAATCGTCCCTCTCCAAACAGGGTTCCCAAGCCCTGGTCAAAAGGAGCAAGAACTAGAAATCGAGACGGCCACTGGAAAACGCACTCTCCTCGCGGCCATCCGGATGGCGCCGGGTAAGATTACTAAAAATAAACATAACTCCGCTGAAACGACCCGCAACCGCCGTGTTTCATTTTGTTACCTATCTACCCATTCCTCAGGGCTTGTAATAAGCTATAATCGTATCGTTCAAGAAAGTACTATGCTTAGCGTCAGTTGCGGCCGGCTGTCCCTGGCATGGCAACTGCAGCGTACCGGTTTCTTAATTGCACTTACAGGCTGGATCGCTGGTCCAGCCTTTGAACGAGGAAACGACTTTGCAAAAGAGTGCTCCAAACCCCCGCACTCGTCGCAGTCGCATGGCTGGTTTCAGCATGGTCGAATTGACCGTTTCCATGACCGTGCTCTTGATTCTGACGGCGATTGCGATCCCTTCGCTCATGCGCTCGTTTCGAACCTACCAGCTCAACGACGTGGCCGCGCGCCTGTCTGACATTCTGAAATTTACGCGATTCGAAGCGGTGCGCCGAAATAGTCTGGAGTATTGCCAGTTCAACAACCCAAGCGCCCCCGGTTGGGTCGTTTGGACGACTTCAACCAACACCAGCGCAAGCCCTCTTGCCACGGAGAAGCAAATTCTGATAGCCGGATTTGCGACGCTCCTGCCCGCCGGTGGTCCGCCGAGTCCGGGGGCCATCGCCACAGCCTTGGGTGTAAGCGTGAGTACGCTAAACGCAAACACACTCTCGGGAAGCAGTGGCAAGGTCACCTTTGACGCTCGTGGCGCGATTCGCGTCGGCGGGAGTGTTTCCAACAGTGTTTTTGTGTTTTACATCGGGAGCTCGACTAATCCGGAATTTGGCTATCGCGCCGTGATTCAGCTCCCTTCCGGAAGCACGCAAGTTTGGACTGCTCCGAACGGGGGAACCTGGCAACAGGTCGGCTGAGGCCCGAACAAGAGACAGGAATGCGACGCTCATCCACAAAGCTTTGCGACGGACAAAGGGGCTTCAGCATCCTCGAGATGATGCTCGCCACCATCCTCCTGCTGGTCGGCCTTGTGGCCGTCGCGCAGCTTGTGCCAGCTTCGATCCTTATGAATTACCGGAACCGCACGGACTCTTCCGCACTGGTTTTTGCGCAGCGCGAACTGGATCAGATGCTCGACCAGCCGATCAATCCGCCTGCAAACCAATTCATGGATGCGCTGGGGAACACCTGTCAGCTTGGCGATCCGACGGTCACCAATTCCGTGCAGGGCAGCACCGTGACGACACTCAACAACCAGGCAATCATTGTATTCAATTCGCCTAACCCACCCTTGGCTCCCACGAACGGCTACGGTTTCACCTACTCGGATCCGAATGATCCCAGCCTCACGACCTATGACGTGCGTTGGGCGGTGATCGTCACCGGAAACGGCAGTACAGCCTCCTCGAAACGATTTATCCTTGGCGTGCGCCAAGCGGGCGGCAACGGCTATTTTCAGCCCATCACCCTTGATACGATGGTGGAAAAATGAATTTAGTCCCAAGCGACGAGCGCCAGCATGGGTTCACGCTCGTGGAATTACTGGTCGCTCTGGGCATATTTCTTGTGATCACTGGAGCGGCGTTCAGTTTGCTGGGGACCTCGCAAAAACACTACCAGACCGAATCACAACTGCTGACCTCGTTCCAGGAAGCCCGGCTCGGCCTGGACCAGATCGTGCGCGACGTAAATGACGCCGGCTATCCGCCGCCGACTTTCACGGATGGCGTTCCAGCTGACTCTGCGAGTGCTCCTTTTGCCTGGAGCACCGGCGCCGGCTACCCGCCTCCCGGGTCTTGTCAAATCGGTACGGGTGGAGGCGGGACTTGCACAACCGCCACGGCGGGTGACACTGCTCCCGGCGATCTCGACCTCATCATCGAGACCAATCCGAATCCCCAAGACCCCAGCTGTGTGCCAAACTGCCGTGTTCAATGGATTCGCTACCAATTGCAGAACACCACGCCGCTACCCACGCTCATGCGCGGGGTGTTCTCCAAGACGAACGGCGACCCCGATACGAGTACGGCGGGGGTGCTTGTGCCTTTTGTCCAAAATATCGTAAACACGCAAGTTGTCCAGAATGTGACAAATCCCCTAGTGGCACAATACCAAGCTGCTTATCCGGGCATATTCCTAGGAGGGGCTCCGGTGCCGATCTTCTCCTACACCTGCGATAATTCGTCTCCACCTCCTCAAACGGTTCCGTGTCCTGGTGCGGGGACGGACAATTCACCGCGAAAAATCCGCGATGTTATGATCACGCTGATCGTAGCGGCCCCGCTCCCGGATGCGACAACAGGCCAGCCACGTCTTGTCATGCTGAACGGGCGTGGCCGGCGCATCAATCCCAATTAGTGAGGTCAACCGAGGATAAGTGAGCGCCAGGAGACAAATTCAACCGAAGCGGACCGAAGAAGGGATTGCCCTGCTGATTTCCATATTTATTCTGCTGTTGATCAGCATTGTGGCGATTGCTTTGATCGTCGCTTCCGGGACGGAATCCTCGCTGGCGGGGAACTATCGCTCTGCGACGGGAGTTTATTATGCGGCGCTCGCGGGGCTGGAAGAAGCGCGCGGGCGGCTTTTGACGAATAATGCAAGTTCCTTCAAATCTACGGCGCCAGCGGGCTTCCTGCCCTCGCCAGGAACTGCCCTGCCAATAGGTTATGTTCGCTACGTCCTGAATCCCGGTCCCGGGGATGGAAACGTACTCACGACCTATCTGGACAACGAATATTCGACGGAATTTACTGCCGGGCCCTCGGACACAAAGACGACGGCCTCGATATGGACCACCCCCCCCCTCAATACCTCCTTGAACTTTCCTGGTCCTCTCTACAAGTGGGTCCGCATCAACGCAGTCTCGGAACAATGGCTCCATCAGGGGCTCGGTCAGGACGTCGCCCCGTTTGACGGCACAATTGATTCCACACCCCTTTTCTACGACGGAACAAATCTAACCGACTCCCCCTCCGCTGGCTCTCAGGTGCTGGAGATCACCTCGCTTGCGGTCCTTCCCAACGGCAGTCAGAAGCTCTTGCAGTACCTCATTGCCCCCGCGCCAGTTGCGCTGCCTCCTTTTCTTGCTGGGCTGACCCTTTCAGGCAGCCCTGGCAACAGCCCTGTCTTTCAAGCTCCAGCCAATAACGCCAGCTATGCAGTAAAGGGGAATGGTGTAGACTGTTCCGGCAATCCTACGGCTGTAGAAGCGATCGGTCTTTTCGGCGATTACAGCAGCAACAGTTACGCATCGCACGTTAGTGGTATTGTTGGCGGAATTTCAACTAATGCTGGTGGAACCGATACCCGGCCGAACTATACTGGGCAGCAGCCCGCGCCGGATGTGGAATACCTCAGCGCGTTTCCCGCAAACCTACAGTCGCCGAGTCAAATCGATGCCTTTGCACAGACCATCATTCAAAATGCGGATGTTGTACTTGGTAGCGGCGCATCCTACACCGCTAACGCATCCGACCTGCATACGGCAACAACAACGGCGGGGATGTCTTCCTCTAATCCCGTAAGTGTCGTGATTAACGGAAACCTCGACATTAGCAACTGGGGCGGCGACGGATATGGTCAGGGATATGGACTTCTCCTAGTCACGGGTACATTTACTTACGATCCGGATACGACTTGGAATGGGATCATTCTTGTGATCGGGCAGGGCATCATTACTAATACACAAAACGGTGGGGCCCAGCAGCTCAATGGTGCGGTGTTTGTGGCAAAAACCCGGGACGCAAGTGGAAATCTGCTGACGGGAAGAATAGGAGGCGCTTCCGTGTCTTTCGACGCTTCGATGCAAGGCAATGGCATTGGATACAGCTCCTGTTGGATCCAGAAGGCGCAACCTAAAGGCAACTACAAGATTCTCTCCTTCCGTGAAATCTCTCAGTAAAAAGTGGCTCGCCAGCATTTCGTTCACTCCGTTTTTTGTTCGGAGGCCTTGAGTTTGTTCCGCACCGACTCGCCGGTGGCTTCCCATGTTCTACCCATGTTCTGGTGGTTTTGGCGCATGGACTCTTCGGGGGCTATAATGGGCGGATGCGCAATCGCCGGGAAAGCCCACTGATGCACGGCACCACGGTTCTGTGCGTACGCAAGGACAACAAAGTCGTGCTCATCGCCGATGGCCAGGTGACCATGGGCGACCACGTCATGAAGCACACCGCGCGCAAGACCCGCCGCCTTTACAACGACAAGGTGGTCGCTGGTTTCGCCGGCTCCACGGCCGACGCGATTACCCTTTTTGAACGATTCGAAGGCAAGCTTCAGGAATTTTCCGGCAATCTCCAGAAGGCCGCGGTCGAGTTGGCCAAGGAATGGCGCAAGGACCGCGCGCTCCGCCATTTGGAAGCCCTGCTTATCGTTGCCGACACCAAGGGCACTTTCATTCTTTCCGGCACTGGCGATGTCATCGAGCCGGACGACGGTCTGGTGGCCATCGGTTCCGGCGGAACTTTCGCGCTCTCGGCCGCCCGCGCGCTTGTGAAGCATTCGAAACTCAATGCCAAGGACCTGGCCATGGAGGCCATGCGCATCGCCAGCGAAATTTGCATTTTCACCAACGCCAACTTTACAGTCGAAGAGCTCTAGGGGTCAGGCATGAGAACGCCACAAGCTGTTTTCACGCATCCAAGGAACCGAGCAACTCATGACCACTAAGCCCGAAAAAGAAGTGATCTACGCACCGGGAGGAAACGGCGCCGAGCCCGTCGAGGGGCAGGAACTTCTCCCCGCCCTCGATGACATGACGCCGCGCGAAATCGTCGCGGAGCTCGACAAGTATATCGTCGGGCAGACGGCCGCCAAGCGCGCCGTCGCCGTGGCCTTGCGCAACCGCGTCCGCCGCCAGAAGCTTCCGCCGGAAATCGCCGAAGACGTGCTGCCCAAAAACATTCTGATGATTGGCCCCACCGGCGTCGGAAAAACGGAAATTGCCCGCCGGCTGGCGCGCCTCGCGGGCTGCCCGTTCGTCAAGGTGGAAGCCTCGAAATACACCGAAGTCGGCTACGTCGGCCGCGATGTGGAATCCATGGTGCGCGATCTCGTCGAGACTTCCATTGACATGATCCGCGAGGAAAAACTCGACGAAGTCGCCGACCGCGCCGAGCAGGCCGCGGAGGAACGCGTGCTCGACCTGCTGCTTCCGCCGGCACCTCCTCCCGCGCCCGGCACTCCGGACGCCGAAATTGCCGCGCAGCGGGAACAGACCCAGCGCACGCGCGAAAAGCTGCGCCTCCAACTGCGCGAAGGCAAGCTCGACCAGCGCATGGTCGACCTCGAAGTCCGCGAGCGCGCCATACCCGCGTTCGAAATTATCTCCAACCAGGGCGTCGAAGAGATGGACGTCAATATCAAGGACATGCTCTCCGGCATGTTCGGCCAGCAGAAGAGAAAACGCAAAATGAGCGTCGCCGACGCTTTCGAATACCTGATCCAGGAAGAAGAAAACAAGCTCCTCGACATGGACCAGGTCACCCGCGTGGCCGTGGAGCGCGCCGAGCAGATGGGCATCATCTTCATCGATGAAATCGATAAGGTCGCCGGCCGCGAATCCGGCCACGGCCCGGACGTTTCCCGCGAAGGGGTGCAGCGGGACATTTTGCCCATTATCGAAGGCACCACCGTCAACACGCGCTACGGCATGATCCGCACCGATCACATCCTCTTCATCGCTGCCGGCGCGTTTCACGTCACCAAGCCGTCCGATCTGATCCCCGAGCTTCAGGGGCGCCTTCCCATTCGCGTCGAGCTGCACTCCCTCAAGGAAGAAGATTTTATTCGCATTCTGACCGAACCGAAGAATGCGCTGATCAAGCAGTACGTCGCGCTGCTGGAGACCGAAGGCGTCAAGCTCAACATCACCGAAGATGCCGTCGCCGCCGTCGCCCGCTTCGCCACCAGCGTGAACGAACAAACCGAAAACATCGGCGCCCGCCGCCTGCACACCATCCTCGAAAAAGTTCTCGACGAAATCTCGTTCGAAGCGCCCGACCTCAAGAAGAAAAACGTGAAGGTTGACGCCGCCTACGTCACCAAGCAGCTCGCGGACATCGTCAAGAATCAGGATCTGAGCCGCTACATTCTCTGATTCTCAAAACTTGAAAATGGAAAATAAGGAAGGGACGGGAATTCACATCGCCAGACGCCCCGCGCAAATCTTTGCCCTTTTCCATTTTCCTTTTTCCATTCTCCTGCTAACGTCCGGCTGCGGCGCTCCCGGCGATCCCGTTCCGCCTTCGCCGCCGGTTCCCGCCGCGATCAAGGATCTCACCGCCCACCAGGCCGGGGACGGTGCGCAACTTTCCTTCACCCTCCCAGCGAACTCCATCTCCGGAGAAAAACTGCCGGCACCGCCTGCGGTCGAAATCCTCCGCGGCACCGTCAGACCCGACGGTTCGGCCGATGCCAAGTCATTCCGCGTTGTTTACACCATTCCCGGGGCTCTCGTGGACAGTTATCGGGCCGACGGCCAAGTGCGCTTCACCGATCCCATCGCGTCCGAGGAAACCAAAGCGCATCCCGGGGGCGCGGTCACCTACATCGTTCGAACGCGCGCTTCGCAGAAACGCGCTTCCACGGATTCGAACGTTGTCACGCTGCGCGTGTTTCCTGTTCCGGCGCGCATCGCTTCCCTGGAGGCTCGCGTAATCGAGTCGGCGATCGAATTGACCTGGCCGGTCCCGGCCCGCACCGCCGCCGGGGAGCCCGCGCCAGCCATCGCCGGCTATCGAATCTACCGCTCGGAAATTCATCCTTCCGCTCCCGCTTCGTCTCCTAAAGAGCTTCCGCAAGGCAAACCGGAATCACACGCTGCGCTGCTCGCTTCTTCTGAAAGCAACAACTACCGCGACACATCCTTTGTGTTCGAGCATACCTACGTCTACATCGTGCGCAGTGTCATCCAGGTTGAAGGAGACGAGCTGGAGTCCTCCGACTCTCAGCCCGTGACGGTCACTCCGCGCGACACTTTCCCCCCTGCACATCCGCCAGGCCTAGTCGCCGCCTTGCTCCCCGGCTTGGAACCGGGTACGGTTTTTGTTGACCTCTCGTGGTCCATCAACCTTGAAACCGATTTGGCCGGCTATCGCGTCTATAGAAGTGAGCAGGAGGGCAAAAGGGGCCAGCTTGTCACCCCGGAATTGTTGCCCACGCCCGCGGTTCGTGATAGGTCTGTACAGCCCGGCCACCGCTATTGGTACACCGCGACCGCCGTAGACCGCGCGGGGAATGAAAGCGAGCCCGGCACACCGGTGGTTGTCGAGGTCGCGCAACCATCGCCGTAAATCCGGGTTAAACGATTGCTCGCATCTTGGGAGCCGAGCACTTCATGCTGGTCCGTTCGCATCTGCCTGGGTATCGCTGGTTCCATGTCTTCCGCGACGCGGCGATTCGCACCGGTGTTTACGTTGGTGTTTGTCTGACCCTGGTTTTCACCGCCTGGGTCGTTATTGCCAATCATGCCCCATTCCTGGAGCGCTTTGCGTTGGAGCGCAATATCGCCGCCTCCGTGATTCTGTGCTTCCTCGCTGCGGTTCCCATTTTTCGGTTTCTGCGCTTTCCGGGGCATCTCCTGGCGTCGGGTCTTATCGCTTGGCTCATTTTCAGCCTCAGCTATCGCGCTCTCTGCATGATTTTCCGCGGGCTCGGTAATCGGCTCAGCACGTTCCATGTATTCATGCTGGGAGCCGTCGTCTATATGATTCTCACTACGCTCTGCTGGATTGTTGCCACGATCTGGAGAGCCCGTGGAGCGCATGATACTCATCCCAACCACCACGCGAGTTGACCAGCAATGAAAATCTGCCGTTACCTGATGCGCGACGCTTCCTCTTCGGACCCTGCTTCGCCCAGTTATGGACTAATCGAAGGAGAAAATGTCATCGAAATCTCTGGCCCGCTCTGGGCACCCTGGCTGCGTGGCTCGCGTTCTTCGCGCCTCGCCGATGTTCGGCTGCTCGCTCCGGTTGAGCCTTCGAAAATCGTTTGCATCGGACGCAATTACGCCGCGCATGCCGCGGAGATGGGCAACGAAGTCCCGAAAGAGCCGTTGATGTTCCTCAAGCCGCCTTCTTCGATCATCGGTCCGGAAGAAGCCATCGTCTTGACAAAATATTCCCAGCGCGTGGAACACGAAGGCGAGCTGGCCCTGGTCATCGGCCGCCGCTGCTCGCAGTTGCGCGATACCGACGATGCTTTGTCCTTTGTGGTGGGTTATACCTGCCTCAACGATGTCACCGCGCGCGACCTTCAGAAGAGTGATGTTCAATTCACTCGCGCCAAGGGTTTCGACACCTTTTGCGCCGTCGGTCCGCACATTGAAACGACTTTCGACCCGTCCAACGTGCTCGTCGAGACGCACGTCAACGGCGCGCGCCGCCAGTCCGGCCTCACCTCGCTGATGACCTATCCGCCCGGGTTTCTCGTCGGCTGGATCTCCCGCATGATGACCTTGATGCCCGGCGACGTCATCGCCACCGGTACACCCGCCGGGGTCGGTCCGCTGGTTGCCGGAGACACGGTCGAGGTCAGTGTTGCCGGTGTTGGCGTGTTGCGCAATCCGGTGTACGCTCCCCAAGCGTAGTTTCGCGGAGACCTCAAGGTTTCGATAGAATACACATCAGTGGGCATCGGCGGGTGCAGGGAGTCCTTCCGCCGCATTGCGTGGACGCAATCTTCCGCGCGCCGTGCGCAATTCCACCGATCTGAAAATACGGAGTTTGCTCGTTGAATGCTTTGCTTGCCGATTGGAAACTAGTGCTCGCCATGGGTGGCGCACTGATCGCCGCGCTGGCGATGATCGCTTATGCTTTCTTGCGTCCCGCCGCGAATCCCGAAGAAGAGGAACGCCAGCGCCGCCTCCACCTGAACCAGATCGGCCGCATTGCCGAGGGGCAGATCGTTGAGCTCGTCGAGCACCCGCCCGTATCGAAAGAAGCGCGTAAGGGTTTGTTCGGCGGAGGCGCCCGCCCGCTTCCAGACATGCGCCCGCGCCATCTCGTTTCCTATAGTTATTTGATTTCCGGCGTCACCTATCAGACTGCGCAGGACATCACCGGACTCGAAAGCCAGATTCGCCTGGAACGGCTCGTTGCGGGCCAGCCCGCCAGCATCAAGTACGATGCCTCCAATCCCAGCGATTCCATCCTGGTGGCTGACGATTGGTCTGGCCTGCGCTGATTGCTCTCCCGCTGGCTGACCGTCTTCTGCGTTCTGCTTTCCCTCCGGTTGCGCTATCCTTCTTTATGCCGCTTCCGGGCGGCCCAGACTCCATCCCATGAAAATGATTCTCGCTTCCGTTCTTACCACCATCCTCATCGTGGCGATGACCCTCGGTGCCATGTTCATTCTCGTCCAAGCTACGGAATACGTGACTTCGCTCGAATCTCCCCTGCAACGCGCCGCCGCCATGGGCGCGGAGCTACTCCTGGGCGTCGTGCTGCTCCTCGGAACCGTCTGGCTCGCCACACATCTTGCCGTGCGCATTTTTACCCCGAAGCAATCCCCTTCCGCGGGAGGACCCGTTGTCTGAGCCCAAGCCCAGTTTGATTCCCGAAGCCAGACATCGCGACCGTATGGAAGAACTTCGCCGCATTTCCGAGGAAGCCGAAGCTGGCGGCGGTCCGGAGCGTCGGGAGCGCGAACACAGAGCTGGCAAGCTCACCGCCCGAGAGCGCATCCACCTATTGTTGGACGAAGGCACCTTCGAGGAGCTCGACAAATTCGTTCGTCACCGCTCGGTCGATTTCGGCATGCAGGAGCAACGTCCCGCCGGCGACGGCTTTGTTACCGGCTTCGGCCGCATCGATGGCCGCCTGGTTTATGTTTTTGCGCAGGACTTCACCGTTTTCGGCGGTTCGCTTTCTGAAACCAACGCGCTGAAAATCTGCAAGATCATGGACCTGGCCATGCGCGCCGGGGCTCCCGTCATCGGCCTCAACGATTCCGGCGGCGCGCGCATTCAGGAAGGCGTCGCCTCGCTCGCGGGTTACGCCGATATTTTTCTCCGCAACACGCTGGCCAGTGGAGTCATCCCGCAGATCAGCGCCATTATGGGTCCCTGTGCCGGCGGCGCGGTCTACTCCCCAGCCATCACCGATTTCATCTTCATGACGCGCGAAACCTCGTACATGTTCGTCACTGGTCCCGACGTCATCAAGACCGTCACGCACGAGGAAGTCACCAAGCAGGAACTCGGCGGTGCGATGACCC
Source organism: Acidobacteriota bacterium (assembly GCA_003224525.1). Taxonomy (GTDB): domain Bacteria; phylum Acidobacteriota; class Terriglobia; order Acidiferrales; family UBA7541; genus Acidiferrum. The sequence continues at coordinate 28,964 of QHZB01000212.1, read as the reverse complement.
ACAATGAAAAAAGTGGTGTCGCCCATTTTGTTTCGCGCGACGATGCCGATTGTCTGGCCATGATCCGCGAGCTGATAAGCTTTCTCCCTTCGAACAATCTGGAAGATCCCCCACGCCGCGCTACCGCTGACAGCCCGGTTCGCCGCGATGAATCACTCAACACCCTCGTTCCCGCCGATCCCCAGAAGCCCTACGACATGAAAAATGCTATCCACTCCATCGTTGACGATGGCTACTTCTTCGAAGTGCATGAACACTATGCGAAAAATCTCGTCGTCGGATTTGCGCGCCTCGACGGCCGCCCCGCCGGCATCGTTGGCAATCAGCCGGCCTTCCTCGCCGGCGTTCTCGATATCAATGCCTCTGTGAAGGGCGCGCGTTTCGTGCGTTTCTGCGACGCCTTCAACATTCCGCTCATCACCTTCGAAGATGTTCCAGGTTTTCTCCCCGGCACTCAGCAGGAATTCGGCGGAATCATCAAGCACGGCGCCAAATTGCTCTTCGCCTTCGCCGAGGCCACCGTCCCGAAAATCACGGTCATCACCCGCAAAGCCTACGGCGGGGCTTATTGCGTCATGGCTTCGAAACACATTCGAACCGATGCCAATTTCGCCTGGCCCACCGCGGAGATCGCCGTCATGGGTCCGGAAGGCGCCGTAAATATCGTCAACAAGCGCGAGCTCGACAAAGTTCCCGAATCCGAGCGCGAAAAGCTTCGCCAGGAAAAAATCGCCGAATTCCGCGACCGCTTTGCCAATCCCTTCGTTGCCGCCGAGCGCGGCTACATCGACGCGGTCATCGAGCCCGCCGAAACTCGCGCCCGCATCATCACCTCTCTCCGCGCCCTCGAAAACAAGAAAGACACCAATCCCCGCAAGAAACACGGCAATATCCCTCTGTAGTTGTAAGTCTTGTGCAGGGGCGCGGCATGCTGCCCCGGCAGTGTCGAGGCGCAGTCAGAATGAAGTCGGGTTTATTTCAGCAAATACTCCTGCAAAAACACGACGGTCGCATAAAACTGAAAATCCTGGTTCGGCTTCTTTCGGTACCCGTGGCCTTCGTCCTTGGCGACGAGGAGCCATACCGGAGTCCCCTGCTTCCTCAGCCCATCGGCGATCTGCTGGGACTCGCTCACCGGCACCCGCGGATCGTTCTTTCCGGCAATCACCAACATGGGCTTCTTGATTTGTTCGATGTTGTTCATCGGCGCGATTTTCTCAAGGAACTCCCGCATTTTCGGCTCGCGCTCGTCGCCGTATTCCACGCGCCGCAGATCTCGCCGGTAGGCCTCCGTGTGCTCGAGGAACGTCACCAGGTTCGACATGCCCACGATATCCACCGAGCAGCGAATCCGGTCGCTGTAAAACGTCGACACTGCCAGCGTCATGTGCCCGCCGTAGCTCCCGCCGGTTACCGCGATCCGCTGGCTATCCAGTCCCGGTTGCGTCGCGATCCAGTCGAACAGCGCGTTGATATCCTTGTAGGTGCCGTCGCGTTTGAATCCGTTGTCCATCAGCGAGAAGGTCTTCCCGTACCCCGTCGACCCGCGCACGTTCGGATAGATCAATGCGATCCCCAGTTCGTCCAGCAGGTAATTGCTGCGCCCGAGAAATGTCGGCTGCGATTGCCCTTCCGGCCCGCCATGAATCACCACCAGCACTGGCCGCTTGCCCGTAAACTTCGCTGGCGGCTTGTACAAAAATCCTGAAATCATCTTCCCGTCAAAACTCTTCCATCGCACCAGCTCCGCTTCCGGGAACCCATCGGTCTTCACTGCCGTCTCGCTCGCCGTCCAGCGTTCCACTTTTCCAGTTGCCACATCCAGCGAATACACATCTCCCGGCCCTCGCGCGTTGCTCAGTGAGAATCCGACCTCGTGCCCATTCTTATGCCACCGCAGAGAGCCCATCACTCCTGCCGGCAGCTTTGGCAGCAGCGTCTCCTTCTTCGTGGATGTGTTCATCACGTGCAGGACGCTTACGCCCTCTTCATTTGTCATGAACGCGATCATCTTTCCGTCGTGTGTCAGGTCGCATGACTCCACGTCCCACGGAATGTTCGTCGTCAGGTACTGCCGCTGCCTCGTTGACAGATCGATGTAGCTCAGCCGGTGAAACTCCGAGTCCTCGTCCGTCGTGACGTAAATCCCCTTGCCATCTTTGCTGAACCGCCCCTCGCCATAAGAGACTTTTTCGGTTATATTCCTCGGCGTAAGCTCCGTCTTCTCACCGGTCGTTCGATCCACCAGCCACAGGTACGATTCGTTGACGGAAAGCTCTTCCTCCAACAGAATTTTCTTGTCATCCGGCGACCAATCCAGCGGCTGCCATCCGCCGCCCGCCAGTTGCGTCAGCAAGTGATCCGTCTTCGGATCACTCGGATTCATCACCCACAAATCCGTATCTTTTCCCGTGCGCCGCGTGGACATGTACGCGACTTGATCGCCGCTCGACGACCACGGTCCCGCCAGATTCCGCGACTTCCCGTCCGTCAGCAGTGTCACGTTGCCGGTGACCACGTCGTAACGGTAGAGCTGGTACCACTCCCCGCCGCCAATATCCTTCGCAAAAAGTATGTAGTCGCCGCCATTCGGATGAAAACGGCCGCCGCCGACGGAGTCCGCGAAAAAAGTCAGTTGCTGCCGCGTCCCGCCCGGTATCTTCACCAGATGAAGCTGAGGCGTATCCCCAAATCGCGTCGCGATCAGCATCTCTCGCTTCGTGGGATGCCAATCCGCCAGATTGGCGCTACGATACGACCCGTATCGCCCCGCCGTCTCCGCTAGCGACGCCGGTATCTTGGGCACGCCATCTGCGATCAAATTGTCTGCTGGCGCAATGACCGGCTCTTGCGCCGGCACAGCCGCAGCCACGAGCAGCATCGCTGCCAGGAGCAGAAGCATTTTTTTGCTCATCACTATCCCCCACCCACAAATTGGCCACATCTTCTTACACCGCAAATGATTGGACACGCAAGCCGAACCGCAAGCGTCATCTTGCCGCCACGCATGTTAAAATCCCGCTGCAATCGCAAACCAGCCATGTTCCGGAAAATCCTGATCGCCAATCGCGGTGAGATCGCCGTGCGCATCCTGCGCGCCTGCCGCGAGCTGGGCATCCGCTCCGCCGCCGTCTTCAGTGAGGTCGACCGCAAATCCCTGCACGTCCGCCTTGCCGATGAAGCCTACCCCATCGGCCCGGCGCCCTCGCGCGAAAGTTATCTCTGCATTGACAAGCTCATGGACGTGGCGCGTCGCGCCGGTTGCGATGCCGTGCATCCGGGCTACGGGTTCCTCGCGGAAAACGCCGCGCTGCCGCGTGCCTGTACGGATGCGGGCCTCACCTTCATCGGGCCGCCAGCCGACGCCATGGAATCTCTAGGCGCGAAAACTGCCGGCCGCCAGCTTGCCCGTCGCGTCGATGTTCCCACCGTTCCCGGCACCAACGATCCCATCGAAAAGCTCGCGGAAGCTCAGTCGCTAGCACACAGCATGGGCTATCCCGTTCTGCTCAAAGCCGTCGCCGGTGGCGGCGGCAAGGGCATGCGCGTTGTCGACGGCGACGCCGAGTTCGAATCTGCGTTTCGAGATGCTTCCTCCGAAGCCATGAACGCATTTGGCGATGACCGCCTTTACCTCGAAAAATATCTCGACCGGCCCCATCACGTGGAAATCCAGATTTTCGCCGACGCTCACGGCCGCGTCGTCTCTCTCGGTGAGCGTGAATGCTCCGTCCAGCGGCGCCATCAAAAAGTGATCGAAGAGGCGCCCTCGCCAATCATCACGCCCGACCTGCGCAAGAAAATGGGCGACGCCGCGGTGCGCCTCGCGCGCGCCGGCGGCTACGTCAACGCCGGCACTGTCGAATTCCTCGTCGACGCCAACCTCAATTTTTATTTTTTGGAAGTGAACACGCGTTTGCAAGTCGAACATCCTGTCACCGAGCAGGTTACCGGCCTCGATCTCGTAAAACTTCAAATCGCCATCGCCGCCGGCCACCGTCTGCCCTTCGCCTGGGAATCCATCACCCCCCGCGGCCATGCTATGGAAGTGCGTCTTTACGCCGAGGATCCCGACAATAATTTCTTCCCCTCGCCGGGAAAAATTATTTCGCGCCAGGTTCCCAGCGGCCCGGGCGTTCGCCTGGACGACGGCGTCTACGAGGGCTGGACCGTGCCTAACGATTACGATCCGCTTCTCGGAAAACTCATCGCCTGGGGCAATAGCCGTGAGGAAACCATTGCCCGCCTTCGCCGTGCCCTTGAGGAGTACACCGTCACCGGCATCAAGACCAATGTGGGGCTTTTCCGCCGTATCCTTGTTGAACCCGATTTTCTGCGCGGCGAGATGCACACCAGGTGGCTTGACGAGTTGCTCCGCCGTCCGCGTTCCGCCGCGTCTCCTGCGGACCAAAATCAGACCGGAAACTCCCCTTCTGATGCCGCCGCCATCGCCGCTGCCATCTGGCAGGCAAGCCAGTGGGACAGACATGCTTGTCTGTCCTGTTCTTCCGCAGACCAGCCCTCTCGCTGGAAGCTGGAAGGTCGTCGTGCGCAACTGGACCGCCTGCCATGAGATACGAAGTCCAACTCGCGTCCCCCTCCGAGCAAAAAAACCACGTCATCGAACTCGAACGCGATGCTTCCGGCTGGCGCGTGATGCTGGATGGCCGGTCCGTGGCAGTCGATGCCGTCGAGATCGCTCCCCACACCATCTCCATTTTGCTTGACGGTCAATCCTTTGAGATCAGCGTGAGGCCATCTCCCGACGCCAAGCTAAAGCTCCAGACAGGAACGCATGAATTCACTGCCGAAATCATCGATCCTCGCGCCTGGAGCGGCCGGCGCCACGCCAACGTCGAAGCTCAAGGCCGTCAGCAGATCGTTGCGCCCATGCCCGGTAAGGTCGTGCGACTTCTCGTCAAAGCGGGAGACCACGTCGAAGCCGGCCAGGGCCTTCTGGTTGTCGAAGCCATGAAGATGCAGAACGAAATCCGCTCACCCAAGAGCGGCATCGTCGAGCGCGTCCTCGTCAGGGAAGGCCAGCCCGTGAACGCCGGCGAAGTCCTGTGTATGGTCGCTTAAGCTCTGATAATCGATTTGATGAATTTTTTCCGGGCGGAACGGGAAAGTCCGGAATTTCAGAGGAGAAAAGTTTCTTCAGTGCCCGATGGATCGCTGCGGCATGGTGGTCTTCGCTGCGTCCGGTAACTTGCCTGCCGCCTCGATGACCTGCTCCGCCAGGAAGTTCGTCACCCGCGCCCCATCCCGGGCGATCGCCAGATAAGCGAGGCGCAGCAATTGTTCCTTGCGATTGCGCAGCGTGTCGCGGATGGTTTGCTGCACCTGCGGTTCGGCTATGCCACGCAGCCCGGGGGATTCACGGGTAATGAGCTTCAAGATCAGGATGCGCGGGCCATCTTTCGGCTGAACCTGAATCGGCTGGCTTACCTGCCCGGCCTTCAATCCAACCACAACCTTTTTCAGCGCCGGGTCGGATTGATTCAGCGCCGACTCCGGAACATAACCCAGGTCTCCGCCCGTTCCCGCGGTGTTCGCGTCTTCGGAATAATCCATCGCCAACTGTGCGAAGTCCGCCCCGCTGTTTAGCCGGTCCATCAGCATCTTCACCTTCCGCTGGGCCTCGGCTTCGTTGGTGGCGTCGTCGTTCTTGCGGTTGCGGATCTGTTGTTCTTTCCTGGGCGTCACCAGAATCTGCGCAATGTGGTACTGCGGCTCCGCCACGTTGAACTGCGCTTTGTTGGCGTTGTAAAAATCCGTGACGTCCTGGTCGGTGATCGAAATCTTCGCTACCACTTCACGGTTCAGCAATTTCTGGATCGAAAGCTGCCGCCGCAACTCGAGCTTCAGATCCTCCACCGTCATGGCTTGATCCTTCAGCCGCCGCTGAAATTCGTCTTCGGTGTACGGGCTCTTCAGCTCGGTGAACTTGTCTTCCACTTCGCCGTCGCTGGCCTCGAGGTTCAGCTTTTTTGCCTTTTCGAGCAGAATCTCGTTGTTGATCAGCTCGTCGAGCACGTTCAGCTTCTGCGACAGCGATTCTTCCTGCGAAGGCTCCTGCCCCTCTGGATTTACCCGCGTGCGATAATACTTATCGACTTCATCCCTCTTGATCTCTTTCCCGCTCACCACCGCCCACACGTCCGGGGCATGCCGCGTTTCCTTGTTGCAGCCGGCGGCGGCGGCAAACACCATTGCCGCCAGAGGCAGCCATGCTGCTGCGCGCTTCACTCCTCTTGAGTGTCTCATCGGATGCCCCACCGAAGGCAGGTTCCTAACGGTCAAGTTCAAGGTTGGAGGCTCAGGCGGCTTTCTTTACTTTGCCGGCGCGGATGCACGCCGCACAAACGCGGACTTGTTTCCTCACGCCCGCCACGACCGCGCGCACGCGCTTCAGGTTTGGATTCCACCGGCGCCGCCGCGTGTTATTCGCATGGCTGATCACGTTTCCAAAATGCGGCGCTTTGCCGCAGAACTCACACTTCAGTGCCATTTTTCTTCCTGCTTCAGTTTTTATTTGGGCTTGGATTTCCTGCTCGAATTGTCCTAAAACCAAGCTCCTCATTCTAGCAGACCCTCCAACTCCGGCAAAGTGCGCCTTTTTTGCATCCTTTCCTGCATCCTGTTGTGGTTCTGCCGGACGCGCCACTTGCTTCCGGATGGTTCTCCGGGACGACTTGGCGCATCGCTCGGCGCTGCCACCTCCTTTCAGGCCCTGTTCTTTGGTACGGGTTTCGAACGTGGGCCGCGTACCAGCAATCCCTCCAATCGTATTGAAGCTACAGGGTTTGCCACCAATAAAGAGTTTCGCTGGCCGGGCGTACCATTGTTGCCCACCTTTCCCCCGCTTAACTTGCTTCTTAGCGCGCGCCGAAGACGGCACGCCTCGCGTGACCCATGAACGATTCTTTGGAAGACCTCTCCGGGGCTCCTCCGCCCGCTCTACACGGGGACCGGGCCGCTCGTCGCGAATCGGAAATTCCGAATCGCTTGCCCCGTTGCGTCTCATTGCTGATCGTGCTCGCCGCCACTTCCACCGCTGCTGGTTATCAAGTCGCGCGCCTTGATATTGCTGGGGCGAAATGGTTCCACACTGCCCCGTCACTGGCATCCGCCGCTGTTCAGGCGCCCGCTCTAGTCACCGCCTCCCATCCTCGCGCTAATAACACCGACATCGAGGCCATCAGCCACCTAGCGCCCCAACAGCAGGCCGAGCGCCTTCTCGAACTTGTCATCCACCGGCCCGACCAGTCTCTCGGCTTGATCCACATGAATCTGGATTCCTGGCGCGGCCATCTAGAAGAAACGGATCAGCTTTTCCATCTGGTGCTTGCAGCTCTCAACTCCGACGATCCTCGCGTGCGCGTCGCCGCCATGGAAATCGATCTCGTCGCCAACGACCTGAGGAAGTCCCCGCAAAGTCTCCGAAAGCTTCTCAATCAAATTCATAACGATCCCGACGGCCGTTATCTCGCGCTCTGGAGACTCGGCGCTCTCGGCAATCGCGGCGTTGAGCCCGCCACGGTATTGACCACGCTCCTTCGCTATTCTCGCGATCCGAATCAGCAGATGCGTTTCTGGGCCGTCGAAGGATTGGCAATGCTGGGCACTGCGGAATCCATCGATCCGCTTCTATCCATTCTGGCCCACGATCCTGCCGAGCAAGTTCGCGAACGCGCTGCCTCCAGCCTAGCGCGTTCCGGCATGCTTACGGATGAGCAGCGCCTCACCGCCGTTCCCCAGCTCCTGAATCTCCTCGACGATGATTCCCTCGACCCCGCGACGCAAGATTTGGTCTGCGCCTCTTTGCAAGCCATCACCGGTGCCTCGTTCGGCAAAGACCCCGGCGCTTGGCGCGACTGGTGGGCACATCACGATCGGCGCGAAAACCGGCTCCATGTTCCCAAAGGCCTTCTCCTCGCTTAGTACTGGATCGACGGCACTTATCCCCACGATTATGGTTCGAAAGATGAAATAGTGCTTGACCCTGCCCGCTCCAATTCGTAAAACTGACCTGTGCCCCCCCTGATCTCAACCTGGTGCCCTCCCGGGTCCAAAAGGAAAACCATGCCGGCACCGGAGCGCCGTTCTGCACCCCGTATGATCATGAAAGTCCCGTTGAGGTTTCGCCCCACACAAGCCTCGACCGATTCTGAACGGGAGGCCGCCTCCATGAATATCTGCAACCATGGCGTTTATTTCGCTACGGATCAGAGGGTACACAAAGGAGTGATGGTTCAAGTGCATTTGAAAATGCCTCGGGAAGTGGTTGGGGACGACGTGACAGAATGGTGCTTCACCGGCCGCGTCGCGCATGTCGAACCGCTGGGGGCTACAAATGATAAATTGGGCGTGGGCGTACAGTTCCTCTACTATGAAGTTCCTCGACCTTCACTCTAGCTGCACCTGATAACCCAATGCCGGCTTTGCGCGTCCATTAAGAGGTAGACTACTCCGGAAACGCTGCAACAAGGAGGCCGCATGAAACGTCGCGATTTCATCCATCGCACCGCCTGTGCTGCTGGTGCCGCCTGGATCCATACTGCCGCCCTGGCGCAGCGTCCGTTTGCTCTTCCCGCGCTCTCGCGCAAGTTCAGCGCCGCCGACACGGTGACCCTCGGCAAGACCGGCATCCAGACCAGCCGCCTGGCCATGGGCACGGGAACTGTCGGCAGCGGTCATCATTCCCACCAGACTGCCCTCGGCATCAAAGGCCTCTCCGACCTGCTCCTTAATGGCTATGATCATGGTCTGCGCTTCTTCGATTCCGCCGATTCTTACGGCAGCCACCCGCACGTCGCCGAAGCCCTGAAGCACGTCCCGCGCGATAAAGTTACCGTGCTCACCAAAACGTGGGCGCGCGATCCCGCCTCCGCTCGCGCCGATCTCGACCGTTTTCGCCGTGAACTCGGCACCGATCACATCGACGTTTGCCTCATGCACTGCCTCACCGAAGGCGATTGGACCGAGCGCTACAAGGGCGTCATGGAGGTTCTCTCCGAAGCCAAAGAAAAGGGCATCCTTCGCGCTCATGGCTGCTCGTGCCATAGCATTGAAGCGCTCCGTGCTGCCGCCAAATCTCCCTGGGTCGACGTCGATCTCGTCCGCATCAATCCCGTTGGCGCGTACATGGACGCCGATCCCGACACCGTCCTGGCAGTCCTCCTCGAGATGCGCGCCGTCGGAAAAGGCATCGTGGGCATGAAAATCCTCGGCCAGGGCGACCTTCGCCATCGCCAGGACGAAGCCCTTCGCTTTGCCCTCTCGCTCAATCTCCTCGACGCCTTCACCATCGGCGCCGAATCCCAGTCCGAACAGGAAGACTTGATTCGCCGCATCTCCGCCGCCGCGTAACCCGTCTGGGCGTATAATCTCGACGAAACGGCAGGAGGTGCCGACATGGCCAAAACCAAGCAGTTTACGATCGCTATTGATAATCAGCCTGGTGCGGTTGCCGCAATCGCGCGAGCCCTGGGGGACGCCAAGGTGAATATTCTCTCTCTCTTGGGCACCGTCCAAGGCACGGCCGGCAGCGTTCAATTCATCGTGGATGATGCCCGGCGCGCGAAGAAAGCCCTTGACGCCGCCCGCATCGCATACCAGGAAACTCCCGCGGAAGCCTGCGATTTGCCCAACAAGCCCGGTGCCCTGGCGCAATGTTTGGCGAAACTCGCGGCGAAAGGCGTCAACCTGAGCTCCATCCACGCCACCGCCGCCAAAGGCGGTAAAAAGGCCGTCATTGTCTACACTGCGGAAGTAGCCGCAAAAACTGCAACCGCCACCGCCTAGGAGCGCCGCTCTCCTTCCGTGGCTCTTCCGCTCGTCCGGCGCGCCGTGCGCGCTCCCTGCGAGCGCGCGCAGTTTTGTCTTTGTGCCCTGAAAGAAACGAAACGGAATGAATCTTGTAGAGGCGGCCCGGGTGTGCCATCTTCTTCCCTGATTGACCGTACAAGGCGGTACAATGCGGTGTGCGACCGTTGAGTCGGTGAACTTGGACTAGGCCGAGAGTAGGGCTACTCCAGCAAACGGCGATAGCAAAAAGCCGTTCCACACGTCTATACATCGAGGAACGAATCGACGGCTCATTCGTCTTAACTAGAAGGTTGGAGGTCTGTTTGGGTGTAACTCCCATTGAAGGGTTTGGTGCCATCACGCGCGTGGCGCCGCTTGCGCAAGCGTCCGAGAAACGCGGCCGTTTCCGGAGCGCGCTGATCACCATGCTGGAGACGCTGCGGCTCTCCCTGGACGCCCTGCGCACCCATAAGCTGAGGAGTTTCCTGACATTGCTCGGGGTCATCTTGGCCGTAACCACGCTGGTCGCGGTGATGAGCGTGGTCGCCGGACTCAATTTTTACGTGGCCGATCGCATCGCCAATCTCGGCGCAAACGTCTACGTTCTGAACCGCTTCGGCATTATCACCAGTGAAGACGCCTGGATAAAGGCACAGAAACGGCCCCTGGTCACCCATGAAGAGCTTGCCCATCTGAAGACCGGCATGCGCACCGCCGGCCAGATCGCCGCCCTCCTCGGCACCAACTCCGACGTGCGCTACGGCAACGACCTGCTCGAGGGCGTCAACATTCTGGGAGTGACCTCCAACTATTCCGATATTCGCAACGTAAACGTCGCCGCGGGCCGTTTCCTCACCGCGTCCGACCAGCAGCATCGCTCCCCGGTGTGCTTCATCGGCGCGGACCTGGTCAAGAAGTTTTTCTCCAACGTGGACCCCATCGGGAAATCGATTCGTGCTGGAACGCACAGCTATGAAATCGTCGGAGTCGCGGCGGTTATCGGCAGTGCGCTCGGACAGTCGCAGGATAATTTCGTTTTTATCCCACTGGAGACCTTCAGCAAGGAGTGGGGCACGCAAAGAGATTCACTGGTGTTGTTTATTCAGGCGCAGAACGCGGAAATGATTTCTTCTTCCGAGGATGAAGCGCGCATGCTGTTGCGCGCGTGGCGCCACATCCCCTGGGACGGTCCCGACAATTTCGGCATCATTGGGTCTGATTCCATCATGGGGCTCTGGCAATCTTTGACGGGCAATCTGTTCATGGTGGCCGTGGGATTGACCGCGGTGTTCCTGGTGGTCGGCGGAATCGTGATCATGAATATCATGCTGGCCAGCGTGACGGAGCGCACGCGCGAAATTGGATTGCGGCGATCGCTGGGCGCCAGGAGAAAACACATCGTCCTGCAATTCGTGACGGAATCGGCGGTCCTTGCGGCGACGGGCGGCTTGATCGGAATCATTCTTGCCTACGCGCTCGTTGCCGCGGCGCGCGCGGCAACTTCCATTCCCATGCGCACGCCGATGAGCGCCGTCATTCTTTCGCTCGCCGTTTCCACGGGCGTCGGTCTTTTCTTCGGCATCTACCCGGCGATGCGCGCGGCCAAGCTGGATCCTATCGAGGCCCTCCGCGCGGACGGCTAAGGAATATTGCGTCCCCTTCGAAAGGGCTCGCAGGAAACAACCATGGCACAACAGCACGGCGAAAATCTCAGGCAGGCGATGGACACGCTCCGCGCGCACAAGCTGCGCAGCTTTCTCACCGTCTTTGGCGTCGTCCTCGGTGTCAGCGTCATCATGCTGGTCGCCGCGCTTATCACCGGCTTCGACCAGCAAGTGCAGGAAAGCATCAAGCAGTACGGCGCCGATACCGCTTTCGTCTCGCGCTTTGATCAGGGCCCGCACAATGGCCGCCGTCCTAAGGACGAACGCGAGCGCAAACCGCTGACCCTCGAGGATGGCCAGGCCATAAAAGAGTTATGTCCCGCGGTCAAGGACCTCACCGTTTTCATCAACTGGTGGGAACAGCAGCATTCCGTGCGCACCAAGGATGGCGAGGTCACGGCCATCGATTTCCGCGGCGTCCAGCCGAATTTCGGCCAGGTCTATGCCAACGCCGCGACGCTTGCCGGCCGTTTCATCAGCGAAGGCGACGACCTGCACCGCGAGAAAGTCGTGATGCTTGGAGAAAATGCCGCGCCCGTGCTCTTTCCCAATGGTTCGGCCGTCGGCAAGGACGTGATGATCGATGGCTCGACATTCCGCGTCATCGGCATCGTGGAAAAGCCCAAGGGAATGTTTGGCCAGGACGACGAAGACCGTCGCGTGCTAATTCCCTACAGCACCTTCCGGAAAATTTATCCGGGCGCCTACGAGCATAACATCCGCTTCCAGGCCTATCCCAACCTGCTGGATCAGGCAGTGGACCAGGCAACCGAAGTGCTCCGCCGCCGCCGCAACGTTCCCTACAACGGCAAGAATACGTTTTCCATTCAGACCTCCCAGCAGATCGTGGATGAATTTCACAGTATCCTGGGAATGGTGGCGCTCGCCACATTCGTCCTGAGCGGAATCGGCTTGCTCATTGGCGGCGTGGGAGTGATGAACATTATGCTGGTCAGCGTGACCGAGCGAACCCGCGAGATCGGCATCCGCAAAGCCATCGGCGCAAAGAGCGGCGACATTACCTGGCAATTCTTGCTGGAGGCCATGGCGCTCACGGGAGTCGGCGGCGTGCTCGCGCTCGTCCTGGTGAATGGCCTGGTGCTGCTCGTTAGAGTCGGCTTGAAATGGCCGGGAAGCGTGCCGGTGTGGGCGGCGGCCACAGGAATTGTTGTCAGCGTCTGTGTGGGGCTGGTCTTCGGGGTGTGGCCGGCGATGAAAGCCGCGAAGCTCGATCCCGTCGAAGCGCTGCGCTACGAATAGGCGAACGCCCTTCTTATCTCATCCCCAGCATTTTCAAGCAGCAATTACTTCATCAGAGCAGAAGCTCTGGCAGTTGCGGCGGCGCGTTCGGAAGCCGGCATGGATGCGGCGGGCCAGGTGACATCCAGGGCCAGCTCGTGGCGGACGAGCAGCTTGGAATGGCGAGTTACGTGCGCGGCCAGGGTGTTTGCCAGGTCAGAACGTATTTCCGCCAGACCTTCCTTTTCCAGGCGGAGACTCTTATCCGGTTTGTAAAGGGCCACGCGGAATTGATGCGATCCGGCGGGAAGCGGGTGCTCGAAATGGATTGGTTCGCCCGGCGAGGTGGTCACCAAGTTTGTAGTGAAAAGCAATTCGCGATCCGCAAAGATGGCCAGCGCGCCTTCGTTGACCGTCGAAATAATTTCGATGTGAAGGGTGGAGGCGGGAGCAGCCTGAGCCGCGGATTCAGACGCCAGAGACGGAGAGGCAATGAAATTAGGAGACGAAATCCCTTGAGAGTCTCGTGAATCGCTGGGTTGCTTCGCTGAAGCGCCAGCAAGCTTAGCCAGGCGAACGACGCTGCGGTTCAGGCGTTTTTGCGCCACCTGAGGAAGGGGCTGAACTTCGATGCCCTGCTGCGGAGCTTCGATCCCAGTTTGCAACGTGTGGGCGAAGGCTTCGGAGGGCACTCGCGGTGGGGAAAAATGG
>QHZB01000212.1:0-15475 GCA_003224525.1 Acidobacteriota bacterium | reverse complement strand
CCACCAAATAGGCTTCCTGGTCTTGGGCGCCGCGGATGGAGGGCGCGAACGCGCTAGAGGATAAAGAGCGGAAGCGAGTTCGTCGCAGGAAGCAAAACGATCTTTGGGATTTTTTGCCAGGCACCGCGCGATGATGAGGTCGAGCGCTTGCGGCAATGCTGGATTGTGCCGTGAAGGAGGCACAGGGTCGGCATTCAGAATCTGGGCGCAGACGGCGCCGAGAGAACTGCCATCGAAGGGCTTCAAACCGGTCAACATCTGATAGAGAGCAATTCCGAGAGCAAACTGATCCGAGCGCGGATCTTGAGGCTCACCCTGAATCTGTTCGGGCGCCAAGTATGCCGGGGTACCCTTGAGCAGGCCGGAGCCGGAAATCTGCGATACAAACCGCGCGATACCGAAGTCGCCGAGTTTCACTTTGTTATCCGCGGTGACGAGGATGTTGCCGGGTTTGACGTCGCCGTGAATGATCCCGGCGCGATGGGCCAGCGCGAGAGCCCCGGCTAGATCGGCGGCCCAGGCGCAGGCACGCCGGGCCGTCAGGGCGGACGAACCGAGGTGATCTTCAAGCGTTTTGCCGGCGACGTACTCCATCACAAGGAAGGGCGTTCCCTGCTCATCGATTCCGACGTCGTAAAGCTGGACGATGCAAGGATCGGAGAGCTGGCCAATGATCTGGGCCTCGCGAAGGAACTGCTGCTCGAGGTCTTCGCCGAAACCGTTCAAAAAGGTTTTGCGTGCGACGATGCGGCCAATGACGTTGTCCCGCGCTTTGTCGACGCGGCTCGTGGCACCCGAACCGAGGTGTCCGAGAGTTTCGTAGCGGTCCTTTTGCAGTGTAATCATCATGCAGAGCGCAGGAGACGCGCAGCGCGATCTCGCAGACCGTTGCCGTTGGTTTGCGGCGGCGCTTGCGGAGTAGTGACTTTGCGGCGCGCCAGCGGGTAAAGTGCTTCCGCAAGAGCTTCAGTCATGGGGTAACGCGCGGACGGATCTTTTGCCAGGCAGCGGGCAACGACTCCGTCAAAGCCAGCGGGCAGCGAAGGATTCGCATGTGAAGGCGGCAGCGGCGTGGAAGAGAGGACCCGGCCGCAAATGCCCTGAAGTGAATCGGCGTCGAATGGCCGTTTGCCCGTCACCATTTCGTAGAGAACGACGCCCAGGGAAAAGATATCGGAGCGCGCGTCCTGCGGTTTGCCCATGATTTGCTCGGGGCACCAGTAGGCGGGTGTACCGACGAGCGGCGTGGCGGCTGAATCGCGGCTGGCTAGCCGCGCCATGCCGAAATCCATCAGCTTCACACGGCCGTCATCGGTGATAAGCACATTCGCGGGCTTGACGTCACCGTGGATTACACCCTTGCGGTGCGCCGCACCGAGCGCGCAAGCCACTTCCGCGGCCCACGCGGAGGCCCTGGAAAAAGGAATGCTGCCCTTATCCAAAATGCGATCGAGGGGCTGACCTTCCAGAAACTCCATGACCAGATAGGGCGTTTGCGAGGCTTCGTCGATGCCCATATCGTGGAGCGTGATGATCGAAGGATGGGAGAGCTGGCCGACGACGCGCGCTTCCTGAAGGAACCGCTGGCGGGCTTCGCCGGTGGCCAGTTCCTTTGGGAAGAGCTTGATGGCCACGGGGCGGCCGATCATGGAATCGTGGGCGCGCGCCACGCGGCCATTGGCCCCGGTGCCGATGATTTCGAGAATTTCGTAGCGTCCTACTTGCAAGAAGTTCGCTCCCTCAGACGCGATGAATCCGTGCCGATAGCATGATGGGGGAATGGGATGTTCTATTAAATGAAGCAAGCGTCCTGTTGAGAAGGGTACGGAAGTACTACTAGAGCAGGGGTTCTAAGTTCTTAGTTTTCAGTGTTTAATCGGGGGAAAGAGCCTTCGTGTTGAGTGTTCGTGATCTCGCAGCCGGAGATGTGATGTTTTCGCCTAACTCCCCCCGAGGTTCCCGCGAGTGGTTTGGAAGACTGCATTGGGTATCCCCCTACAATTCTGAAGGCCTTGGGTACATTCATTGGCGGGAACCCTCTAACCAACAGTCGTCCGCTAGGATCGACAGATTCCCATGGCCGGTACACATAGTGTTCAAAATGGAACACTTTCCGGCATGTTTCATGGCACCGACGGTGAGCCCTGTTAGCAACAGCGATCTGGAAGTATTCCCATTGCTTCGCCGGTAGGGTCGCAAATTGAGCGTTGCTATTTCTTCCGCCAATTCCTGGTAGATGAATTTCACTGTTCTGCCGTCTTCAAGTGTTTACCGTTGTCACCAACAGATGAATAGCACATTTCTTCTGCGAGTTTATGTTCCATTGTGAACAGTTTGTCTAGTATTCGCAGATTGCTGTCGGCGGATGGTTCACGCGGCGAGTATGGCGAAGCCAGCCGGGTATCACTCTGCAGGACTAAGGAGCCACAGCTTAGCTCGGCTCGGGCGGGGAGGAACAGCGGATCCGTGGATCAGGGTTGCGAGGGGGGAGCGCGGAGTGAGGCGAGACCGGGCGCAGAATTCAACCGCGAAGGAAAATCTTCGACAAATGATTTCATGGAGGGGTGCCATAAGCCGTTGAAGCCGAAGAAATACATTTCTTTTATGGCTTGTTCAGCAGGCCATTTCTCTGCGGCTATGCGATAAGCGGCGATGAAAACGCTGGTGCGATCTTCACCGAAGCGGCAGTGTACGAAGATTTTTTGCCCCGGATTGTCGTGGAGCAGAGAGAGAAATTGAGCGACCTGTTCGTCGGTTGGGGGAGACCAGCCACTAACGGGGATGTGCACGAAGCGCATGCCCAGGGATTCGGCGCGCTTGCGCTCCCATGCGACTTTTTCGCGGTCCTCGCCGCGCAGATCGACGATGGTGGTGATGCCCAACATTTTCAGCTCAGAGAGGCCCACTTCTTTGGGCTGTGCGCCGCGATAGAGAGCATCGGTGACTTTCCCGGCATGGAGAATTCCGCTGATGCGCAGTTTCTGTCCGAAGGCAGGCTGCGTGATGGCCGGGGCGGAGGCTGGCGCAGCAGTTTGCGCGAAAACAGGGAGAGGGAGGACAAGAAGGATGGCGAGAAATAGTGGCGTAGGTTTCATATTGCAACGGATAGCAGTAGTGTAGCGTGAGAGGCAATGACGCGAAAAGTGTTGAAGCAGAAGCGGTTGAGCAGGAATAGCACCACTACCAATAGACACAGCACGAAAAAGACGACGACATTTTGCGTTTTCCTCTTGACAGGATACTTATATCCGTTGATACTGCGGTTCCAGATTCGGGGGACGTGAAAGCGCCAGACGGGCCGTGTCGGGAATGGATCAAGGTCCGTGTGAGGCCGCCAAGCGGCCCGGGTTCTAAGCGAAAAAATCGAGCGCGAAATACCTGCCCCGCGCCCGTATATGAGGCGGAGCACCTGCTGTTAGGCTGAGTGCGAACCACCGGCCAGCGGCAGAGCGTTGGCGTTTTGCGCTGGAAGTTAAGTGCGATGGCACCGCGGTCGGTTTTTTTTCGCTGCGGGCTTTTACGATTCGATGGAAGCAAAGTGGCGTTAGCTTCAGACCAGACCCTGAAGCGAAGCACCGTACCTCTGGGGGACACAGAGGAGTAAAATGAGAGGGTTCACCCCGCGCGAGTGGGGGCCCCAGAGCGCGGAGGGACGGATGGCAACGGTGAAACATGCATTGAGCGGGAATTCCCCTGCCACGGACACAGCTGCAGAGAAGCCAGCGCGTGGCGCGGGAAAAGGTCTGAGTTTCCAGCGGTACTTTACCGACGGGAAGAAGTCTCCCTTCGACGCGGTCGAATGGGAGAAGCGCACGGCGCTGATTGGAAATGAGAAGGGCGTGACGATCTTCCGCCAGGAAGACGTTGAGGTGCCAAAGAGCTGGTCGCAGACGGCGACGAACATCGTCACCAGCAAGTATTTCCACGGAAAGCCCGGGACCGCCCAGCGCGAAGGATCGGTGCGGCAACTGATCGGCCGCGTGGTGAATACCATCGTGCGATGGGGCGGAGAGTGCGGGTATTTTGCGGATGCGGAGTCGCGGGATGCCTTCGGCGACGAGCTGACGCACCTGCTGGTCGAGCAAAAGATGGCCTTCAATTCGCCCGTGTGGTTTAACGTGGGCGTGCAGCCGAAGCCGCAGTGCTCGGCGTGCTTCATCAATTCGGTCAGCGACAACATGGAATCGATCATGGGGCTGACGCGGACCGAAGGGATGCTTTTCAAGTGGGGCTCTGGCACGGGAACGAATTTTTCGACGCTGCGCGGAAGCAAGGAAACGCTGTCGGGCGGCGGAATCGCGTCCGGCCCGGTGAGCTTTATGAAGGGCTTCGATGCCTTCGCGGGGGTGATCAAGAGCGGCGGAAAAACACGGCGCGCGGCGAAGATGGTGATCCTGAATATCGATCACCCGGATATCGTCGAGTTCATCGAATGCAAGATGAAGGAAGAGCGCAAAGCCCATGTGCTGATCGAGCAGGGCTACGACAGCTCGATTGACGGCGACGCGTACGCTTCGATCTTCTTCCAGAATGCCAACCATTCGGTGCGCGTGACGGACGACTTCATGCGCGCGGTGGTGGAGGACAAGGATTGGTGGACGAAGAACGTGATCGGCGGGCAGCCGAATGAAAAGCTGCGGGCGCGCGATTTGATGCTGAAGATTTCGGATTCGACCTGGCACTGCGGCGATCCGGGGATGCAGTACGACACGACGGTCAACCGCTGGCACACGTCGAAGAACACGGCGCGGATTAACGCGAGTAATCCCTGCTCGGAATACATGTTCTTGGATGATACGGCCTGCAATCTGGCTTCGCTGAATTTGATGAAGTACGTCAACGCCAGCGGGCAGTTCGACGTTGCGGCGTTCAGGCATGCCGTGGACGTGACGATCACGGCGCAAGAAATCCTAGTGGACAACGCGAGTTACCCGACGCCGAAGATCGAGGAGAATTCACATCACTTCCGGCCGCTCGGATTGGGCTACGCCAACCTGGGCGCACTGCTGATGTCCATGGCGCTGCCGTACGACTCGGACGAAGGGCGCGATATGTCCGGCGCGATCACCGCACTGATGTGCGGCGAAGCGTACGCGCAATCTTCGCGGATTGCGGAGCGCATGGGGCCATTCCCGGGCTACCAAGTGAATCGCGAGCCCATGCTGGACGTGATCCGCATGCATCGCGAGGCGATGCGCGGGATCAAGCCGGAGCACGTGCAGACGGAACTGTTCATGGCCGCGCAGGAATCGTGGGACACCGCGCTGGCGCACGGCGAGAAATTCGGCTACAAGAATTCGCAGGTGACCGTGCTGGCGCCTACCGGCACCATCGGGTTCATGATGGATTGCGACACCACGGGAATCGAGCCGGACCTGGCGCTGGTGAAGTACAAGAAGCTGGTGGGCGGCGGGTTGATCAAGATCGTCAACAACACCGTGCCGCAGGCGCTGATGAAGCTGGGCTACACGCCGGAGCAGACCAGCGATGTGGTTTCCTACATCGACAAGAACGGAAAGATCGAAGGCGCGCCGCACCTGAAGGCGGAAGACTTGCCGGTGTTCGATTGCTCGCTGGCGCCGCAGGGTGGCGGGAGATCGATCACCTGGACGGGGCACGTGAAGATGATGGCGGCGGCGCAGCCGTTCCTTTCGGGCGCGATTTCGAAGACCATCAACATGCCCGAGGAGTCGACCGTCGAAGACATCATGAACGCGTATATTGAGTCGTGGAAGGTGGGGCTGAAGGCCGTGGCCATCTACCGGGATAATTCCAAGCGTTCGCAACCGCTGAATGCCGGCGGTAAAAAGGAAGAAAAGCGGGCCGAGACCGCGGTAGCGGCGGAACCGATGCAGCGTGAACTGTTTGCGCGGCGACAGCGCGAGAAGATGCCCGTGGAACGCGCGTCGATAACGCACAAGTTCGGCGTGGGCGGGCACGAAGGGTACATTACCGTCGGCATGTATGACGATGGGCGGCCCGGCGAGATCTTTATCAAGATGTCCAAGGAAGGCTCGACGCTTTCCGGCGTGATGGACGGACTGGCGCTGACCATTTCGCTCGGCTTGCAGTATGGCGTGCCGCTGAAAGTGTTCGTGGACAAGCTGCTGAACACGCGGTTCGAGCCATCGGGCATCACGGCGAATGCCAACATCCGGTTTGTTTCGTCGGTGCTGGACTACATCGCGCGGTGGCTGGGCGGGCGATTCATCTCCGCGGACTACTTGAAATTGAATGCCGTGGCGCCGGCGGAGAATGCCGCTGCTTCCGCTCCGGTGGGAAGTCTTCCACCGATGAACAAAGCGGCGCTCGATGCGATGCAGATGGCGTTGTCCGCGCCAAAGCTGAGCAATGCCCACGAGGGCGCGCCTGCGTGCAGCGAGTGCGGCATGCTGATGGTGCCGAACGGCGCGTGCTACAAATGCGAAAACTGCGGCAGCACGAGCGGATGCAGCTGAGACGCAAAGGAGAGATGAGACCACCTACACGATGAGCGCCCTCCCCTCCGGCTCAGCAGTAGCAGCACGGCTCGCCCCGGCAAAACCCAAGACCCGCGGCTTCCTCCACATCGTGAGGCATGGTGCAGGACCCAACGCCATTTACGTCGTGACCTATCACCGGCTGGACCGCGTCGGCACGCTTCCCAAGCCGGCGCTGGCGGAAGGCGCGCAGGCGCTGATCGAATTGCTCGAGCGCATCGGCGCGGATTTCCATTTGAGAGAAGTGCGCGGCGCGCTGGAGGATATTCTTCGGCTCGGCTCAGCCAACTTCCCCGATCTGTGGCTGAGCGACGAGGAGATGCTTGAGAAAGGCCTCGTCGAGTCGTGAGTGGTGACTCGTGACTGGTATTTTGTGGCTGGTTGCCACCGGCCCGCACCCCATCCTAAGTTTTTCGAGCAAGTGCCTTCGCCGAAGTTGTAGGAGGCACGCCACCCCTAGGGGTGTTTTTGTCAAAAAGTGGGCAATCCCATGAAAAGAAATGAGTTATGATTTTCGCTAGTGCAAAAGAGTGCGCAAGAATATGAAACGAAAAGACTTGGCCCCCATAGACCGCGGAGAGCGCCGCAAGAAACGCAAGAATGAAAGGGTACCCCCCTACCCGCCATCAATGATGCAAGAATATCAAAAGAAAAGGCTTACAGAAAGAGTATTTCGTAATTGATTGATTCCAAATGACATGCCTTATGGTGGCTGCGGAAAAGCTAGAACGGAAATGGCAGCTCCAGAAAAGAAAAGCGACAGCAATTGCCGCACTCCAAATAGAGTTTTCTATATTTGTTTTTGTACCAAAGAGACAACAAAGGAACTTTAGCCAGAGCCAAAAGCAGTGCTCTTTCCACGGTTCGGGAACGCTCAGGTCCGCGCTAGTTCATTCGCTAACGGGGCCGCGGGCGGAGCGGGGGGCGGGCGGTGAGGGAGCGGGGGCGCATGCGGAAGCGCGGGCCGAGCGGCGGGGGAACGTTGCGGAGGGAATCGCCGCAGCAGGGGCAGTGGCCGTCGCCGCCTAGGGGAGCGGTGGCATCGGCGCGGAGCCAACGGCCACGGGCCGCGCATTGCGGATTGATACACTGCACCGTGAAGCCAGGCAAAAATTGCATTTTTTCTCCCTCAGTGGCGGCAAAGCTCAGGCCGATTCCTGTGCGACGGCACAACCGTCAACCGTTTCGAGGCCGCGATAGAAAAAGTTCTGAGCTCCCCGGGCTGGTTAATCTTCTTGCCGCGCTCCAACCGAAAGAAAACCGCGTGCCAAAGACTGCGGTTTACACCACTCATTCCGGACGCGCGGGAACAGCTGGACGTGATGGCGCGGATTCTGACGCGAACCTCCTGTGGTGTCAAGAGAAAAGACTACAAGATATTGTGGTAAGGTTGCGGGGAGTAGTGACCGGTGAATTGCGACTTGTGGAAGATAGGCCAATCGAAACAGCCGGGGGGCGTGGAACGGCTAGGAAATCGTCAGGGTACTGCTTGCGTATTAAGGATTGAGGGTGCTGCGGCTCGAAGTTTGCGCAGATGAGCCGCAAGACGGAGGGGCAAATGCCAACTACGACAAGGTTTGATCTGGGCGGTGAAGGATTGCCGAGGATAAACTTGGGTGGCGCGGGAAAAAGAATATTGCAGCTCGCCATTCTGGTGCTGGTGATCATCCTGTTGATGGCGAGCACGACGTCGATTCCCACGGGAAATGTGGGTGTGCTGACGCTGTTCGGGCGGGTGACGGGTGAAACGCTGCCGGAAGGGATACACCTGATGAATCCGTTGAAGTCGGTGCAGAAACTCTCCGTTCAGACACAGTCGTTGAAAGAGAGCGCCAATGTGCCTTCGAATGAGGGACTGATCCTGGCGCTGGACACCTCACTGCTGTTCCGGCTGGACAAAACGATGGCGGCGCAAGTGTACCAGACCGTTGGCGCGGATTATGTGGAAAAGATCGTCGAGCCTACGCTGCGGGCGGCGATTCGCGCGTCTACGTCCGCGCATACGGCGAACGCGTTATACACAAACGCTCGCGAGCTGGTGCAGCAACAGATTCAGGATGAGCTGACGAAGCAGCTCGCGCCACGCGGCGTGATCGTGGAAAACGTGCTGCTGCGCGACGTGCAATTGCCGGCGATGCTCAAAGGCTCGATCGAAGCGAAGCAGCAGGCGGAGCAGGATGCCTTGCGAATGAGCTTCATCCTGCAGAAGGAAAAGCAGGAGGCCGAGCGCAAGCGCATCGAAGCGCAAGGCATTGCGGACTTTCAGAAAATCGTGGCGGCGGGCATCAGTACGCAATTGCTCGAATGGAAGGGCATCGAGGCTACCGAGAAGCTGGCGGCGAGTTCGAATGCCAAGGTCGTGATTATCGGGAATCCGAAGAACGGGCTGCCGCTGGTGCTGGAACCGAAGTAGCAAATCGCGATGCAGGACTCATTCTCGAGAGGGCCAGTCTTTCCTCACACCCGGGAGTGAGCGGGGAGGGGCGTCCAAGCGACTACGAAGATTTTCGTTGACAATACGAAACTCTTCGTAATAGTCTCTGTGCATGAACCAAGAACCCCTGCAAAAGCCCACGGTTTCTGAACTAGAGATCCTTCGCGTCCTCTGGGCGCGCGGGCCTTCCACGGTCCGGGAAGTCCACGAAGAGCTGAGCGAAAAGAAGGCGCTCGGCTACACCACGGTCCTCAAACTTTTGCAGATTATGACCGCCAAGGGCACGGTGCGCAGAAACGAAGAGCAACGGGCCCACGTTTACGAAGCATGCCAGCCGGCGACGGAAACAAAGCGGCAACTCGTCGGCGACGTGCTGCAGCGGGTGTTCGAGGGCTCCGCAAGCGAGTTGATGATCCATGCGCTGGAGGGCCGGCGAACGTCCAAGAAAGAGCTGGATGAGCTGCGCCGTCTTCTGGACGAGTACCAGGGGAGAAGCTGATGAGCAACTTCGCGAATTGGATTTCGCCGGAACTTCTGCGGACGCTCGGCTGGACCTTGTTGCATTTCCTCTGGCAAGGGGCGGGGCTGGCGGCTCTGTTTGCCGTGACGACCGCGGTTTGCCGAAGCGCGCCGACGCGTTATGCGCTGGCGGTGGGCGCGCTCGTCTTGATGATGGTATCGCCGGTCATCACATTCACCTGGTTGCGTCGGCAAGCGAATCCGGCCGTGTGGACTGGGGCTGCAGGAGTTTCGACGGGGGCGGGAACGTCCGCCCAAAACGTGACTGCGCTGTCAAGCTCCCGAGCCCCGGCCGCCGAGTCTCGAAGCGTACAGCCGATGGCGATGCTGTGGCTCGTGGAAGCATGGTTCCTGGGCGTCCTTTTGCTGAGCCTGAGAACGGCCGGCGGTCTGTTTCTGATTGAAAGAATGCGGCGCAAAGAGATCAAGCCGGTGGGAGGAGAACTGTTCGAAAGATGTGTGGCGCTGCAACGGAGAATGGGTCTCGACCGCGTCATCCAGTATTGCGAGTGCCACCAGCTGGACGCTCCAGCCGTGCTGGGATGGTTCCGTCCCGTGGTGCTGCTGCCGGTGCGGGCGCTGACCGGCTTGACCGAAGACCAAATTAAAGCGGTCATCGCGCATGAGCTGGCGCACATTCGGCGCCTCGATTGCTTCGTGAATCTATTCCAGATTGCCACGGAAACGCTGCTGTTCTACCACCCGGCGGTCTGGTGGATGAGCCAGCGCGTTCGCGCTGAACGCGAGAATTGCTGCGACGACGAAGCGATTGCAATTTGCGGCGACGCCGTAAACTACGCGCGGGCGCTCACGCTGATGGAAGAATGGCGGACGGCTCCAGCATTGATGATGGCGGCGAATCGCAGCCCGCTCGCAGAGCGCGTGGTTCGGCTGCTCGAATGGGATGGAACTGCCGGCAGAATTGGCGTGGCGGGACTGACCGGCAGTTTCCTGTGTTTGTTGGGAGCGCTGTTGGCGGGCAACGCATTTCTGGGAGTCGCGCATGCTGCGCTGGGAGCCGGGGTGTCTCCGAAACAGGAACAAGGAAGCAGCAGTGTGATGGTTGTCAGGCCAGAGGCTTCTTCCGCGAAGGAACGCACGGCCGAAGCCGCAAAACCCTCTGGATCGGCCGAGGCGAAGGCGCAGACTAACAAAGAGAAAGACCAGAAGAGGGCGAGCGAGGAACAAAACAAAAAGGAATCCTATCTGGACGCGATGGAAGCCGCGGGCTTCAAGAACCTGACGGTGGACGAACTGATCTCGATGAAGATTCAGGGTGTTACGCCGGCGTACGTGAAAGAGGTGCGCCAACTGGGGTTCGAACCCACGCCGGACGAACTCGTTGGCATGCGCGTGCAGGGGATCACACCGGAATACATTCGCGAGATGCGAAAGTTTGATGCCAACCTCAACATCGATGAGCTGATGGGGATGAAAGTGCAGGGAGTTACGCCGGAATATATCCGCGAATTCCACGAGCTGGGGCTGCAACCAAGCGCCGATGATCTGATCGGGCTGAAGGTGCAGGGTGTGACGTCGAATTACGTAAAGGAAATGCGGGCCACGGGACTCAAACCAAATAACGACGAGCTGATTGGGATGAAGGTGC
The DNA here is from genome assembly GCA_003224525.1 of Acidobacteriota bacterium. GTDB lineage: Bacteria > Acidobacteriota > Terriglobia > Acidiferrales > UBA7541 > Acidiferrum. Next base: position 4,434 of record QHZB01000212.1, on the reverse strand, counting down.
AGGGAATCACGCCGGAGTACGTGAAATCGATGCAAGCGGCAGGCTTCAAGGACTTGGATTGCGACGAGCTGATCAGCGCGAAAGTGCAGGGGATAACGCCAGAGTTCATCGAGAGGGCGCGGAAGCACGGATTTCAGAATCTGACGCTGGACAAGCTGATGGCGCTCAAGAACGCGGACATTTTGTGAGTTTCCCAGGAAATACGGAGAGGAGTGAGGTCCCATGAATCTGAAACGAACCATCGGTCTTATCTTGGTAATTGCTGGAGTCATTCTTGGCGTGGCGAAAGCTCTCGGCGGCCAGGGGCAGAGCGGCGACTGGACCCTCCGGCGCTCCGATGATCCGGGAAAGGTGGAGTTTTCCTTGATGGATTCCCGCGCCGGGCATCAATTTCACAATAGTTCCGACTGGCCGGCGAGCGATTTTTCAGGGCTGGATTTTTCCAAGTCCGGGCGGCAAGAAGTTCATTTTACGATCGCGCGAGACGCAGGAAAATTCGAATGCCAGGGGTTTCTGCAGGACGGCGAGGGCGCGGGGCTGTTTCATTTCCTAGCTGAGCCGAAGTATTCGCTGGAGATGAAGTCGCTCGGTTTCGAAGTGATCGACGGCGACAAACAATGGACGATGGCCATCCACGATGTCAGCCTGAAATTTGCCCGGGACATCAAGGCCGAAAACCTGCAGGGATTGGACACCGACAAGCTCGTTGCTTTCAAGATTCATGGTGTTATCCCGGAGTTCATCGAAGGCATTCGCTCAGCAGGTGTAAACGTTTCCGACAGCGACAAACTCATTGCTTTCCGCATTCATGGCGTGTCTCCGGAATTCGTTTCGGGGATTCGCTCGGCGGGGCTGAATGTTCTGGACAGCGACAAACTCATGGCCTTCCGCATTCACGGGGTGACACCGGAAATGGTGCGCAGCCTCAAACAGGCCGGCTATGATCCCGACCCGGACAAGCTAATCGCCATGAGAATTCATGGGGCGACGCCGGAGTGGGTGGAGCAATTGAAGAAGCAGGGTTACGAACACGTGGATCTCGACAAGTTGATTGCCTTCCGGATTCATGGAGTGTCGCCGGATTTTATCGGTCAGCTTCAGAAGCTGGGTTACGCTCATCCGCAGCCGGATCAACTGATCGCCATGCGCATTCATGGAGTGACGCCCGACTTCATCACCGGGCTGCAATCGCGTGGGATGAAAAACCTGAGCGTCGATCAACTCGTCAGCCTGCGAATCCATGGGATTGATTGAGCTTTCCGGCCGTTCAGAAGCAAGGGAGAGAATTGAAGAAGCGAACCGAGTAAGATCTTCCCGCGCGCCAGCTCGAGGCCAGCTGACGGGCAAAAAAGCCTAGGACTTGGGCGTCGTCGCTGGACCTTCCTGCGGCGCAGGCAGAGCGGCCAGGCGGGCCTTCAGTTGGTCGAGTTCTTGCTGCTTATTGCTGATCTGCTGCTTCATGGCATCTAGCTTCTCTTTTCCCGAGGTGTTCTTGGCATAGTCGGGACTGGAATAGTAGGAGTCCTGATCCAACTGATATTCACGCTGGAGAAGATCGAGATCACTCTGTGCATCCTTGATCTTCTCTTTTAAGGCCACGCGCTCCTTTAAAGCCGCGCGCCCCTTCTCGTCTTCTGAAGGATTCTTGGAGCCTTGCGCGTCGCCGGAGGCAGGACCCTGCGCGTTTGCTGCGCCGGCGGCGGGCTGCGCCGGCGTTTCCGGCGAACCCGGTATTCTGAGTTGTTCAGCGGTGGCGCTCTGCACATCTCCCTTTTTTACATCCAGCGTTTCCTCAGTGATGACTTTGGCCGGCTTTTCGGTGTTTTTCTTGTGCGCGCGAGCGCGGCGGGCGGCTTCCGCAACGGACTGAGTATCCTGCGATTGGGCAAAGGCAGCGGCGGGAAGCAGCGTTGCCGCCAGGACGACCGGCAGGGCAAGGCGCAATGCGATGCGGTACAACATAGTTACGACTCCTCATAAAAGCTGAGCTGGGTCAAGTTTCAAGATACGCCTGCCAAAGTGGAATGACAATCCCAAGTAGCGAACCGGTGCGAATGAGCCAACGGAGCAAGTTAGAACGAACGTGTTTCAATACACTCAATCATGTTGCGCGCCTTGATGAGACTCGAAATGGATCAGCGGCCTGCCGCGGCGAGCTGTGCTGCCGAAACGTCGCGGAATGAAAAGTGTGTTTGCAAATTCTTTACCGGCTGGCCATTGGCCTCCGCGTAGGGATAGATAAAATAGTTCAGAGGATCGCCCTTCTGGTCGGACGAAAGACGGATGTCGCGACCGTAGGTGAAGAAAACGCGATTGGTGTCGTGCGCCCCGAAGAAGAAGTCACGCTTGGCGGGATTCTTCCAGGCTTCGGAAGCGTCCACCGGAACCCAGCCGACGCCGGCGAGATGGAATTCGGCCCAGCAATGGTAGCCCGGGATGTCACCTTCGGACTTGCCTTCGGGCAGCGGGAAACCGATTTCGAAACGAGCGGGAATGCCAGAGGAACGCATCATGCCGATGAACAGAGAATGGAAATCGGTGCAGTTGCCCCGCTTTGAAGTGCATGCCCAGACGGCGTCGCCGCGGCCCCAGCCTTCGCCGGATTTGTCATAGCGCATGGTAGCGAGCACGTAATCGTAGATGTGACGGGCCTTTTGGATGGGGGTGGTATCACCGGCGGTGTGCTCCCCGGCAAGCTCGGCGATGATGCCGTTGAGGGGAACGAGTTTGTCGGGTTGGAGGTAGCGTTGCAGGCTTGGATGGCGAGACACCGCGGCGGAGACGTTGCGAAGTGAAGCCGCGTCGAGGGAGACCTTATGCTCGCGGCGGACGGCCGTAAATCGCAGCACCACGTCAAAGCCGGCGGCAGATTGCTGCGCCGTCGGGGCAAAGGCCGCAAAGGCATTGCCGTATTCAGGATCCCGGCCCTGCACGTGACTCACGGGGCTCTCAATGCGCAAGCCACGAATGTCCTGGTGGCCATCGGACTGCGGCAAGGGAATCCAAAGATGGGCGGGACCCGCGGAATCCGAGTTAGCGGGAACATGCACCTGATATGTGAATTCGAACGAACGCACTGGAATTCCATCAGTCATTTCCGCAGCAGTTCTACGGCCCGCATAAGCGGCGACCACGGCGATAAAAGCGAACACGAGAATTGACGTGAGCACGAGACGGAAGCGGGTCATGGAAGGACTCCAGCGCGGAGAGTGTGGCCCAGAATAGAGCCGGTGCGATTATACTGAATTGAGAAATAAAACAGAGGGGAAACCCCGGGAGCGGAAGAATTGCTAAAACTTAGGATGATTCTGCTGGTAGCTTTGGCAATGCTCATGGGGGTGGGCAAAGTCTGCGCTCGGGCGCCGGCGACCGAAGCACAAGCACCAGCGCCCAGCGTTGTCTTTCCCACTGGCAAGAATCTGACTAAGGAACGAATGCCGGGGCACCGCTTCTGGGACAAGAAGAATGATTGGTTCTTTGCAGGTGTCGGAGCGGCGCGGACGTTCGATTATTTTTCAACGCTAAACTTGAGGCGGCGTGGAGACCGGGAAGTCCTGCTTACGAATGAGATCGTGGACAATCACGCGGCGTTTGCGGCGATCGAGGCGGCGGGAACCGGTGTTTCGATCGGGGCGTCGTATTTATTCCATCATTACGGCCATCACAAACTGGAACGCTGGACCTCGATGGTGCATTTCGGATTGGCGACGTCGGGCGCGGTGCGCAATTACTGCCTGAAAACGGCACATCCAAAGACCACTCCGTAGCCGCGCAAGTGGAAACGCTACCTCGTTCACCCCGTCTAAATCAACAGGATGAAATCTTGCAGATGGATTGGCGGTGCGACATACTCGCGGCCCGTGCTGACCTTGACCGGAATCGCACGGAGAGTGGCGTTGGGATATAGGCGAGGTGTACTGCTGGGACGGTGGGTCTCCCTTCGCCGTTTCATGCTGATTCTTGGTGCGAGTCTATGTTTCGCGATGGCGTCGCGCGATTCCGTGGATGCGACGCCTGCAGCGCATCCGCAAACACCAGCCGTGCGAGGCTCGCCCCAGCAGGCCGGCTCCTCCGAGACTTCGCCTCCGGAATTGGAGACTCCTGAACGGACAAAAACCGAACAATACATGCTTTCGCATGAGCGCCGGGCGAAGGCGGTAGCGTACTCGCGGGCGGGCTACACGCTTTACTTCGCCTCTTATTTTCTTGGCGGACTTTTCCTTTTTCTGATCCTTCGGCTGGGTTGGGCGGCGAAGTTTCAAGACATCGCTGAAAATGTCAGCGAAAAGAAGTGGATTCAAGGACTGGTTTTCGTGCCGCTGCTTTTCCTGACCATCGCCGTTCTGCACTTGCCCCTGCGCGTGTATTGGCATGCGCTTTCCTTGCACTATGAACAATCCGTTCAAGGCTGGGCCTCGTGGTTCTGGGATTGGA
>QHZB01000454.1 GCA_003224525.1 Acidobacteriota bacterium | reverse complement strand
ACGCGAAGCAGGACATCTTCGTGAATCCAAACGAAATCGTGTTCGACCAGGGAATACTTGTCCCGAAGAGCGCGCAGACTGCCGCCAATCTTCCGGCAGCGTGTAGAGACTCGACGGGCAACCCGACGCCCTTTGTCGTCTATAATCAGCAAACTGGGATCGATGCTTCGGGTGGCACCGGCATAATTGCCGGAAGCGCTTGTTTCCCAGCGGTCAACACGAACACCTGGACTGATGCTAGCGGCAATCTACTTCCGGACTGCACCAACCTCGCTGATAGCAAGGTGCCCGGTAAGTGTGCTTCGTTTGGCGGCGAGTTCTACGCAGACGGCAAGCCGGACACTTACAGAGACCCGAAGCGTGAATACGAGGCTGTGGAATTCGAAGTGAACAAGTCCTTCAGCCACAACTGGGCGATCTCCGCCAACTACCGCATAGCACAACTGCGCGGGAATTACGAAGGCGCGTTCCGCAACGACAACGGCCAGGCCGACCCCGGCATCAGCTCGCTCTTTGACCTGACCGAAGGGAAACTGGGCCTGTTGCGCAATCAACAGAGCATCGGGTTCCTGAACGGCGATCGCAAGCACGTCCTCAACGTGCATTCAACCTACGTAGTGCCCAACGGCAGGATGAAGGGTTTGGTACTCGGTTCGGGCTTAACCGTGCAGTCGGGCGTCCCGTTGACCACGCTGATAGCCCAGCAAGCCTACCAGAACGCGGGCGAAGTGCCATACTTCGGCCGCGGCGACCTGGGCCGTTCTCCTGTAACCGGCCTAGTTGACGCACACGTAGAGTATCCGTGGAAGTTAACGGAGCGGATGCATCTGAAGTTTGGGTTCGACGTGTTCAACATCGGCAACTCGAGCCGCCAGACCACGCTCCAGCAATTCAACGATCAGGGCTTCGGGCTCTTGAATGTGGACTTCCAAAAGCCCGTTACCACACGCTTCGACCAGGGCTTCGTGCCCCCGTTCAGCTCGCGGGCTTCGATCAAGCTGGAGTTCTAACCTAAATCCTAAACCGAGGAGGGCGCTTTGCAGCGCCCTCCTTTTTCGTTTGCCGCGGATTTCTTCTCTGCGCGTATGATTGGATTTGCGTGCTTTAGGAGTTTTCGATTGAGAAGTGCATCACGCCATGGCTTTTCTTCCGCACCTTTGTAGAAGTGACCGCAAGCGCTTAATTGCGCAATGCGGAGGTAATCTGATGTTACGCCTCTCGCTTGCTCTTCCGCTATTACTGACCTTTCTTACAGTTCCTTCCTTACTCCATGGGCAAAGAAGCGGAATGGGCGGACGAGTCTCTGGTGGTGTGATCGATGTTCAAGTGCGGTACGCCAACGGAAAGCCAGGACCCCGGGGAATTCACCTGCGCCTGGAAGCGGCCGAAGGCGGTCCAGCCGGTGATTGCGAAACCGTAGATGGCGGCAAGTGCCAGTTCAATCTGTCTTCCAGCGGCGTTTACATGGTCCGAATGAGCGAGCGAGGCTTCAAGGAAGTGATTGTTCGCGTGGAACTGATTGGCATGTCGAGGGGCTACGCGACCCTGGAATTAAAACCAATCCCAGGAGAGGCGCCACCCGAAACTCCGAAGCAGGCGAGCGGAGACACAGTTTCGCTTCTGGACCTGAGTATTCCGGAAAATGCCCGGCAGGAATTTGAGAAGGGCCAGAGCGCGTTGAAAGAGATCAAACTGGACGACGGAATTGCACACCTCCGAAAGGCGATCACGCTCTACAATGCCTTTCCACAGGCGTACGCGCTGCTGGGCACCGCGTATCTGGGACAGAAAGATTGGAAGAACGCGGAAGTGGCTTTGCGGAAGGCGAATGAGCTGGACCCCAAATTCTCTGACGCCTACCTGGAACTGGGCGCGGTGCTGAATCAGACCAAGGAATATTCGCAAGCAGAAGCCGCACTGCTGAAGGGCCTGGAACTCAAGCCGGAGGCCGCTGGGGGCCATTACGAGCTGGCGAAGACGTATTGGGCGTTGGGTCGCTGGCAGGATGCCGTGCCCCATGCGCACAAGGCGGTTGCCGGAATGCCGGACTTGGCCCCGGCGCATGCCTTGCTCGGTAATGTGATGCTCCGTGAAAGCGACGCTCAAGGGGCATTGCGCGAATATCAGGAGTACTTGCGGCTGGATCCGAATGGCTCGATGGCACCCGGCGTCCGCCAAATGATCGAAAAGATTCAGAAAGCCCTGCATCCCTAACCGGCAATCCGGCTACCCGTATTGTTTTCTTCTATTTAGCAACGGGCCCGCGATGCGTGGGTCAAACGGGTAAGGAACTGAGTCTCGGACTTCGTTGCGATAAGGTGAGCGGGCCCATGCGCGCCGGCAAGTAGGCCGAAATAATCAATGGTGCATCCTTCGTGAGCCCGTTTTGAAGTATGGCCCCAGACTCTGTGGTCAAAACAGTGGTGACGGCGGCTCCTCATCGGAGTACGTCGATCCCGTTCAAGAGAGTGCTCCGTTCTGCACAGTTTGGGCCGCCTCGCATGGCCAATCAACTCCAGGGTGGAGCCATCTC
>QHZB01000453.1 GCA_003224525.1 Acidobacteriota bacterium | reverse complement strand
TGCAAAACGCGCTTCATCAAATCTGCGGAAGAAGCGTCCTTCAAATCGAGAAATTCCGTCTGGCCGGGGAACACGCGCGTGAGGTATTCCATTGGGAATCGGTCGTGCCCGGCGGGAACCGGCGTATGCGTGGTGAAAACGCATTTGCTGCGGACTTTTTCGATGTCCTCGCTGCGGATGGACGGGCGCCCCGCCTTGGCGGCCTCGTCGTTCAGCAATTGAAGGGCGAGGAGCGCCGCGTGGCCTTCGTTCATGTGGTAGCGCGTGAGGTCGTTGTAGCCGAGCGCGCGGAGAATGCGTACGCCTCCGATGCCCAACACGACTTCCTGGCACAACCGATAGTAGGAATCACCGCCATACAGAGCGCCGGTGAGGTTGCGGTCGGCTTCGGCATTGGAAGGAAGGTCGGCGTCGAGAAAGTAAATGGGAACTTCAAAACCGCGCACCCCTTTTGCGGAATACCGCCAGCAGCGCAGCTCGACGTGCCGGTTTTCTATCGAGACGCTGGCGCGGGCGGTTTCCTCCTTCAAGAAATCTTCCACGCGCCACTCGACCGGTTCTTCGGTTTGCGAGCCATCTTCGGCGAGGCGCTGGGTGAAGAAGCCTTTGCGGTAAAGCAGGGAGATGGCCACCATGGGCAGGCGCAGGTCGGCAGCGGCGCGGATCGTGTCGCCCGCAAGAACGCCGAGTCCGCCGCTGTAGCTCGGCATGGCATTCTCTAAGGCAATCTCCATCGAAAAGTAGGCGACGATGCGCTTTACGGAATTTACCTGACTTACCATTTCACTCGCTTCTCTTTTGGGTGCGGGAAACCGCCACCGCGCGGAAAAACACGCATCTGTAAACCTTAGATTGTCCGGGATTCGCGGCGCGCAAGCAAGCGCCGAGGGAGCAGCAGGAGCAGCATGTGTCCATAGGTCCCGTTCCGGTATTCCCGCACAACCCCGAAAAACAAAAAGGGGCACCGGAGCGCCCCTCCTCCGTTGAATTGCTTTTGTGACTTGGAGTCGCCTCGTCAGAACTGGAGGCGTATGGACAGTTGCGCTTCCCTAGGGTCGCCCACGCCCTGCCGGATGAATCCGTCGAAATCAAACAATGGCGTACCGCTGCCACTGATTGTGTTTATGTTGTTTTTGTTATTGAACAAGTTGAAGACCTCCACCTTCGGGATAATCTGGAACCGCTCTCCAAGGTGTAATGGTCTTGACGCCCCGAAGTTAAACGCAAAGTAGCCGTTGTCCTTGCGAAGAAAATTTCTTCCGCAATCGACGTTCGTTCCGCCTGGGCCAAGGCCGATTTGCACCCGATGCCCAGCTTCTGTATTGCTGCAGAGCGGCCCGGGGCCAACTCCATTAACTCCGACGACGGTGGGATTGGCGCTATAGGGTTGGGCCGAGTGCGCCTGCATTCGCACGTCAAGAGCCACCTTCCAAGGCAAGTCGGCGTGCGTGACGAGGTTGAACTTGTGTTTTTCGTCGCGGTCGGAATAGGAATACTCCTTCGCGAGATTGTATAGGTCGTAGTAGCGGAAACTGAAAGGATCTCTCTCATTGGAATCATCGTCGAGATCTTCCGACCAGACGTAGTTGGCATCCAATTGGAACCGATTGCTGAAGCGCTTACGCACCCCTACGGTAGCTCCGCGATAGAGAGATTTCGCGGAACTGGCAGTGTCCGTTGTCAAATTTCCTAAGTTGGGGAACGGCACAGGCCCCGTGTACGACGGCCCGTTACCCAGGTTGACGTCCACAGACGGTATCAGATCCGCCGTTGAGCAACAGACGTTTGGCATAATAAATCTCGTTAGGTGCACTCCCTTGGAAAGAGTCAGATCGACATATCCTGCCCATCCGGCGAGGATCTCCTGCTCGTAACCCACATTCGTCGTGTAAATCCGCGGATTGGCGTAGTCCTTGCTGAAGAAAGTCACGTTAACGCCTGGGGGCGGCGGCGTCCCCGCTGGCGGAGGATTGCTAATGGGGCCCGCGTTTTGGCCGAATACCGGGGGCGTGCCAAACGCCGAACCAGCGGCAAACGACTGCTGTTGCACGCCGTTCGTGGTAATCGCGCCGACTTGAGTCAGCATGTTCTGGCGCGCATTGAAAATCCCCCAGCTCGCTCGCAGCGCGGACTTGCCATTTCCACGGGTGTCCCAAGCGAAACCGACTCGCGGCTGAAACATCTTGTTCTGGTTATGCAACGTCCCATCGGAAGGAAATTTCGGATCGCTCAAGTTCAGGCCATATGCGGTCTGCGACGGAGCAATAGTCATGGACGGAAAGTGCTGTGCTTCCCAGCGCAGGCCGAGGTTTACAGTCAGGTTGCGTGTCACCTTCCAGGTATCCTGCACGAACAGAGCAAATTCGTTGTTGTTAATGGACGAAGCGCCGGATTGGTCAAAAGACTCCCCCTGTGTTGCCGGTCCATGCTGAAGGAATAGGAAGAGTGGTCCGAAATCGAAGGTCGAACCGACGCTAGCGCATGTGACAGGCGGCACGACATACCTCCCGTTGGCGCACTCTTGCACCGTCGGTCCATTGGTCACATAGTGCATGAAGCCCACGGCGTTATCGAAAAAGTATAGGCCTTTGAAGAATCCGCGAAACACCTGTGTGTTATTGCTGTGAACCCACTCCCCGCCGGCTTTTATGGTGTGCTTGCCGCGGATGACCGTAAAATTGTCTCGCACATCGGTACGCCAAAAGACTTCGTCGATTGTGGGTTCGAGGAAAAGCCGAGCCGATATTCGTGTCCGGCACGCTCGTGGGATCGGTTGCATTGCGCGGCCGATTCTCGCGAGCGTAAGTGAAGTGCGCTTCGTTCAGTTTAGTGCCCGAAATCGTGCTGAACCAGTTTGTATTGATAGCTTGGATCTTCGACGGGCCCTCGATACCATTCGCAGTTGTCCCATAGGCGGGAACGTCGAAGGTCTGGTTCGAGTTTTTCGAGTAATCGTAGTTATAAGATCCGAAAATCTGATTCTTCGCGTTCAGATTGTAATCGATCCTGCCAAACGCTGCACCATTGCGTATCGCATGATTTACCGGCGCGCCATCACTCTCACTGAATGTGCTCTGCATGAAGTTCACAAGAGCTACTCGCTGGCAGTCAGGATTAGCGAGAATCCGCGCGTCAGTGCCGGAAGTGCCGTCGAACTGGATGCTTGACCCGCACGGAGTGCCAATTGCCGCACTCA
>QHZB01000452.1 GCA_003224525.1 Acidobacteriota bacterium | reverse complement strand
TAGGCCGCACCGTGTTGCTCACCAACCGCCTGGACTGGACCGCGGAACAAGTGGTGGCCGGTTATGCCGGCCAGCAACAGGTGGAGCGCGTCTTCCGCGGCCTGAAAGACGGAGAGTGGCTCGGTTGGGGACCGATGCATCACTGGACCGACAGCAAGATCCGCATCCACGCGTTTTACTGCATGCTGGGCATCTCGCTGTTGCAGTATGTGCATCGCCAAGCCAAAGCCGCCTGGAGCGATCTTTCCATGGAGCAACTCATCGAAGAGTTGCGGCGGATTCAGCAGTTCATTCTGCTCTATCCGCGGCAAGGCGAGAAAGGCCCGGATCGCGCGGCCTACGTGCTATCGAAGCAGACTCTTGCGCAGCAGGCTTTGGCCAAGGCTCTGAAGCTGGACGAGCTGCAGATTACCCACCGTGGGTAATACCAACCGGACGCCTTAAGCTACACAAAAAGGAGTTCTTAGGAATCTGTCGAACGAACCTGCGTGGAGTCGAGAAGAGGCGCAGTGGCGGTAGTCTCCCGGTGGCTTATGGCTTGGCTTTCGCTTCGCCGCCTCAGTCCGGTTTGGCGTAGCTCTGTTTCCTCTTCCCGCTCAGCGAACCGGACAGGCGCATTTCGCGCATCCGGCTCTCGGAGAAAGGTTCACGATGTTGCCCACGGAAAGCTACTCGTCCGCCGGGTAAGGCGGGCAAGGCCCAGCTTGTCATGTAGGGAGGCTGCCGAATGTTGCTTGGTCGCCGACCCCCGCAGGTTGTGCTTGGCACGTAGCCACTGGCGTAGCCTCTTTCGGGCATGACGTTCCACCGCCGAGTAGGCTTTACTGACTGGCCCCAGGCAAAAGTAGTTGGCCCACCCAATCATCATGCGGTTGAGGGTCCCTACGACTGTCTTCCGGTCCAGTTGGGTTTTACTTCGGCGAGTCTCCTCGCTTATCGCCGCACAGATGCGTTGCACCCGTTTCTTCGAAGGAGTCGTGCCCAAATAGGCCCGACCCGTTTTCGGCGAGTAACATCGACCGAAGGTGTATCCAAGAAAGTCGAACTTCTCTTCCGGCAGCTTGCAGACCCGCGTCTTCTTTTCATTCACCGTTAGCTTCAGCTTCGTCATCATGTTCCGCATCGTGCCTAAGGCCTCTTCGGCTTTGCCACGGCAGCAGATCACGAGGTCATCCGCGTAGTTAACGATGTATGCTTGCAGACGCTTTTCGTGTCCCAGCTTCTTCCATCCGAGCACGAACCGGCGCATGTACAGATTGCTCAGCAACGGGCTGATCGGAGAGCCTTGTGGACTCCCTCGACCTTCATCCCGATTTCGCGTGCTTCGATGCTTGTTTCCACGCTCGTCCGTCTCCTCGACGGGAGCTTCCAGCCACATCTTGATCAGATGAAGCATTGCCCCATCGACGACTCGGCGAGCTACCGACTTTAGAAGTTCGGAGTGTGGAAGGGTATCAAAGTAGCTGCTGAGATCTGCGTCGACAATTTCTCCATGGCCAGTGTTGATCAGCTTGTGGACGTGTTTCACCGCGTCCAGTGCGCTGCGGTCTTGCCGATAGGCGTACTGTTCTGACTGCAGATCGGTCTCGAAAATCGGGTCGAGAACCAAGACTGCCGCCATTTCCGCCGTCCGGTCGCGGATAGCGGGTACTCCTAACGGCCGCTGTTTCCCGTCCGGTTTGGGTATGTATACCCGCCGCACGGGCAGTGGTTGATATGTTCGGCTTTTCAGCTCTTGCGCCAGTTCGTCCAGCCATCGTTCCACGCCGTACGCCTCGATGTCCTCGAAGGTTTGGCCGTCGACTCCTGCTGCTCCGCCATTGGCTTTGCAGCGTTCATAGGCGAATGCCAAGATATCTTTCCGGTACACCTTGTCGTACAACGCGTAGAAACGAAAGTCGGGCGATTCCTTCGCTTTGTCGTGCAACGCCTTCTGCAACTTCTGAACGCTTTCTGGGGTTGTTAGACTCACGTCAATCCCTCCGCCTTCGTTGCTTCTTGCGTTCCTTTCAACTGAGGTCCCTTTCCTCCGCCGGCATTACCCGGCTTCATCGGTCGTACGGACCTCTCCGCCACCCCATACGGCCCGGCCTGGCTCTCGCGAGTTGCCAGTTGATCCTGACTGCGATCACCGCTGGGGCTTCCCGTGTTGCTTCTGGTCCCTCTTGCCTGCATGCCGTCGCCAGTACCCCGGCAGGTCTGATGGAACTTGTTCGCTCGTACGTTCCATCAACATCGGCCTTCCCTCGATTACTAGCGGGTCGACTCCTGCATCGCTCGTTTCGGGGCTTGCACAGCGTTCACCGACGGTGGTTACGGCCTACATGCTCGCCAAGTCGCCATGGCGACCCTCTACACCGGAGGCTCCGACGGCTTTGTTACCTCCACCGCCGCTCCGATTGCTACCGGGTGGAACGAACCAGCTCCCGGGCGGGACTTTCACCCGCAGTGGACCAGCGCTTTTCACGGCGCACAGTAAACT
>QHZB01000458.1 GCA_003224525.1 Acidobacteriota bacterium | reverse complement strand
ATTCAGCCGCACTTGCAGCGCGGGCAGCTCATCGTGCTGGAGTCGACGACCTATCCCGGGACGACCGAAGAACTCGTGTTGCCGATCCTGGAGCAGTCTGGGCTGCACTGTCCCATTGCTAACGGTTCCGACGCGGAAGACATCGCCACGGATTTTTTCCTGGCATTTTCTCCCGAACGCGAGGATCCCGGAAATAAGCAGTACGGATTGGCGCAAATTCCCAAGGTCGTGGGAGGCGTGAACCCGCCCAGCGGACTCGCTGCAGTCTCGCTGTATGCCCAGATTGTGGCTCGCGTCGTGCCCGTGAGCACGACCCGCGCAGCGGAGATGGCCAAGCTACTGGAGAATATCTTTCGCTGCGTAAACATCGCTCTGGTCAACGAGCTCAAACAACTGTCTCTGCGCATGGGCATGGATATTTGGGAAGTGATCGATGCGGCGGCGACTAAACCCTTCGGCTTCATGCCTTTTTATCCCGGGCCGGGATTAGGGGGGCATTGCATCCCCATCGATCCCTATTACCTTTCCTGGAAAGCACGCGAGTATGATTTCGCCACGCGCTTTATCGAACTGGCCGGCGAGGTCAATACGGCCATGCCCTATAACGTCGTCGAAGCCATCGCTAACGCGCTCAACCACCGGCAGAAAGCACTCAAGGGCTCGCGGATTTTGGTCCTTGGCGTAGCCTACAAGAAGGACGTGGACGATCTGCTCGAATCGCCAACTCTAAAGATCATGCAGTTGCTTATCGAACACGGCGCGCGGGTCGACTACAACGACCCCTATTTTCCGCAACTTCACAAGATGCGGCATTACGACTATTCCCATATGCGCTCCATCGATTTGACACCGGCTAACCTGGCTGCCTTTGATTGTGCGGTCATCGCCACCGACCATTCGTCCTATGATTATCAGGCCATTGTGGAAGCGGCGCCGCTCGTGGTGGATACGCGCAACGCCACGCGGCAGATCGTACGAAACCGCAACAAAATCGTGCTCTGCTAGCCTCAGTTTACGAAATAGCACCGACAAATTCTGCAGTGATCTAATCCATTAACCGGGCCCGCCGACCTCGCAACACAGAAAACGCCAGTCCAATGCGGGTATTTCGATAGCCTGCTGCGTCTGGCGGCGCGTTGTCGAGGCAAAGTTCTGAATCAAAAAATGTATACACTAAAATAGGATCGATAATCTCCCGGGCCTGCCACCTGTATGTTCAGTGGCATTGGCATTACAGCCTTTATATACGATTAGTGTTGCAACACATACACTACCGATGGTAGTTTGCCCTTGACAGTAACAACGTGTTGTATACACTAAATATCGTGGCCAGCCTCCAGCGCAAGATCATCCATGGACGCCCCTACTACTACCTCGTCGAATCTCGGCGCGTGAACGGACGACCTCGTCCTGTCGTCGTGCAGTACTTGGGCTCGGCCGATACCTTGCTCCAACGCCTTCAACAGCCCCAGGCGGAACCCACCCGTGCTCGTCTCTCTCAGTTTGGCGGTGTCGCTGCCCTCTATGACCTCGCCCAGCAACTCCGTTTGGTCGAACTCATCGATCACCACGCCTCCAAACGTCACCAGGGCCCTTCGCTTGGTCAATACATGCTGGTGGCCGCCATCAACCGCTGCCTGGCGCCTACCAGCAAACTGCAGATGCCCGCGTGGCTCCGCAGCACCCCCCTGCTGCGTTGGTTGGGTCTTTCCGCCGCACAGTTTTCTGCTCCGCGCTTCTGGGACAACATGGAACTCTTGGGAAAGAAACAGATCGCCGCCATTAGCGAGGCGCTCGCTCAGCGTTTGATAGCGACCTGCCAGCTGGATGTGAACAGTTTGGTTTTCGATTGCACCAACTTCGATACCTTCATCGATACGGAAAACCGCAGCCGACTGCCTCAGCGAGGTCATGCCAAAAGCAAACGGACCGATCTTCGCATCGTGGGACTGGCTCTGCTCGTGAGCGTCGACTTTCACGTTCCTTTACTGTGGAAGGTCTATCCGGGCAATCAGCATGACAGCATCACCTTTGCCCAGGCCTTGCAAGAACTCACCAAGCGGTACCAGGTTTTGGCCCGCCATTGCCGGTCCATCACCTTGATCTTTGATAAGGGCAACAACTCCGCCACCAATCAGGAGATTCTTGACGCTAGCCATTTCCATTTCGTTGGTTCGCTGGTACCGACCCACTTCGCCGACCTGCTGGCTCTCCCGGTCGAGAAATTTCAGGAGCTCGAAGATGCGCGCCTCAAACCAACTCGGGCCTGGCGCGTCACGCGTCAGGTCTGGGGGCAGGAACGCACCCTGGTGATCACCTTCAGTCCGGAACTGCAACGCAAGCAGATTCGCGGTATCGAGCAGCACCTATCGAAAAAGCGGCGGGCCTTAGAAGAACTCCAAGCCAAGCTGCGGCGCTCGCAGAAGCCGGGCGCTAAAGGCAAAGGCTATAGTCGCGAAAGCCTCACCAAGCGAGTGCGCCAGATATGTTCGGGCCAGCACATCTCTAAAATTCTGCGCGTTTCGGTGATCGAAAAACGCCGCAAACTGAAGCTCTTCTACCGGACCGATGCCTCCGCCTTCGCCCAAATCAAGGAACATCAATTGGGGAAACGCATCTTGTTCACCGACCAGAAGAGCTGGAGCAATGAGCAGATTATCCTCGCCTATCGCAGTCAATCGCAGGTCGAGAGTGCGT
>QHZB01000457.1 GCA_003224525.1 Acidobacteriota bacterium | reverse complement strand
TTCCGGTCCGACTACAATGCACGGTGGATTGATGAATCGTTTGAGATCAAGGTGCGGAATCACAAGACCGAGCCTGTCGAGGTGCGCATCGTGGAGCATCTCTACCGCTGGACGAGCTGGGATATCGTGAAGAATTCGGATCCATTCAAGAAAAGCGACGCCCAGACGATTGAGTTCTTGGTGCAGATTCCACGCGACGGAGAGAAGACCGTAAATTACAAGGTGCACTACAGTTGGTAGTTGGGAGATTGGATTTGCCGCGAATCCAAAGAGGAACAGTGCGAATACGCCCGTGTCGGCGACGCGCTCTAACTAACCCGCGCATGAATGGGCAGAATCTACAGGAGGAGATAGAGTTGATCGTCGTCCAATAATCTGTCGGAATCAGATCCGCGGTCTCCTCTGTTTCAGTGGCGCTTCTCGTATGAAATCGAATAACTGGAGATGTCCGCCTGGTCACCTTGGCGATCGTGCCCGGAAGTTATCAGCTCGCCCGTTGGGTTAGTACGGAGAAACGTTAGGACCCATCGGAAGTGGCCCGTTTAGATGACGGGAGTCGGCTGATTCCCGATGCCGAGTTTTACGCCGGAGCAGGGACTGGATGCTTTCCTCGACCTGGATGCGGTTCAGCTTCTAGATGCCCGTCATCAGTAGACACTCTACAGAATCTTAAGTAGAATACCTACACAATGCATAGAGAGCCGCCGTCCCGTGTAGAGCTGCTGCAAGGCACTCTCGACCTCCTCATCCTCCGTACGTTGCTTGCAGGACCCACCCATGGCCACGCTATCGCCAAACATATTCAGCGAACTTCGGAAGACCTGCTCCAGGTTGAGACCGGTTCCTTGTACCCGGCTCTGCATCGGCTGGAGGCGAAGGAGTGGATCGCGGCCTCTTGGAAGCTATCCGACAGGGGCAAGCGCGCCAGGTATTACCGCCTCACACCTCGCGGGCGGAAACAGCTCGCCAGCGAACAATCGAAATGGCGGGCGTTCTCGCGCGCTGTTGGATTGATCCTGAACCCGGTCGATCAGGAGGGACCATGAATGCTTTTTTTTGCAGGTTGCGTTGGCTGGCACGGCGCAGCCGCAAGGATGCAGAACTGCGCGAGGAACTCGAGTTCCACCTCGAGGAGGAAGCGGAACAGCTTCAAGCAGAGGGCTTAGCGGAAGAGCAGGCTCGGTGGGCGGCGCGCCGCGAGTTGGGCAACCTTACGCTGTTGCAAGAGGACACTCGCGCGACGTGGGGATGGACGATCCTGGAGCAACTCGGCCAAGACCTGCGCTACGCCTTCCGGACCATGGCCGCCAACCGGCTGTTCACCTTACTGGCGATGACCTCGCTGGCGCTGGGAATTGGAGCCAACACGGCGATTTACAGCTTCATGGACTCGATCCTGCTGCGCTCGCTGCCGGTGTCCGATCCCGAGTCGCTGGTCGTCCTGAACTGGTATGCCAAAACCACGGAAGGCGACTCCGTCATGAAGGCCATGAGCGGAACCACCTATGACGAACCCAACTCGGGAGTCACGGCGGGTATCTTTCCCTTCCCGGCGTTCGAACTTTTCCAGAAGAACGACTCCGTCTTTTCTATCGTGTTCGCGCATTACCCATCCTGGCAAATGAGGAGGTTGAACGTAAGTATCAAAGGACAAGTTGACGTTGCAGCTGGCTGGACCGTCTCGGGCGATTATTTTCGTGGACTCGGCGTGGCCCCAGTTGCCGGACGGCTGATCATTTCTGACGACGACCGGGCGGGAGCTTCGGCAGTGGCCGTCGTCAGCTACGGGTTCAGTCAAAAGCGCTTTGGGGGAGCGGCCAACGCCGTGGGCCAATCGATTCTAATCGACAACCTGCCCTTCACGTCTATCTTCCGATGCACACCAATGAGTTGCTGGGAGCCAGCAATCAGTTTGGCTTTCGAGCTGAGAATTACCTGGCTCGAAACTATTATTGGGTTCATGTCATGGGCCGATTGCGTCCGGGAGTGACTCTCGCTCAAGCGCAGGCCGCGCTCGCTCCTGCGTTTCAGCAATGGGTGGCGGGCACAGCCACGAATGATCAGGAGAGGGCCAATCTTCCCCAGCTCGTCGTCAAAAAAGGCGCGGGTGGGCTGGATAGTCTACGCCGCCGATATTCGAAGCCACTCTATGTGCTGCTAACTTTGGTTGGATTGATTCTGGCTCTGGCGTGCGCCAATGTCGCCAATCTGCTCCTGGTGCGGGCCGCGGCAAGAAGGCGAGAAATGGCGCTACGGCTCAGCTTGGGAGCGGGCCGGCTTCGCATCGTGCGGCAACTGCTGACCGAAAGCGTTCTGCTGGCGTTGCTGAGTGGGGCTCTGGGAGTACTGTTCGCGATCTGGGGGATTCGCTTCCTCACCTTACTGCTGGCAAATGGCCGCGCGAATTTCACGCTGCACGCGGATTTGAACTGGCACGTGCTGGGTGCGGCGATCGGACTTTCGTTCCTGACCGGCGTCCTATTCGGCCTCGCTCCGGCGCTGCAGTCCACGCGCGTGGACGTCATCCTGGCCCTGAAGGAATCACCAGCGGGCCAGCCGGCCGCACGACATACTTTTTGGCGCATCAGCCTGAGCCAGATACTGGTAATGAGTCAGATCGCTATCTCGCTGCTGCTGCTGGTTGCGGCCAGTCTTTTTGTCCGTACCTTAGCAAATCTAGAGTCGGTCGAACTCGGCTTCAATCGCGAGAATGTGCTTTTGTTCCAGGTGGACGCGCGCAAAGCCGGACACAAAGATCCCGAGATTGCCGCCTTTTACGGCGATCTGCGCAAGCGTCTCAGCGCGATCCCGGGCGTGCGCGACGCAAGCCTTTCGGAAGATTCCCTTATCGAAGCCGGAACCGGACTGCCCCTAGGCCCGGCAGGCGCTCCACCCAATCCTGTCAACCGCATTTTGAACGTCGGGCCGGGGTTCTTCAGAACCATGGAGATTCCGATTCTGGCCGGACGTGATATCGAAGAACGCGACAGGCCAGGCTCGCCGGCCGTTGCGGTGATCAATGAGGCATTTGCCAAAGCCAATTTCGGCAACCGAAATCCGCTTAGGCAGCACCTGATTTTGCGCGAACCGAACCTGGAGACCGGAGAAGGAGGCCGTCTCGCGCGCGACATGGAGATTGTGGGGGTCTGCCGGAACGCCCGCTACGGGGGCCTGACGAGGGACATACCGCCCGTGGCGTATCTCGCGTATAACCAAGGTTACCCGCGTCCCGATCAGCTGGTGTACGCGCTGCGCACAGCGGGTGATCCACTTCTTTATGTAAATTCCGTACGCGAAATCGTTCACCAAGCGGACGCACGCGTGCCAGTGTCCGAGGTAAGAACCCAGGCAGCGGAGATCGACCAGACCATCAACCAGGAGATCACGTTTGCCGAATTGTGCAGTGGCTTTGCGATTCTGACTCTAGTGATCGCTTGCGTCGGTCTCTACGGCACCGTTTCGTACAACGTCGCACGCCGCACGGCCGAGATCGGTATCCGGATGGCGCTGGGGGCACAACGAGGCCGTGTCGTTCGGATGGTCTTAAGTGAAGTCTTGGGGCTGGCGGCAGTGGGGCTTGCCATTGGCATGGTTGCGGCTCTGGGTACATCGAAATTCGTCGAATCTCTTCTGTATGGAATCAAATCTAACGATCCGCTTGCCCTCTTGGCAGCGGTGGCGATTCTGTTCGCCGCAGTCACGTTGGGCGGTTACGCTCCTGCCCGGAAAGCATCTCGAATCGATCCTATGGCCGCGCTACGACACGAGTGACCTGCATCGTTTTTCGGCTCTGCTTCGCCGACCTAAATACCAGGCGTTGAATTCGCTCCACAAAGCTTTGCGAGGAACAGATCCTGGCTTGGCGCAAAGCACTTACCCATGATGCCGCGTGAGCATTGATTTGTTTCGGTCGGATGACGGGGCAACCGGAAGTTATTTCAGGCCGAAAGTCCCGATCTAGGAAGTGTGATTCCGCTGAATGCTGCTCGCACTCCGATCGATATCTTGATGGGCCCCGCGATTTCTCTGTCATAAGAATGTAATACTAAATGTGACAAATCGTAGCAAAACGCCTGCTTAAGGGTGATGAAAAAGGAGTAAGTAGCTTGTCGCCGTTCATCACAAGTTGCTGATTTTCCCTCGCTTTACGCTCGCTCCAGCAAGTTCTGATTAAAGTGGACAACGGTCTTCTAAGCAGGGGGTCGCCAGTTCGAGTCTGGCCGGGCGCGCCACTTCCCTTGAAACCCATTCAATCCAAAGGGTTAACCGAGATCCTTCTTCACCCCTGGCTTCACCCCGATCATCTGCTTTTTTGACAGATGGTCGGAGACGGCAGGACTCTCGCGTTTTTCCTTTTTCTTCTGTCGATCCAATTGCTTACGTGAACTGAACCCGATCCGGTATCCGCTCAGAATCAGGTCCTGTCATAGAAATGTAATACACGCAGAGCACGACAAGAGGGTTCCCAGACCGTTTGTGGACTCCGAACAACGCAAGCTCCTAAATTGCCATTGCTTTGGCGAATCGCTGTCATGCTCAACCTCGCAGCCCAGTAATTTTTTTTGGAACTTTTTGGATATTCAGACGTCTATGTAATACGAGGACTGAGTATGCCAAAGCCTGACTCACTCCAGGGTTCGCTCGATTTGCTGGTGCTGAAGATCCTCTCG
>QHZB01000135.1 GCA_003224525.1 Acidobacteriota bacterium | reverse complement strand
TTCCCTCGGCGGTTGCGATTCGTCCCCGCCATTCCGGATTCGGATAGAGCCAGGCTCCATCTTCCTGCTGGCGACCCAAAAGGAATTCCGAGCAGCGCAAGGCGATATCCCGATACCTGTTGTCGCGCATGCTCGAATACAGTTGCCAGTTGTCGAGAATCCAATACCCTTGCGCCTGGACGTAGTAGTAGTTATCTTTCCAATTCACGCGAGGCAGATAGCTTTTGATGAAACGCCCGACGCGAGAATTAAAGCGGATGCCTACGTCGGGTCCAGTCAAAGCGTGGCCATTCCAGTGCGAAGCGACCAAGTAGTCGTGCAACCTCAGGGCCGCACGCATCTTGGAATCCAGACACGCTACCTCGGATCCGGGCATCACGGGCGCGTTGGTCTTGGGCGCTACGTCCTTTTCTGCGTTTGCGTTAAGCATTAGCTCCGTAGTGTCTTATAAGTCTCATGCGACGCGCGAGGGCGCGGCCGAAACCGAGGGTTCCGTGCGCATCCTATGTATGGCTACAAGCAGGGCGGCAATCAGCCAAAGCAATTGTTGAATCGGGCGGCCACGAAAAACATCCACGTTCATGTGCACCATGTGACCAACGATGCCCACCATGAAACCGAGAGCAAGCGGGGACAAAAAACTGTCATGGAGATTCCAACATTGCCACGCTCTGCGCAAAGCCGCGAACAAGAAGGCCAGAAACGTCAACAAACCTCCAATTCCTGTTTCGGTCAAGACCAAAAGATACTTGTCGTGAACTGCGTAGAGGAAACCGTGACGGAACTCGGCGGTCAAGTAGCGACCCATGACGACAGAGAAATTGTTGGCTCCTACTCCCAGGATGGGGTTGTCCTCGAAAATTCGGAAGGCCAGATTCATTAAAGGGATGCGAGACTCAGCGGAACCTTTGTCATCGCCGAGGAGGCGCGCGGAAATAAGGCTGTGAAATGGCAAATACAATAGCGCCAGAATCACAACGACGGCGATGGGCGCTCGCAAAGAAAGCCCGCGCTGACGACCGAGAAACAAGCCGAACAGGATCATAGACACAACCAAGGCGATCCATCCCCCTCGCGAGAATGTCAAGATCAGCGCTATTCCGCCGAAACCCAGAACTGCTCCCGCCAGCCACTTGTGCGCGCGCCCAAGGTTTGTGAACAGCAAGCTGACCGCAGCCGAAAGCAGGATGCTGAAGTAGGCCGCCGCGGTATTGGCTGATCCGACGGTGCCACCGATTCGCATGAAACCGCCTCGCGTAACAGACTCGACGTGGATGTGAGTGGGCAGACTCCAGATCGCGCTAGGCATTCCCGTGAAGCTGAGGGTGATGATAACCAGGGCTTCCACTAAGCCGCCGGCCAGCAGAACGGATACCGCGAACAGAACGTCTTGCCGGGTTCGAACGCAGTTCGCCGCGTAGACATAGAGCAAAAGAGATTCCATGAACAAGCAGGTTTCAAAAACGGCCAAGCTCGCGTCTTGAGCCACAAACACAGACATTACAATGAAGGCGAGATACAGGAGCAGGGGCCGACTGATGTGAAACGGACGGCGCTCTTCGGAGTTTCTTTTGGTTAGCGACCGGATGAACCAAGAAACATACAAGCCCGCAAGAGCTATGGTCGCGGCTGAGATGCTTAATCCCCCCATCGCGCCGAATTCTTCCACCCTCTCGTCGTAGAAAAGGTGCGTTCCAAACTGTAAGGGAATATCGAGGATGACGACGGCCAGAAGAATTTTCTGGACAGACGCACGCGTTAGCGCAAGAAAAGGGCTGAGGAGTGCAATGATCAGGGAATTCGCGCTTAGCGACTGGAGGCGTCGGAAGGCTGGCAGCGGCCCTGTCCTATTGTGGGGATAGGCAGAGGCTTCAGATTCAGACCCTGCAGTCTGATGGTTCCCAAGCACCTGCATTTCGCTAACTGTTCCTCATGATGGAATTCCCGCTGAATTCATAGGGGCGACGGGGTAGCGTGCCCGACAAGCTGCTCGTACAACCCCTGACCATTCTGGTTTGCGGAGAGGAAAGTTAGGATGCTTTTGGCAACGCAGTCGATCAATTCAGGCGTCAGCTCCGCATACATCGGCAAAGAAAGAATTCGCTGGGCGTACTGCTCGGTGACCGGAAAATCCCCCCGCTTGTACCCCAGATTCTGGTAAGCCGGCTGCAAATGAATGGGGACCGGATAATGAATGCCTGCAGCAATGCCTCGGCTCAGAAGATGTTCTTTCAGCGCGTCGCGATGCTCGGTGCGTATCACGTAGAGATGCCAGACCGATTGGGCGCCGGCAGCCTCACTAGGAAGCACAAGCTCGGTTCCCGCCAGGAGACGATGATAGAGTTCGGCTTGCCAGCGGCGTGCGGCGTTCCACTTTTCCAGGTACTTCAATTTCACTCGCAGCACGGCCGCCTGAAGGGTGTCGAGCCGGCGGTTGAAGCCCTGGGACAAGTGGTGATATTTCTCTTTCTGCCCGTAATTGCGCAGCATCTCTAGGCGTTTTGCAATGTCGGCGTCATTGGTCACCACCATGCCGCCGTCGCCGTAGGCCCCCAGGTTTTTTCCCGGATAGAAGCTAAAGGCTGCCGCATGACCTAAAGAGCCCGCCCGCCTCCCTTTGTAGCGGGCACCGTGCGCCTGGCATGCATCTTCGATCACGATCAACCCGCGTTGCTCGGCGAGTTGCCGAATGGGATCCATGTGGGCCGGGTGACCGTAGAGATGCACGGGAAGAATGGCCTTGGTGCGCGAGGTGATCGCCCTCTCGATCCCCGTCACGTCAATCGTATGCGTAAATGGATCCACGTCCACCAGGACCGGTGTCGCACCAGCATGGGAAATGGCCAAAGCCGAGGCGATAAAGCTGTTGGCTGCGGTAATCACCTCGTCGCCCGGTCCGATGTCATACGCTCGGAGAGCCAGCTCCAATGCCGAAGTGCCGGAATCCAGGCCCACCGCGTATCGAGCTTCGCAGAAGGCAGCAAATTCCTCCTCGAAAAGGCGCACCTCCCGCCCCAGGATAAAGTCTGCTTCCTGGATTACTCTGGACGTCGCCTCATTGATCTCCTCGGCGATCGTGCGGTACTGCGCGGCAAGATCAACGAAGGGAATTTGCGGCGGCTGTTTTGTTTGCATTGACATTTGCGTGGACATGATCAGCTTTGCTTTCTACCTCCACTTGTAATCCTTTGCATTCGATGGACCGATTCACGGCTTCGAGAACTCGCACAACTTCCCTTCCCTCGGCTCCGCTGCTAACCGGGTGCTTCCCCGTCCTGACACACTCCAGGAAATGGCGGCACTGGTGCTTGAGTGGCTCGACCGCTTCGATGCGAGGGCTGATAATGTCGCCGTCGCGAATCTGGAAGCGAAATTCGCCATAGTTGAGCGGCTCTTGCTCCACAAGACTTACACCTTTCTCGAACACTCGCACTTGCTCGAGCCCGTTGAGGTCATTGAAGACGATGCGCCTGTCGCTCTTGACCACCACGACCTCCCGCGCTTTGTCGGGATCGGCCCAGCTGACGTGAACGTGAGCGAGAATATTGCCCGGATAGCCGAGTGAAATGAATCCCACGTCGTCGCGGCAGTTCCGCAATACTTTGCCGCTTACCGCGCTGACCCATTCTGGTGAGCTGTCCAGCAGGTAGTTGAAAATGGCGATGTCGTGCGGGGCCAGGTCCCAGACGGCATTCACGTCGCGGCGGATGGGACCGAGGTTAGTTCTGCGGGCGTATAAATAGTAGACCCGGCCATCGCCCTTCTGGACGTATTCCTTGACTTTCTGGACGCCGGCGTTGAAAACAAACGTGTGGCCCACCATCAAGATTGCGGAATGGGACTCTGCCAGATCAATCAGCCTTTCGGCATCGGTCGATGTTGTGGTTAGCGGCTTTTCCACGAGGACATGCTTCCCACTCAGCAATACGTCGCGTGCTACCTTGTAGTGCGTCGTCGCTTCCGTGCAAACCACGACGGCGTCCACGCCCGGCTCGGATATCACATCATTGACCTCGGTGGTCAAGTACAGGCCTGGGAATCGCCGCGCCACTTCCTTCAGGCGGTCGGAACTTTGATCGCAAACCGCAACCACGCGCGCATCTGTCATCTCGTTGAAGATTCGAACGTAGTTCATTCCCCAATAGCCACATCCTATGACCGCGATACCGAGGGGTTTCGCGCTCGGGGAACCTTCCTTCACTCCGAGTGAAAGAATTGTGCTGTTCATTCGGCACCTCTTCTTGATATGACTGCTGGGATCGTAAGAAACAGGATTTTGAGATCGAGCAACAGGGACGCGTCGCGAACGTATTCAATATCCATGCGAACCATTTCTTCGAAGGTGACCCGGCAGCGCCCCTTCACCTGCCAAGCACCGGTGATGCCCGGCAGAGCCGCCAGTCGCTTGTGGTGGCCGCTTCGATAGCCGGCAACTTCGTAAGGCGGAACGGGACGGGGCCCGACCAGGCTCATGTCACCTTTCAAAACATTCACCAGTTGCAGCAGCTCATCCAGGCTGAACTTCCGGAGAATGCGCCCGACCCGAGTCACGCGAAGGTCGTTGGTCAACTTGAATTTTCCGTCGCTCTCTTCGGAGGGGCGTGCTCGTCCTTCGACGAAATCCCGAATGTAGGCCTCGTGCACAGCGGGGTCCGCATCCTGATACATGGACCGGAACTTAAGCATGCGAAAGTTCCGAATAACCCAGAGGGACGTCCTCCCGAGCCACTGCCGTTCAGATCCAACGCGTTCCTGGGTGAAAATGACCGGGCCTGGTGAATCCAGCTTGATCAAGATAGCGATGAGGAGCAGCAAAGGTGATAGGAGGATGAGCAACAGACACGCCAGGATGACGTCCATTCCCCGCTTGCAGGCGAAATAGAGATTGTTCTCCGACTCTTCTGTCAATACCGATATGCTGCTCGGAAACTGCCATGTTTGTTGTTGTGCCATTTGATCTCCAATGAATTTGCGAAGTAGAGAAAAGCAGTTGCTTTGCTGGAATCCTCGAAATGGCTCCGCGACTTCCTCAGCAGGCGCAGGGGCCGCCGGGCGAAGAATCTAAGTAGTGAATTCCCAGAGGCTCGTACGACGAACACGAGCGCGGCCGCGCGTCCTCCGCGCTTTCATTGGGGTAGCTTTCTAAAGCCTGCGATAGAGGGCCTCTGGTATGGAGAACGTGCGGTTGTTCAGCACCACTCCCAGGATACGCACGTTCGCGGCTTCGAGGTCTTGCTTCATCCGTCGCGCTGTCTCGCGCCGTGTGGTATCTGCTTCGACCACCATTACCACACCGTCCGTCCAACGGCTGAGCAGAATCGCAGCGCTATCCAGATCGAGGGGAGACGAATGGATTACGACATACTTAAATTGGCCGCGCAGTTCCGTCATCCTTGAGCGCAAGCGGTCATTAACCCCTGAGAACCTCAGCTGTCCGCCCGCGGCGCCGCACGGCAGGATCCAAAGATTTGCCTCCGGATGTTTCTGCAGAAAGTCCTGTATCGGAAGGGATCCAAGGACAGCCTCGGCAAGTCCCTTAGAGTTATCTGTGCCAAAGTAGTGATGCAAGCAGGGCAATTGGAAGTTCGCGTCAACCACGCAGACGGATCCATCGCCTCGGCCGGCCAGTATCTCGGCCGTGCGGATTGAAATCGAAGCACACCCAGCATCACTCTCCACTGAGGAAAATAGGACGATCTGGGGCGAACGCTGACCCGCCACCGGGAAGATGCGCTGGACCAGCTTGATTTCTTCCTCCCGGGAAATGGATTCTAAATCGCCCCGGCGCTCCTTGTATCGCTTCCGTACTTGCTGTCCCCAATTCCTGGTCTTTTCTCGAATCAGGTCAGGCAAATGAATTGAGGGGGCCTCGCTCCTCACCGCTTTCTGCTCAGGCTTCTCCGTCCACCGAGGGCGCGGTTCGCATTCTGCTGTGCCGACAAGGCCCGCCGGATGGCCGGACGTTTCGAACAGGTCTTGGACGCTGCTCGTTTGTTGAAGAAGTTCGAAATTCCTGCTCATGAATCTTTAGTTGCTCCGATTTCGGATATCGAAATTCTTATTCCTTAAGAGCGGATTTCCGCTCAATCCGTGAGTGACAGAGGAAGGCGAACTTCCTGTCCGGCCTCGATGCGGTTGGGATTCTTCAACTCTGGATTGAGCTTCCGGACCTTTTCTAGCACCACGGCGTCGTAGCGCCCTACAATCGACAGGCATAAGTCTCGCAACGTATCATTCGGCTGAACAACATACGTTAAGGAGCTGGCAGAGTCATCCTGGGGTTCGGTTTCGGCGGGCGCCTGGGATTGCACGCCGGAAAATGCAGTGGGGATCGTGCGCGCTGACTGCGGCTCGGAGCTGGGTGTTCCCTCGGTGCTTGAGGAACTGAGATGGGTCGCCTGGGAAGAGGAGCGCGTCGTGCTTGCGCCACCGCGCGCCCCAACATAGATTCCTAAACATGCCAACAAAGCAGCCAGAACTGCGTTTAGATAGGCCTTCCGTCCGAAGAGATGGGTTTTCATCCAAGAATAGTAAGTCCGGGCTACGCTGTTGGGCGATGGCGTGACAGTGGGCGCCATTTTCGTCTTTTGGACGAGAGATTCCAGGGACAAATCGTGCAGAGCATCCTCGACTACTTTGGCCTCGATTTTCTTACACCCCATCGCGCAACCCAATGACATGGCGTTGAAGCAAATGTTGTTGATGTTCCGCGGTATGCCGTCACTGCGCTCCGCGATCAATGTGAGAGCCGCAGGCGTAAACAACTCGGTGCCGTCGTATCCGGCCACCTGGAGCCTGTGCTTGACGTAACGAAATGTTTCCGCAGCCGGCAAACGCTCCAAGCCTGCCGCGACGGAAATGCGCTGACGCAACTGAGCCAAGCCAGGACGCATCAGCCGGTGCCCCAATTCCGGCTGACCGGCAAGAACGATTTGCAGCAGTTTTTTGTCTGCCGCCTCAAAGTCTGAAAGCAAACGCACCGTTTCCAGCACGGTGTCAGAAAGATTCTGGGCCTCGTCGATGAAGACTGCGACGCGCCTGCCCGCCACCGCCTCGCGATAGAGAAATTCGTTCAGTTGCGCATGCATCTGTACAAGATCTTGACCGCGGCTTTCGAGACCCAAGGCTTCCAACAAATAACGAAGAAGCTCGTGGGAATCGCACTGTGTTTGAAATAAGAAAGCGCTCAGGACGGAACCCTTCAGCCGCTTGAGAAGCTGGAACAGCAGCGTGGTCTTACCCATCCCCGGCTCGGCAATGAGAGCGAGAAATCCACGCCCCGCATCGATCCCGTAGAAGAGCGATGCCAGAGCCTCGCGATGCGCGGGAGAGAAGTAAAGAAAGCGCGGGTCCGGAGTCACGCCGAAAGGCTGCTCCCGTAGTCGGTAGTAATCGAGGAACATTGTCTTTTACCGTCCGTTCTTCGGAAATGCCGCAACTACCGGAGTTCCTAAGAAAGACTCGACCTCGTCCGGTGTTCGAAACGACGGATCCCAGCGATCCACCACAAGGGCCAGCATCACGCTCGCCAGGCTGGCGATGAGCCCGCCGAGAAGCACGGCAAGCAGCCATCGTCCTTGGGGTGCAAAGGGGACTGTGGCGGGTTGCGCAACCACCACGTTGGAAAAGCGCTGCTGGTCAAGAGCGTCCGAAATCCGCGCCTCCTCCTGCTTGCGGAGGTACAGCATGTAATTTTCCTCGTTGGACTTGGCGACGCGGAGTATGCCCTCGTGGAGAACTTCTTTGTGGTCCAATTGCTGGCTCTCCGTCCGGTACGTGCGCACCAGAGCCGACATGGCAGCGGCGCGCGCCTCCATGGCGGCGAGTTCCGTCTTTGACCTGGCAAGTTCGGATCGCAGTGCTTCATAGGTCGGATCGCGATCTGTAATCTCATCCCGCAGTGGCGTTTTTTCAGCCGTTGCGATAGCTTGACGCGTTTGAGCAATCTGCTCCTCGACTTCCTGCACCGGGCGGTACGTCGGCTCGAATTTCGTCAAGAGCTCGGTGCGCTTCAGCTCCAATTCCAGCAACTTGGATTTCATACGTTCCATGAGTTGCGGATTGTCCGACGTCCGCACTTGGGTGGTCTCACGTTTGGGCAGCGTGGCTAGCTGCGACTCGAGCGTGCGGATACTCTGCCGTGTTGCTGCGATGGTGGCTTGTGCCGACTTCGCCTCCGCTTCGAATTCGGCGAGCTTGCGCACGGCGATTTCCTTCTCAAGCCCCGGATTAACAACTCCCTGTTCACGGCTGAAGTCCGTCAATTTGGCCTCGGCATTTGCCAAGGCTTTGCGGTATTCCTCGGCCTGCTGATGAAAAAAATCAAATTCGCCAGGAGCACGGTGCATGGCCAGATGTTTTTCGAGATATAGGCTGGCTAGAGAGTTCAGCACACGGGCTGCAAGCTGTGGATCTCTTGATTTGTAAGAGACGCTGATCAGATTCGTCAGTTTGATGGGCTGCACCGTAAGGTTTTTTTCCAAGGCAAGAACTGCGCGCGAAACCCTCTGGTCGTCTTTGTCCCCCGTTTTGTTCCAGAAGGAACGGAGGCCAAGATTTTGAAGATCGCAAGCGACGACTACCTTTGTGAGTAGGTCCCTCGACTTGATCAATTCCGCTTCCGATTGCAGTTCTTCCTCGCTCACTTCGGTGCGCCACTGAACCGGTGACTCGCGTTCTGGCGACACCACCGACTCGGCACGTTCGTGCCTCACCAGAATTTTCATCTGTGCTTCGTACTGTTTCGGCAGGAGGAACGCCAACAGCACCGCGACTGAAAAGATCCCTAGGAATGAGTTGATGATCACCCGGCGCTGCCGAAAACCGATTTCCAGGAAGTCACGCAAATGGAAGGCTTGCGTGACCTCTGCTGCGCTGGCGTCCAAGTCTCTCTCGATCATGACGTTAAACCTCTACTCTCCGGAAAATCGGACTAGTGTAGGACTGGATTTGTATACATACCGACTGACGACGTAGGAATAAATCTCTCGATCTTGGAAAACGCGTTTTTTGGCACGAACAGGAAATCGCCCGCTTGCAGGCGGGCATCCTCCTCCAA
>QHZB01000134.1 GCA_003224525.1 Acidobacteriota bacterium | reverse complement strand
GTAAGAGCATTTCTTAGGCTGAGCCAGGAGGTACGGTTCGGTACGCCGAGGGCGTCGTGTACGAGGGCTTTACTGTAGTTGCCACTGAAATCCGCGAAGGTCGTCGCATCGCCATTGTCCGGTCGAATCCCAGCGTTGATGTCCTCGGCTTGGGCCGCGCTCGTGCGGTAATCGAAGTTGGCAACCTGGCGAGCCGTATAGTCATAGCTCACCACAGAGGCCTCAGCGACCGAGTGCCTTCCGCCGACAAGGGGTTCAAGTGGAATGGAGCCGGCTGCTATAGCCACAGCTGCCACGCCGCCAACTTTGCCCAGGAAGGAGCGTCGGCTGGGATCCTCGGGATCCCTTGGTTGATCAGCGTTAGCTGCTAGCCGACGGCCCCTCTTGCTCGTATTGGACAACTCTTCACGCTCCGTTTTGTCGGTTGGCTCTCTCTTCATGGCAGTCCACCTCCAGGACACGGTTAGTAATATTCCTCCAGCTTGGATCGCAGCCGGTGTGCTTCTACGAGCGCAATCGGATCGGTTCGCTCAACAAAGCGAGATTGACGCGACTGATCCCACCACGGTGTCCTCGGGCAATACTTCCCGGAAGGTCTACGCCTGGAAGAACCGCGACGGGGGGGAGACCTTGACGAGAAGGAAGCTCACAGAGAAAGACACACATAGACCCTCAGGTTTCATGAACGCCTTCGTTCTCTGACTACCCTTGACCTTCAGTGCTGAACTAACCTGGGCTTAACGATGGGACAAATCGTTGATACACCCAAACGTTTGACCGAGCGTGAGCCGCGCCGCCACGACCACTGAAAAACTGCCCCGTTCGGCCCATCCTGAGTCGTCAACTCCAAGAATCCGGGTCTCGGACCAACAAAACTGTCCGCCAATATGACTTTTGATTCCCCCTGGGATTGGTTGCGGGGGACTTCTTAGCGAGAACCAGGGAGTTTGGCAATCAGGTCCTTACCTGAATTTCGAGTCGGGTGTAGACCCTAGACGCTGGACTTATCAGGAGCGCTCCGCTTAGAGTTGGTTTGGCTTAAAGTCGATGCCCGCCTCTATGTTTTATGCTCTGGAGAAGATTGACAAACGCGTGAGGAGATGGCTCCCATTCTATGGAAGAGTTATTTATTCTGGGCAGTTTGGCCCTTGTAATCGCCGCAAACGCGCGGGCGCAAAACCGACGCGCCGGAGCAGGGCTGGGAACGGTCGCTTCGAGCACGGGGCGGGGCCGCCTCCGCTACACTCACCGAAATGTTCGCCCGCGTCTGATCTGCTTACGTACGTTCACAAAATGAATAACGAGAACGCCAACGAGAACGCCATCGGTTCACTGGTGACACTCATCGAACTGCCGAGGCTTGCTGCGAGTTCTGACCAGGGTAAACTTGAACCCGGCAGACTTCGAAAATCTGTTGATTCTGTTCATCTACCATCTCGTTTAAGCTCAGCGCTTGCTTCATCTA
The DNA here is from genome assembly GCA_003224525.1 of Acidobacteriota bacterium. Taxonomy (GTDB): domain Bacteria; phylum Acidobacteriota; class Terriglobia; order Acidiferrales; family UBA7541; genus Acidiferrum. Next base: position 7,664 of record QHZB01000134.1, on the reverse strand, counting down.
CCACGTAGACGAATGAGGTGCACAGATACTTTAGAAAAACGCGGGCTGTGGCAAACTTGACAAAAGATCGCTAAGAAAAGTTCTAAAATCGTCGCCTTGGGCGCGCCACATCATTCTATTATTCTATTTACAGGCGACTCAAGTTTTCAATCACTTAGGCCACGATGGTTCGCGAAAATGATATCGGACGCGAAGAGGTTAAAAATCAGCGACGTCCATATCGACGTGAGAGCTTGGGAACAAGGCATGTAACATTGTCATACGATCTTTTTTGCGGGCCAGAGGAGATTTTCGGTAGGCACAATTGACTGCGCTGGCTGGCAAGTTCGGATAATCCTGTAGTTGCGGCGCGGGTAATCCCCTTAGTTTTTTGGGGACGTCTGATGTGCTATCCGGGTTTAAGGCCAACGGTTTAGGCCAACGCCAGGCTCGGCGGCGCCTGGCTTCGAGGTTTTGGGTTTGCGGCTCACCGACACGTGGCGGCCTCTCCTCGGGGTTTGGCTTGACGATAGGGACTTGTCGCGCGCAGACCGCCAGGATCTCTGCTGCTTGCGCCACCCAACGGTAGATGGCGTTGTTCTGATTCTGGCGTGTCGCGAATTGCGGCACCCGTTATCCCCGGTGGACAAACAATCTCTTCAATCCACCTTGTGTGCCAAGGCCCCCAAGTCCCAATTGACCCCGGCCGTGCGCGTTCTGCCGTTGATGTCTGTATATATATAATTTTGCATTTCGGCCTTGAGGTGTGCTGACATGCGGGCGGACAAGACGCTGTCGGTTGTGGGATCGATGCTGGCGTGGTACGCACGGCTGGCCCAGGATGCCAGCCCGAACCCGCTGACGATACCGCAAGTAGGGACCATGCCCGCGCATCTTTGTGGTAGCGCGTGCTCAGTTGGCGTTCCTGCCGAAGGCGGCCGTGCTGTCTTGTACTGCCCATCCGTAGTCGCCGTCCCATCAAAATAAGGGGCATTGACAAACAAGGGGTCCCCAGAGAACCACTGCGTTGCATCCGAACACGCAAAGCTGCAAGAACTTCCGAAATAAAGATTCTTGAAGTAATAAATGTCGGAATTCGTGCCGGCTTGGACGTACGCAGGATGAGTCGCTTGCCAGGCAACACTTATGTTATTCACGAAGTGACCATTCGTTGAGTTGTTCGAGTCAAACTCACCAATACTGGGCTCCTCGGAAAGATCTAAGCCGTTCTTATAGCAAGTGTTGTTCACAATCCAGAAATTTGAAACTTGGTTGGCCGCGACACACTGACCGCCATTGCCATAAACAATGTTGTTAGCGATCAGTGCTCCGGGCGGGTAGGGACAGGTAATGACGGGAGGCGCAGTATCGGTGTCATAGTCGAGAATGATGCCGCCACCGTCGGTGTGCCTGCCGTTCGCGTCCTTGTGGTTCGGGCTTTGGTCCACTTCCCCGACGACGATGTTGTTGGCGATTATCAGATGCAATCCATCATAAGAGTCAGAGCACTGATTTATGTTGTAAGAAATCCCGCTGGTCCAACTGTAATACTGGGCGATATTAGGATCGGCACCGGCCGGGATGTAGCCGTTGTGGGCGATGATATTGTGATCGGCGGTGACGTAATCGCAGTTCTGCGTCCCGATGCCGGACCCGCCGGTGTTGCTGATGACGTTGCCGTAGAACCGCACCGAGGAGTTTCCCCTACAGAAAAAACCATCAAGAGCCGTCCCTTGGCCGTCCAGAGTCAGTCCGATGAATTGCAAATAGGGAGTGGGAGGGACGGCCATCGAATTTATGTTAATCATTGGCACTGCGGTGAAACCGCCCGTCCACACCAGGAGGACATCGCCATCACCATAATTCTTATAGGTGATCCAGGACGAGGAGCTGCCACCGTGCGGAGGGACGAATGAGTAAGGCAACTCATATCTACCGCTGAGCAGGCAAACTACCGAACCCGGTACCGTGGAAGCCGCCGCACCGATCATGGTTTTTGGGTGAATGGTTCCGTCTACGTGCTTGGTTCCATCGTTGGCGTCGTTCCCATTCGCTGCAGCAAATATCGTGCAGTCGGTGGCGAGCGCGGCGAAAATCCCTCTATCGACATTGGGCAGCGCTAAAGGCGCGCCGCCGCGTGCGAAGTCAAAGAAGGGTCCGATAACCAGAGTTGTTAGTAGGCATCCGAGGAAAGCGGGCTTGGGCATTTTCTTGATCATTCGATTCTTCTCCTTGCGTGATCCCTAGACGATTCCACCACGTAGCGGACAACCTCCTTGGTAAAATCGGTCGGGACCTCCACCATTTTCTCGCTTCCTGTGGGGACTACCTTCTCGCACAGACATAGAATGGGTGTTCCTCGCGAGTTTCCAGGAAGCTGAACTGAGTAAAGTTATGTACTCGACGGCAAACGTGGGAACAATCCAGTAAATCTAGTATCCGGGAACAGGTGTTCCTATGAACCGGCTGTCGGGTAATGGCCTGAGGCTTTTGTTGAGCCGGTGGCGGGCCAAGGGCTAACCAGCGCGAGTCCCCGGACACTTGATGCGGAATAGCCGCAACACCGGATGTTCCGTCCCGGTAAGGGCCATACTCCCTCGGCGAAACGGCCAGCCGCTCCCGGAGGATGGCCAATGAGCATGGGTCGTGTCCTTCTGTTTGCCCTGTGCTTGAGTCTGAACACATGGAGCCAAGCACCGCCGAAAACGCACCGGCCCCTTCTCAGCCTGCACTGGGGTGTGCCTCGCCAGAATAAAGAGCTCGTTTGGAATGACAACATACGGATCAGGTCGTGTATAACATGTCACAAGGAGGAGATTCAGATGTGGCAGAGTTTTGGCGAGGCACAACGGTTGGTTCTCGCGCTATGGAACCCCATTGTCCACCGTGGAAGCCTTCGTCCTTGGGCTCCTCCAACGGCTACTACACCCATGAGCTTGCCGATGTCTTGCATGCCGAAGTTCAGGAGCCTTTGCGCCATCTCCTGCAGCAAGGGCGTTTGAGGGGAAGCGAAGTCGATGGCCAGTTTGTCTACACCGCAATCGATTCGACCGATCGTCGCAACCAAACCTTGGCCCGCCGCAGCACTCAAGCCGTGCCTTTGGCTGTTCATTCGGTGGCCCTACAGGTCTCCCCCGACGAACTCAAGGCCGCGATTGTCCTGTTCTATGGACTGCTCGACGAACAGCAACGCCCCTTGTTTGCTGGCTTGGAGCCCATCCGCGTGGGTCATGGTGGCGACACCTCGCTCGGCGATTTCCTCGGTTTAGACGCCTACACCGTTGCCCGTGGCCGGCAACAACCGCTCGAACAGGATGTGGTCAGCGCTGGGACGCGCCGCAAAGGCGAGGGCCGCCAGTCCACGAAAAAAAACGCCAGGCATAATGAAGCATTACGCACTCAAATGCGTAATGCTTCCAAATGGAACCCCATCGAGCGTTGTCATTTTTTCTGAGATGTCACGAAACTGGGCTGGTGAACCGCTCGACTCCTACCAGAAGATCCTCAACTCTACGCGAACCACAAAAACTCAAACCGGCCTTACCATCACTGCTTACCTGGATCGCCGCAACTATCCCTGTGGCCTCAAGCCAACTTCCGACCAACTCGCCTCGCGGCGATTGCGGCGCCATGAAACCTTGCCCGAGTGGAACTACACCATCAAACCTCAACTGTGAGTGGCGGCCTTGGCCGAGGACTTGAACGTTAATGAGGAGCGGGATACTTCAAAGATGGAAGTGATCGGAAACCTCCTCTAGAGGGAGAGAGCTTGCAAGAACGGAGAGGGTGCTCTGAGGCAGCGCACTCTCTACGTCCGGGCTTATCAGTAGCATTTCTCAGGCATTCTACCTATTCCAAAGGGGTGATTCACCGGATTGTAACATCCCGGCAAGGGGCTATGCTGCAGGAAGAAAGGGAGGGCCGCCACCGTGCGTAGGGCACCCACCTCATACAAGACAACCCCTGAACCTCCAACCGGCCATAACACGGTGGCGGCCGTACCTCATAAGGTTGCAAGCTGTTTCGATCGTTACCCTTTGGGGGAGGAAGGATAAACCAGCGGTGGCACAAGAGGCAACCATCGTGCCGTTCGAATTGAGGAAGACGATGGCCCAGATGCTTGGGGACGCCATCGCGCTTCTCGCCATGAAACATAGACGCGCCCCACTGCCAGTTTCCTCCGTACTTTTGAGAACTCTGTGGAATCGGGGCTTTCCAGGGAACCTGGCCGAGCTTGAGAGTTTCGCGCGCCGTTTATTGTTCTTGGGCGATGAACGGATGCTGCTGGCGGAGCTCAGGAGACGGTCTGCACCGATTACATACAGGCCAGCGAATCCGCAAGGGCCCACTGGAATCGCAGTGGGGCAGCGCAGGGAAACGGAGCGTGGACAAAAATGCCAATGCCTTCCTACAAATTAGACAAGGGCATTCGCAATCGCCAGGATTTGGCGTCCTCCGTGGCCCAATCCATCGGAGCCACAAACTTGACCTTAGGGAGGGATCTCGACCCACGCTTTGGCTTCGACATTCCTGGCTTGGATCTTCCGCAGGGAAAAGAAGCCGTGGAACAAATCCTCCAAGCAGTGTTCGCGAAGGCCAACGGAGAACTTGCCAGGCTATTGCAAGACGTGCGCACGAAGTCGGCTGCCGGGCAACTCGGCACCGCGCAGAATGGCTCGACCAATAAACTCCTGATGCGTGCGATTCAGTGCGCCGTGAAGCAATACATGCTGCAAGCAGAACTGGGCAACCTTGCGCTCAGCGACGAACTGACGGGCGTATACAACCGCCGCGGATTCCTGGCCCTTGCGGAACGGCAATTGAAACTCGGGCACCGGTCCGGTCGCGCGATCTTAGTGTTCTTTGCCGACGTGGATGGGCTGAAGCAGATCAATGACAAGTTTGGCCACAAGGAAGGCGATCTGGCGCTGGTTCGTGCCGCGCAGGTTCTGGAAAAGACGTTTCGGGATTCGGACGTCATTGCGCGATTCGGCGGTGACGAATTCGCCGTACTCGCCTTGGAAGTTTCCGGTCACAGCGAGTCCACTATCCGCGCTCGTCTCGATCGGAACTTGAAGGAACTCAATGCGAGAGACTCACGTTACACGCTATCGATCAGTTTGGGAGCGGCGCGCTTCGACCCCACAAGCCCGCGCAGCCCGGCATCGATTGAGCAATTGATGATCCGGGCTGACGAGGCCATGTACGAAGAAAAACGGCTTCGGTCGAAGCCCTTCCTTGTGACAGGGGCGGATTAAAGAGCTGGACAGTAGTCAGGCAGGTCGAGCGCGACCGATTGCATTATGGGAAACCGAACAATAGGGTAAGCGCCAAGGGACGGCAAGCTCTTTGCCGTTAGTTCATCCGAGTCGGGCATCGCATCGTTGGCAGGATGCCCAGGCGAGAGAAACGCAGTTAACCAAAGAATTTGCATCGTCCAGGCGGTGCAAACAAGAGCAGTCTTGCAAGGGAGGGCACTTACATGCCTTCGCGGTCGGGACGACATGAAAGACGAACCCCACTGGCTGTGCCGGTGCAGATTTCCCGCTTCCGGGAACCTTCGGCTTCGGAGCGTACCATCACGGAGAACGTCTGTTCTGGTGGCCTGCGCGTCGTTGCCCAGACGCAGATGAACCCGGATGAATCGCTGCTGGTCAGTTCCACCACGGGCGATCTGCGCGTACAGGCCCGGGTTGTCTATTGTCAACGGCTGCGCGACGGACGCTTTGGAGTCGGATTGCATTTCCAAGGAGCGGAAGTCCGCTGGCCGGCGGGAAACTCTAGCAGTGCACCGGATTGAAGTACCGGAAGCGGGAAAAGTCCGCATTTCCCGGGGGGGGGCGGCGACTTCGAAAAGCCGAGGCTTGCAGCGCCTCGCGCCTCATACTCTAATCCCAGCATTGTCAACAGGAGATTCTTGGTGCGCCGATTCAGGATGGCCTTGTTCGCTTCCGTGCTCGTGACTATAGCTGCGGGTCTCGTCAGCAAGGCTGGCAAGGAGCCTGCTGCAAAGATCTTCGGGTTGAGTGGCTGGAAACTTGCCAGCAGCGCGGATTCCAAAGCGGCCGTGACGCCATCCGGTTCCGTACTTTGGTCGGCGGACATGGAAACAGGTGATCTCTCACAATGGAGTCGTCCCGACGTCCCGGACGGGCCCAACGTCGGTGGCGGTGTTTTTGACAGCGGAACCGCAACGGCGACTGTAGATGTCGCTTCTCCCGCCCACAGCGGCATCCATTCGGCGAAACTATATATCAATACATTGAATCCCGCTGAAATCTCTACCAGCGGTGTCCGATTGTTTCGCTGGCTTGAGCCCGAAAGTCAGCCCGAGCTCCATTACAGCGTGTGGTACTACTTCCCGCGACGGTACATTCCAAACGGCAATCCACCGTGGTGGAATGTCTTCCAATGGAAATCGAAACGCGGCGACGCCATCGATCCGTTCTTCGCCCTCAATGTGGGCAATCGTCCGGACGGGTCCATGTACTTCTACCTGTACAACCAAAATACGAAAACCTCCTACCAGCAGGAAGCGATCAAAAACATTCCGGATGGCCAATGGTTCCGCGTGCAAGCCTTCTACAAGTGCGCCGGGGACAACACCGGGCACGTGACGTTCTGGCAGGACGGTGCGCAGATCTTCGATGTGCCAAATGTCCAGACGCGCTATGCGGACGGAGACTGCCAGTGGAGTGTGAACAACTACTCTAAGAGTTTGAATCCAAGCACAGCTACGATCTACATCGATGATGCAGCGATCTGTTCGGGCGGCCGTTGTCCGTGAGTGTGGGGTGTTGAGTTGAGAGGAAGCTATCAACTGCGAAGGGGGGAGTCTGGCCGGGCCGTCCCCCACCGTCTCCCGGCGGAATTCATCCCGGCCATTCGAGAGACCGCTGCTTTTTCCCGACCGCCGGCCAAGGACACGGCGGGAATTCCAGACTCATCGAGCAAGAACCAAAAGGCTGAAGCCACCCAGTAGCCGGGCAGTGAGATCTTTGTGGATGGTGGACAACAGTTTCCTCGGGAGTTTCAGAAGCAACTGGCCTGGCGTCGAACCAAGCTCAACCGAACGAGGCGTGTAGAAGTAATCCAACACTTCATAGCCGGCATCTTCCAGAGTCCGCAATGCCGTCTCTTTGCTGAAATAGTGAAGGTGCGCATACATCTCTCTCCGTTTGACGAGCCCATTCTTGCGGAATACCGTTTGCACAGAAAGGTCCAGAGGGATGTGAAATATCTTGTGGCGGCCCCTCGCCTTCAGTCTCTCCAAGAAACTGAAATAGTCCGGGAGATGCTCGATTACATCCAAGACTAGGATCAAATCAAAGAATTTATCCGTCTCCTGCCCGAAATCGGCAAGCTCGAAGTGGATCCTCCCGCTGGATCGAGTCGTGGCCAGATCGATGGCTTGTGGGGAGATGTCGTAGCCCCAGAAGACGCATTCCCTGTCTAGATTTTCTTGAAGCTGATTGAGCACTTCTCCGACACCGCAGCCTACGTCGCAGACGGTCTTAGGGGAAACTCCATTCTTCTGAAGCATGCGAAGAATCTGGCGGGCCTTCCAAGGCGACTCCTCAACGTGCCAGGCCGGATTCTTGGCAAGGTATTCCCCATCAACGTAAAGAGTTCGGCTGGGCATCGACTCTCCGTTTAACGGTGCGGGGACAGGACAAACTGAAATT
>QHZB01000456.1 GCA_003224525.1 Acidobacteriota bacterium | reverse complement strand
TTGCCACTTCACCTGCTTAGCGACGTCTTCCGCCAAATCATCCGTAAAACTGAAGGTGGCATCGGTGAACGACATGTCCAGCTTGTCTTGCTTCTCGAACAGCTTCAGTTGCTGCGCTTCGATGGGGTTCGGCGGCTCTACCCGGACTCTCCCTTTCCCATGAAATGCGGCTCCGAAAGTCACGCCATTGACCGGCTGGGCAAATTGAATGGTGCCCTCGACTAGGGTGATGTGCACGCGATCCCGGACGATCTCGACGTTATCTGTGCGGGCGGATTTTTCTGGATCCATCGCTGGACTGGACAGGGCATTCCATACACTGGCCGCAGGCGAGGAAGCGGGAGCTTGCGCATATCCGCAAGCCGCAAAAAGAGATGCCAGAACGATCGAGAGAAAAGCTCGGCGAATCATAAAGATGTCTCCCGCTGCCTGCCCAGAAACTACCTTGTCTTAGCTTCGCAGGCAAGTACCGCGCGATGAACCTGAGACCGGAGGCCGAAACGAGATAGGGAATGCCGGCGGAGGGCCGCGCGTTCGTGACAACGAGGGGAGTTGAGGTAGTCTAGGCGGGCCATGAAAGCCATCCACCAGGTCGAGGAAGGTCGGGAGAAGAAGGGGGCGGCGCTCCTGAGCGTGGGCTCGGCTCTGCTGTTAGTCTCCCTCAAAGCGTTTTTGGTCGTCCGGACGGGAAGCTTGGGCGTTCTTTCAGAAGCCTTACACTCCGGTCTCGACTTGCTCGCGGCGATCATCACCTTTCTCTCCGTGCGCATGTCCGACCAGCCGGCGGATGAGAGGCATCCCTACGGGCACGGAAAGTTTGAGAACTTCTCCGCATTCGTGGAGACCGGGCTTCTCGCGCTGACGGCTCTGTACATCGTCTATGAGGCGTTTCACCGGCTGTTCTTCAGCAACGTGCATATCCAGCCGAGCATCACCGCGATCTTGGTGCTGGTGGTTGCTTTGTCGATCGATCTAACGCGGGCGCGGGCCCTCGGACGTGTGGCTCGAAAATATTCCAGCGACGCCCTGGAGGCGGATGCGCTGCATTTTTCGACCGATGTATGGAGCACTATCGTCGTTATCGCCGGCATCGGGCTGGTCTGGGCCGGTGAAACGTGGAACTTGCCCTGGTTGAACTACGCCGACGCCTTGGCGGGGCTGACCGTTGCGGCCGTCATTTTATGGGTGGGCGCACAGCTCGGCAGGCGCACGCTGGATGCCTTGTTGGACGCGGCACCGCAAGGGTTGCAGCAGGAAATCGCCAAGGCCGTGGCGCGCATGGATGGGGTGCTGGATGTCGATCGCGTGCGCGTGCGCCGCGCCGGCAATCGCCACTTTGTCGACGCGACCGTGAGTGTGGCGCGGACGGCGAGCCTCGAACAGGTCCACGCTCTAAGCGACGCCATCGAAAAACGCATTGGCGAGATCGTTCCCGCAGACGTGATGGTGCACGCCGAACCTCGCGCACCTCAAGGCGAGCACTTATTCGAAGCGATTCGCGCGGCGGCCCAGAGCCTGGGCCTGGCGATTCATGACTTGACCGCCGTCCAACAGGAGGGGCAACTCTTCATTGAGTTGCACCTGGAGGTTGATGAGAATTTGAGCCTCGGCGAGGCGCATCGCCAATCCACCGAGCTGGAAGAGAAGATTCGCGAGCTGCGCGACGGCCACGTGGAAGTCA
>QHZB01000455.1 GCA_003224525.1 Acidobacteriota bacterium | reverse complement strand
TGACAATCCCGAAACAGGCGTATATGAACGAGGCGCTTTAGGGCCTTTCACGTCTGAAGACCTGACTGGCATTCCAATGCTGAGTCACTGGGGGGATTGGAGATGAGAAGGAAACCATTTTGCGTAGTGGTGTGTTTTCTGCTAACCCTTGCATTGTGCGATTGCAGCTGGGCGCAGCAGTCGACTGACAACAAACCCGCCGTCAATCCGCTCGTTCGCGTCTTGCAAGCAAAGGGCATCTTGACCGCGGAGGAAGCGGCGCAAATCAGCCAAGCGTCGTCTGCCAGCGACGCTGATGGGCGGCTGGCCAAGCTTCTCCTCATGAAGGGCGTAATCTCACAGGCCGATTACGACTTGACTGTGGGTGCGCCCGGGATGATGAATGCCTCGAGCACGGGGGCATCCGGCGGAGGCGTGGTCGCCGCGGTCTATCGGGTGCCGGTGAGCAACGGGAGCAATTCTGGAGCGCGATCGTCCGGGCTGGTGGACCAGGGCGCGGCTTCGGCACCAGCGGTGGTCCCAGCTGTCGCCCCGTTACGGGTTTTGCCGATTGACGTCCCAAAACAAGGCGGGCTGATACCCGACATCAAACTCGGCAGCGGGGCGAATATGAAGTTGTACGGGTTCTTCAAGGCCAGCGCGGTCTCCGACACGGCATCGAGTGGCGGCCCCACGTTCGGCAGCCAAGATTTTCCGCTTCCGCTCCTGCTCGCCGATACGGGGCCCACAAGCGATCCTCAAGTCCATATCAAAGCACGGTCCTTCCGCATCGGCAGCCAGTTCGAATGGGTTCCCAAAAACTCAAACATTGTGGTCACCGGCAGGGTCGAAGCCGATTACGAGGGCGACTTCACAAACCAGAACAGCGTAAACATCAGCTCACCCCGGAACGGCCAATTGCGAACGCGGCTGGCGTGGGCGCGGCTCGACACGAAGCTGGCTGGAAGCCTGCCGTGGTTCGCGGAGTTCGGCCAGGATTGGACCCTCTATTCTTCGACGCTGCCAAGCCTCTTCGAAACCACTGGGACGGCGATCGCAATGGGCGCCCTCTGGGAGCGCGCACCGATGTTTCGGACCGGCGTACAATTTCACTCTGGAAATCTGAAGGTTCAGCCCGAGTTTGCAATCGTGTTGCCGGTTGCGGGTACCTCAGCGCTCAGTGACGAACAACGGGCACGGTTTGGTGACCGGGCCGGCCCAGAAAGCAACCAGCCAGCCCTAGAGAGCCGGATCGTCTTCCAGTTCCCGCTCTCAACTAGCTGGCAGGGTGTTGTGCCGGCACAGATCATCTTCAGCGGTCACCACGCGCGAATCAACGAGATCATCCCCTTCGGCAACCTCCCCACTAGCGTGATTCCTGGAGCGGCAGGCTGCGCGACGGCAACTTGTTCTATCAGGGACTTTTTCCCTAGGGGCCTCCAACTCGACCATCCCCAAAACATCTGGACCGCCGAAGCGCAATTGCCGACGCCGTGGGTCACATTCACTGGAAAGTATTACCAGGGGGGCGATCTGAGGTTCCCATTCGGTGGCCAACTCAACGACGTTTTTAACGACCTAAACGGGGCAGTCGCAATTCCCACCGCCGTAGCTGCGGCCGTCACGGCCTTGGACAGTCGCACTGTTTTGTTCGGATGCACGGGCGCGACCGGCACCGGAGCCACATTTAATTGCAACGGCAACCCCATAGTTGCTCAGAGCTTCCGGCCTGTTCGGGGCTTGGGCGGATTCCTCGAGGCGAGCTTCCCTCTTTCGCGCATCTTCAACTTCGATTCAGAGGGCCACAACTCCGGATGGGCTTTGCACTTGTCGTATGGGACCGACCGAACGAGGGCCCAAGATGTTCGCCGTTCAGGTGCAAACGGTCTCGCCCGTACGGATCTCGACTCGGGTTCGCTGACCTACCGACTGAACAAGTGGGTCACCTTCGTTCAGGAAACAAGCTACATTAACACTCGCGCAGCCAACCGCGGCGGGAAGATCTTCCGAGGCATTCCGGCAACTCAGGCGCACTCGTGGCGCAACGAGTTCGGAACGATCTTCACATTCTGAGCGAACCGAACGTCAGCGGAGGCCCCGCGGAGCCCTTGAGAGTGCGGCTCCGCGGGGCCCGTCGGCCTCGGAAGGAAAACATCTCACCATCGGGCGGTAACAGGCTGAACTGGGGCGCGGACCCGAGGGTCCGCATGCGAAGCAGGTTTAGATCATGGCAACTAGTGCGCAGCATAAAAGCTCTATGTCTGTCGGTACCTTGCACCACGAACTCAACAACTGGGTGACTTTCGATTTCGAGCAGTCGCTCCACGAGACCAACGCGTACCCGGACCGACTGGTGCCTTGCCGTTGTTCACTGGCATCCCGTCTCGCACCTTGCGCGACCTCAGGTCGGAGGGCGGTACGATCTTTACGTTCTAAAGTCTGGGACGAAGTCGGCGGCCACTCCACGGCAGTTTCAAGCGATTGACTCGCGCGCCCGCGCAGTAGCATCATCGGTTCGGGCAAGCTCCTTTCATCCTTGAAGTGAGCTTGCCGG
>QHZB01000460.1 GCA_003224525.1 Acidobacteriota bacterium | reverse complement strand
TGCGAGCGGATTGACGGCCGCCCAACAGAGTAACGGACCACGGGAAGGCGGACGCAAAACCGAGGGACATCGCCAAGCCGCTCCAGATGACCAAGGGGAATAGAACGAAGATTACAAACAAGTACGTGAGGCGCTGGAGCACGTTGTAGGAAGAGGCATCTGCCACACTCGGCCGCTCAAAGCGCAAGGGCTTTGTGAAGGAGGTCAAGAGCGCGCGCCACGAAAAGTCGGCGTTGCTGGGGAGCAAGTTTTTCCGGAAATGCCCTGTGAGCAGACCGGAGACTACATACAGCAAGCCTGTAAGCACTGTGATCCAGGCAGCTTCAAAGTGCAGCGCGCGGCTCCAGCCGTTCTGGTCCGGCAGGACGTAGCCGTAGCCGGTGGGCACCAATCTTCTTGAGGAAGGGATCGGCAGTTGAAACAACGGTTTAGTCAAGACGGTGCCGGTTTCGCCCCAGTAGAAGCGAGGGTGAGATATTACAATTTCGATGCCGGTGAGTAGCAGGGCAAAAAAACAGATAGTGGTGATCCAGTGAGTGAAGCGGACGAGGGCAGAGTGCCTCGGCGCGAGCTTTGTGACTGGGGCGCTTGAAACAGCGCTCGGAATGCAAATTTCCGCCGGTAGCTGCACAGACCCCGGTATCGCCATTTTTGGCCTCCGCCGGCCCTCGACTTGCCCCGATAGGATGGGAACCATCCTACCACTCCATAGACACTGTGACGGACAAATCATGGCGAGGTAATCAACCGGAACTAAGGCCGACCGCTCGTCAGCTAAACGGTAACTTCCGGATTGCTGACAATCTCGCAACTCGGGATTCGTTTCCGATCACAAATGCGTTTATCGGTACTAACCGGACCGGCGAGCTGATAACTTCCAGGCTCCCCGTCACCCGCCCTCAATCGAGGGCCACCAAGCACGGACATAGCTTCCAATTCCGACAAGCCGACATCGCAGCACTCATTTGGACGAAACCGCGTATATTCTGTTCCGGTATAATTCCTCGCGTCGCATCCGATTCAGTTCGAAAGGAGATCCTCATGAGCACATCCACAGGCACGACTTCCTCCGCCAGCGTCTACACAACCCCCGCGTTCTGGGAACGTTTGTGGCGGACAGCCGGGATCCAGTCCGTCCTCTGCTTCATAGTCGCGTACATCGTCTACGGCCGTCAGCCGCAGGTCGGCGCATCGGCCGACGCACTGGCAGCCTTCTACGACGGCGATCGCATGCGGGTTCTGATTGCGGCCGTGTTTTACGGCTTGGCTGTCCTCAATCTCATGTGGTTCGCGGGGGCGCTCAGGACCACCCTGGCGGATGCGGGACAAGACGGTTGGGGCGCGGCGGCGACCGCCTCCAGTGCCGCCCTCGGAGCGCTTTTCCTCTTGCTCATCGCGGTGGTCGCAGCCCTCGCGTACTCCATCGCCGGCTCGGGAAATCACATGCTCACATCGGGCCTGAACGACTTCGTATGGGCAGGCTTCGTGTTGACTTCGTTCCCGCGCGCGATGCTTATCATGGCCGCGGCGTTTGGGCTCTGGCGGGCCCGGCTGATCTCGAACGCGCTCTTCGCGGGCGGGGTCGCTGCCGTCGTGCTCGTCTTGCTAGGCGGCACCACCTGGCTGACCGGCGGATTCTGGGCACCGGACGGCGTCTATTCGCGCTTCGTCTCGCCCGCTATCGGCCTGGTGTGGGGCATGGTCGTGAGCGGGGTGCTCTTGACCCGAAGTCCTGCTACACGTGCTGGATGGTGAGGCCGACGCTTTGCCCGCGATCAAGCTAGTAAGCGGCGACCACCCTCCGATTAACACGATCACAGCGACGACCGTCGCCGAGCTCAGCGACCTCGCCGGCCTCATCGAGCAGGATCCGGACCTGAATGTCGTTGTGTTCGACAGCGCCAACCGGGATTTCTACGTGGCCCATTATGACTTGGAGAACGATCCCGGCAGGACTGAGGCACTCGGGGTCGGTCTCCCACCGGCCTTTCGGCCTGGATCGACGTCCTTGTCCGTCTGGCTCGCGCCCCGGTGGTCAGCCATCGCCTTTTAATTTTCCGATAAGCGTTTTAGCCAGAGAGCGTGAGCCTTCACTAATGCAGATGCACTGAGTGACGGTGATGGTGCGGTCGTGGAAAGGGTAGCTGAGTTTGCTCAGACCATGGTAAGGCACCGGTGAAGGGTCGGTAGAGTCTCCGCGGCGTACTTGATGTCGGGGCAGGCGCGGTTCAACGCTTCTGGTACGGGTGGAAGATGTAGTCCTTCGCCTTCACGGCCGTGTGGCACGCGTGTCCGCAGTCTGAGGGGCTTTTGGGATCGGCCGTGAACTTGTCCGATGCGGCTTCGTAGTTGAACACCGCGTATCCCCACCCGCCGCTTTTCGGAAATCTCTTGCTGTCCTTTTCGATGACGAAAGCCTGGGTAAAGACGTCTGGCACATCCACGACGAAGGGGGCCTCTGTGCTCTTCTTCGGCTTCCACTGGAGCTTCACGATCATGGAGCCATCCGGGAAAGGCTGGCCGCTGCCCGGAACGCCGGCTTTGTACGCCTTGATCATCGTCGGATTGGCGACGATCACCTTGAGCACCTCGTCGGTCCGGGCGGAAGAGACCACCGCCCAGTCCTCGTATCCCCTGAAGTCGGAGAACGCGATTCCGCTCGGCGATTTCAGCGAGTACTTGTCCTGTGGGTAAACGGCTGCGGCGCCGAGGACGGCGAGCACTGCCGTGGCTGTCGCAATCGTGAGCTTGCTTTTGCGCTTCATGGCTGATCCGTTTTCTAACCAGGATTTTCATTTTGGTTCCTGGATCGGGCACAGCATATCA
>QHZB01000211.1 GCA_003224525.1 Acidobacteriota bacterium | reverse complement strand
CTCCTGCCAATTCGCCGTGGGCCAAACGCTCACGACGCTCGGCACATTTTCAGCGTCTGCCGCCCACACTTTCAGCCTTAGCCGTTCGTTCTTTGAGAAGGAGTACAGATTGAGCACCACGTCAAAGCGCTTCTCACGCTTCGGCCAATCCACCGCCGTTAAGTCCGCGAGCATGTCGAATTTTTCCTCCTCGCGCAGGTGCAAGGCAATCTCCACCAACCGGGCTCGTTCCACGGTCAGAATGGCCTGCTTGCGGTCCTCCATTGCTTCGAAAAGTGCAGCACCGAACTTGGCGCGAAATCGCGTGACAAGTTCGTTGTCGAGCGGAGTCTGCAACACCACGGGCGGTTTTGGAGGGGCGGGAGCCGCCGCTTTCGCAGGAGCAGCGGGCGCGTCCGCAGTTTTGGCAGGGGGAGTCGACACAGGGGATGTGCTGCTTGCGGGCTTGACGCCCGTGGGGACTTGAGGCGGTTTAGGTTCCTTGGGCTCGTCAGCCATGGACCCGGGGTGCGACAGGCTGCGGTGAACAGCTACCGTTCACAATCGGCAACAGAGGAGCAGCCGAAAATTCAAACGCCGCGTTTCTAACACACGCTGCAAACCTAGTCAATCAGAACCACTTGCGCACGGGATGATGGGTTTTGGGGAGAGGAGGAGAATTACGGCTTACGCCCACTCAAGAGCACCCTTTTTGTATAGCCACAAATACCCGACCAGCAGGATCCCGAGGAATGCCATCATCGAAACCAGAGCGAACAGCCCTTGGTGCGCCGCGACCCAACCCTTGTACAGAATCGCCCAAGGAATGAGGAACATCGTCTCCACGTCGAAAATCACAAACAGCATGGCCACGATGTAAAACCGCACCGAATACCGCCCACGCGCATCGCTCTCCGGAGGGATCCCGCACTCATAGGGCTTGAGCTTCGCGCCGAACGAGGTGGATGCCGGCCGAATGAACTTCGCCAGAACCAGTGTGACGGCAGGAAACGCGATTACCAACACGGCGTAAATCAACACAGGGATGTACGCGTTCTGCATCACTACCTCACAAGCAGCATCCTATCACCGTTGTCAATCCCGCGGCCGGCTCACTTCTCAAACAGCAGCTCCCCCGCTCGGCTGGTGGCCTTTACAACCGCCTTGATGAGCGTCACGCGGAGCTTGCCTTCTTCCAATTCCATAATTCCATCGATGGTGCATCCTGCGGGCGTCGTCACGGCGTCCTTCAGCAGCGCGGGGTGATCGCCCGTTTCCAAAACCACACTCGCCGCGCCTTTCATCGTCTGCGCTGCGAGCAACGTCGCGACATCGCGCGGGAGACCTACCTTGACGCCAGCTTCCGCGAGCGACTCGAGAATAATGTAGGCATACGCCGGGCCGCTCGCTGAAAGCCCGGTCACTGCGTCCATATTTTTCTCGTCAACGACCACCGTGCGCCCGACGGCGTCAAACATCGCGCGCGCCATCTCGAGATGCTCTGCCCCTGCGTGTGCCCCGCGGCAAATGCCCGTCATTCCGCATCCCACGGCCGAAGGCGTATTGGGCATGGCGCGCACCACGGGGACTTTTCCCCCGAGTCGCTGCTCGATGTAGCTCGTGGGCACAGACGCGGCAACGGAAATGACCAGCGTCTTCTCGTTCAACTCGGGGGCAATCTCTTTCAACACTTCGCCCACGACTTGCGGCTTCACGCCGAGGAGCACGATGTCCGCGCCATGCACCGCCGTGCGGTTTTCGGTCGTCGCAGACACGCCGAGTTCCTTCACCAGGGCCGCGGCCTTTTCAGCGTGCTTCACCGTCGCCGTAACGCGTTTCGGGGAGAAGAGCTCCTGCTTCAGATAAGCTCGCAGCAAAATGCTGCCGAGTTTTCCTGTGCCCAGAACAGCTAGTTTTTTGTCCGATAGTTTTTGCGCCATGGTGCAAACATTCTTGACTTGAATCAGCAATCGGTCAACCGAAGAATCTCAAATCCCGCCTCCTCGAACAGTTACTCCAGCGGGCACAACTCTTCTGCCGTGGACCCGCCGAGGCCCGCCAATGGGAAGATAGAACCATGGATCCCGCTTCTTCCCTCCCCCATGCGGCCAACGTGGCTGCGGACCCCGCGGCCCCGCCAACGGCTGACAAGCGCTCCGTGCTTTACGATTTGATCGACTTCTTCCTCGAAAACGGAATTCAGATAGGGGGCCTCACCACCGGGAAGCGCATTCGCGAAGCCCATGTCCCCTGGCTGCCCGCACGGCGAACGCGGATGCTGCGCAGGAATACCGGTATCCAGAGGTCGTTCGTGTCGAGAGCAGCTCGCAGGTGGCGCTGGTCAGCGCAAGCTAGGCCGCAGGGTTGATGGGGCGCTCTCGTTCCGGCGAAAACCGGATTCGGATAGAAGAATCAAGGTCGAGGTTTATAATTAGACCGTATCGATGGTTGGCGGAACGATCTGTTCGAAGGGCCGCCGAAAGCTGATTCACCGTGAGAGTTTCAGAGATTCGGTCCTCAACCACTCTGGCAACCAAACGGTGCTGCAAAGCATGGCGGGGAAAAAGTGTCTCTTGACAAGGCCTTCGCTCTTATCGAGGGCCACCCAATTCAAAAGCCTGGCCCACCCGTCCGTTCGGCAAAAGCGCGGCTACGTTTGACAAGCAACGCGCGGCCTTGCGTCAAAAAGCTCGCGTTTTTTGGTCTTCATCGCATACATAGCCGCGTCTGCCTTCCGTAAGAGGGCTTCCATCCTTTCCCCATCATGGGGATAAACTGCAACGCCTATGCTGACGGAAAGCAGCGGTTCCATCCCGTCATTGGCAATGCTGTCGCAGATACGTTGCGCCACCTGGTTGGCCGCCTCTGCGCCTATTTCCGGTAACACAACTGCAAACTCGTCCCCGCCGTAGCGCGCCGCCGTATCGATGTCCCGGCAAAAGCTCAAAACATCGGCCACCCGGCAGAGCGCATGGCTTCCCGTCAGATGCCCGTACGGTCGTTGATTTGCTTCAATCCATCCAGATCAAATAACAACAGGGCAAACTCCCGCCCTGTGCGCACGGAACGCTTGATTTCCATATCCAGCACTTCCGCAAGGCGGCGGTAGTTGGCTAGTCCCGTCAATGGGTCGCGGGCCGCCTGTTGACGCAGATGATCCTCCAACTGACGCTGTTTGGTGACATCTTCAGTGATCACCTCATAAGCGTCCAGCCCGCCCTGCTCACCGAGGACTTCTTGTCCGCTGACCCGGATCTTCAGGGGTGCGCCGTCCTTTCGCTTGCACTCTATTTCGATGGGATCAACTAGACCTTGCTGGCCCGATTGCCCCAGCAATTGCGCCCGCTTGTCAGCATCTTGAATCAGGGCACCCACAAGGTTTACACCCAATAGTTCCTCTTTTGAGGCATACCCGAGCATTTTCACCAAGGCCTCATTCACTTCGAGGAACTTGCCGTCGCGGCCGCAGCGGCAAATTCCGTAGCTTAGATTTCCTGCCAAGGCGCGGTAGCGTGCTTCTGAATGCCTCAGCCCGTTTTCGGCTCGGTCGCGTTCATCGCGCAATGCTTTCTCATCCAGCGCCTGATGAACGGCTACAGGAAGATGACCAATGTGCCCCATTTCAATACAATCGTAGGCACCTCTTGTAATGAACTCCGCCACCGTCTCACGTTGCAGCGTGCCCCCGACGAAGATAAGCGGGATTTGCCTCTTCGATAGCTGCAAGAGTTCCAGTGCCTGCGTTTCCCGCCAATCGGGGCTGGGGTACTCGGCGACGACAAGGTCATAGGAGTAGGAGCCCAGCCGTTCGCTAAACTCCTCGGGAGTTCTAACGATCTCCGCGCTGACCGTGAAATGCATCTTGTTGAGCTCTTGCAGGCAGCGCTCTACTTCCGCTACGTGACTATGAACAAAGAGGATGTGCAGAGGCAGATGTCTGCCTTCCGATCCGCTAAGGACGTCTCGCTTGAGGCGGGCCTGTGGGGTCGAAGCCATTGAGAGTTGGGAAACACTCACGGGGGCCAGCCCTTCCCATTGCCATGCTGGCCCCGTGAATGTTTCGGTTCTAAGCATCTAAAAATCTACGACACGAGGGTAGTAGTGTCTGTACAATATTAGACAGTTTAGGTTTTATGTTAACTTTTACCGCACAGCCTGTGGCGCGCCAACAGCCGGCACACGGAGACCTGGCATGAAGTTGCTTGATTCTGGCCTGTGGCGCAGAGAAATTAATTCGAGATTTTCGCTGGTCTCTTGGAACCGCAGTCGCATATCTTCCGGGCGCGGTCCTCTCCAGGTTGAATACGGGGGTGCCTGACTTGCGACCGGGCCTCCCTGCTCAGGGCCACTCATGCGCACCTGCGTGGATTGCGCTTGCGAGGGCGCGTTGGGACTTCGCAGCGGGATGAGGGCCTGCAGCCGGTCCTCGCGCAGGTAAAGTCCTCCCCAGACGAGCACGCCAAAAATAATTGGGAAGTAGAAAGGTTGACCGGCGCGCAGGTGGGTAACAGTTGCGCCTCCAAGATGGGCTGCCAGCAAGATGGCGCCGAGGATCGAGGTAGACGGAATCACGTAGAGGATCGTGCAGGCGAGCAGGACCGCCCCGATGGGAACCGCGAGGCTGGTGGAGAATCCGGTGTGAATGCCTGAAGAACAGGAGCGATTTTCATCAATTTGCCGACGGCGTCGAAGAGCAGGAACAGTACTACGAGCGTGCTGATGATGCGTCCAACCCAGAGGCTTGTCTTCGAGACCGTTTGAATAGCTGATTCCATGAATTTCCTCCAGAGGTCTACCCGTGAAAACTAACAGATGTGTGAAATCGTTTCCAGCGTATGTCGACGCCGAGTATGGATCAGCCTGAGAGCACGTGCTTGCGTCGTGATAAATCCGGGCTAGCCGAGGGCTAGCCGGGGGCTAGCCGCCGGCAATCGCCCCGATGATGAGAAGGGGCTCTTTCCCCGATGCGACGGCGTCGGGCAGCGGGGTGTCAGGCGGCTCAAGGGAATAGTCTTCCTCGCAAGCGAAGAAGCGCAGGAACGGACGACGCTCCTGCGTGACATGATCGCGGATCGTGCCACGCAGCATCGGATACTGTGCTTCGAGGGCGTCGAGCACCGAGCGCTGCGTGACGGGACCCTTGACGTCGAGCTGCACCTCGGCAGTGACGCGCGCCAGCGCCCGCAAATGTCCGGGGAGTATGACGCGAATCACGGCAGCGTCTGGACCTCGACAGAAAGCACGGCCGGAAGGTCACGGACGATGGGGGTCCAGGAGTCTCCGGCGTTGGCCGAGGCGTACACCTGGCCTCCGGTGGTGCCGAAATACACGCCGCATTTATCGAGCGAGTCCACGGCCATCGCGTCGCGCAATACGTTCACGTAACAGTCGTTTTGCGGGAGACCTTTCGTGAGCGCCTCCCACTCGTTGCCTCCCGTGCGGCTGCGGTACACGCGCAGCTTGCCATCGAGCGGAAAGTGCTCCCCGTCGCTCTTGATGGGGACGACGTAGATGGTCTCCGGCTCGTGGGCGTGAACGTCGATCACGAAGCCGAAGTCGGTGGGCAAGTTGCCGCTGACTTCCTGCCAAGAGTCGCCGGCGTTGTCGCTGCGCATCACGTCCCAGTGCTTCTGCATGAAGAGTACGTTCGGGCGAGACGAGTGCATGGCGACGTGGTGAACGCAGTGGCCGATCTCGGCATTCGGGTCTGGGATATATTGGGAATGCAGTCCCTTGTTGATCGGCCGCCAGGTCTTGCCGGCGTCGTCGGTACGGAAGGCGCCCGCGGCCGAGATGGCGATGTAGATCCGGCCGGGATCCTTCGGATCGAGAATTATGGTGTGGAGGCACAGCCCGCCGGCGCCGGGCTGCCACTTGGGCCCTGTGCCATGGCCGCGCAGTCCGGCGAGTTCTTGCCAGTTCTGTCCGCCATCGGTCGAGCGGAATAAGCCGGCGTCTTCTACTCCGGCGTAGACGGTGTCCGGATCGGTAGGCGACGGTTCGAGATGCCAGACGCGCTTGAACTCCCACGGATGCTGTGTGCCGTCATACCACTGATGAGTGGTGAGGGGTTTGCCGGTTTGCGCGGAGGTGTCGTACACGAACTTGTTGCTCTCGCCTTTCGGCATTCCCTCTGGGGTGGTCCGTTCGCCCGGCGGCGTCCCCGGCTGCGTCCAAGTTTTGCCGCCATCATCGGACCGCTGAATGATCTGCCCGAACCAGCCGCTGCATTGCGACGCATACAGCCGATGGGGGTCGACGCGCGAGCCCTTGACGTGGTACATCTCCCAGCCTGCAAAATGGGGACCGCTTACACCCCAGCGTTCGCGCTTGCCGTCCGACGTCAGGACGAACGCGCCCTTGCGTGTGCCAACCAGAACCCGTACTCCGCTCATAACTTACTCCTTGTAAGATAGACTAAGGATCGCCCGCATAACGAGAGGCAGTGTGCCCATCTTACTTGTGAAATGCAAGTGAAAATATGCTACCGTCGAATTATGCCAAAGAAGACGTCGAGTCCAAAGCGGCGGTCGGGTTGTCCGCTGAATGCTTCCGTGGAGATTTTGGGCGATCGCTGGTCGTTGCTGATCATCCGCGACATGATGCTCCGGGGATTCCGGAGTTACAAGGAATTCTTGGAGTCCTACGAAAGAATCGCGACGAACATATTGGCAGATCGCCTGCGGAAGCTGGTAGCTCATGGAATCATCACCACCGAGCGAGATCCATCGGATGGGCGAAAGCTGATTTACTCGCTCACAACGAAAGGAATCGATCTTGCGCCGGTCCTCACGGAAATGGTCCTGTGGGCAGCCGGGCACGAAGATACCGGTAATCAAACGCTGGTGCGGCTAATGCAAAAGGACAAAGAGAAATTTCTGGCTGCAGTGCGGCAACGCTGGGCGGAAAAGAGCATCCGTTCAACGGCTAACTAGCTTCGAACAGAACGTCTCAGGATTTGACTCGGTAAGCGCCAATGGAACTCTAGTCGTGCCGTGCCCCGTGGAGGACTTTCACGGCGTGCGGCAGTAGGTGGGCCACGACCTCGAGAGATTCCACCGCGCCTTTGGGGCTTCCCGGCAGGTTGACGATGAGCGTTTTGCAGCGCACCGCTGTAGCGCCGCGCGACAACACTGCCGTCGGCGTATGTTCCAGGCCCTTGCGGCGCATCTCTTCTGAAATGCCCGGCACCATCCGGTCAGCCACCGCCTGGGTGGCCTCCGGCGTGTTATCTCGTGGTCCGATCCCCGTACCGCCGGTCGTCAAGAGCACGTCCACGCGCCCGGAATCCGCCACGGCGCGCAACTGCTCGCGGATATTTGCGGGATCGTCCGACACGCGCAATGACGAGGTGACTTCCCAGCCCAGCCCGCGGCAAAACGCGACGACAGCGGGGCCGGACAAATCCTCGCGCTCGCCCTTGGTCACCGAGTCACTGATGGTAAGGACCGCGACGCGCATTAGGAAGGTTTCTTCGGGAGACTCACGGCGCTCCTACCGTATCGCGATTGGCCTCGTCCATCAGCCGCATAGCTTCCATCAACAGGCCAGTCGTGTTGCGCGTCGTGGTCGTTTTTGTCGAGGCATTCGCGGCGTTAAAATCGATCTCAAATTCTCCCGCCGTCCACAACACAACTTTATAAACGGCTTCATCCCCTTCCGCCGAACCGATCTTGGCGTCGCGGCACTGACCGCTAGCAAAATACAGTTCACACTGCGCGCCATTTTGCCGCACGATCAACCGGCACGATTTCTGCCCCATCTCCAGCGACTGCATCAGGTCGATCATGCTCATCTCTTCCAGCCGTCCTTGAATGACGCCCGGTCGTGACGCCTTTTTCTGCAGTTTTTCGAGGTGCAAGCGATCCACAACTTTTTTCGTGATGCGTACCAGATCTTTAATCAAAAATGGTTTGGTGATGAAATCCTCGACACCATCCACCAGCGGCCTCAGACGCTCTTCGATGTCCGGCCGGCTGGCCATGAACAAAAATGGAATGTGCCGCGTCGACTCGCGCGCGCGCAGTTTCTCGAAGAGTTGCCGGCCGTCCAGGCCGGGCATTTTGTAATCGCAGAGAATCACATCGGGTGGCGCGTCGACGACCTTCAAGAGGGCGTCCGCGCCGTCCGTGGAGGTCTCCACTTCGCAGACCGGTTCAAGCCCCTTCACGATCAACTCCCGCACGAGCGGGTTATCATCCGCCAGGAGCAGCTTTACCGTTTTGTGCGCTGCGGTGCTCATCGCGCGCGCCTCCGCGCAGACTTCCGCCGATGGAAGTCCCCGCTCTTCCCGCCGGTCTTCTCGGTGAGAACGATGTCCGTGATTTCCATCCCTTTATCGAGGGCTTTGCACATGTCGTAAACTGTGAGGGCCGCGGCGGTAACGGCAACCAGGGCTTCCATTTCCACGCCCGTCTGGGCGGCCGTGGTCACTGTGGATCGTACTTCCACGCCATTTTGGCATAGCCGTGCGGTCACATCAATGTGCGTCAGCGGCAGTGGATGACAAAGAGGTATCCATTCCGCGGTCCTCTTTGCGGCCGCGATTCCCGCGATCCGCGCCACTTCCAGCGGATTCCCCTTCGGGTTTTTCACCCGCCGGACCGCGCTCACGACGCGCGGCTTCATCTTCACAAAACCCCGCGCCGCCGCCGTTCGTGTCGTCACTGCTTTCTCCGACACGTCGACCATCCGCACTTCGCCTTTCTGTCCGTAGTGCGAAAGCTTTGCCATACCCGTGAGCCTAGACCGCGTCCTTCCTCAGTAACACGGAAACACTCTCGCCGATCTCGATCTTTTCACGGTCTGCGGGCACCACGAGGAAGCAATTCGCCCTGGAAAGCGCGGCAATATCGCCCGAGCCCTGCCACCTCAACGCTTTCACTTCCGGTACCCCGCCACCCCACCCCACGTGCGCGGGCAAAAAATGCGCCAGCCCGGGTTTTTCCTTCAATGCTTCCGCCAGCCGCGCCTCGACCAACGGCAAGGCGCGCGCCTGCGCACCGCTCAACAAATCAATCGCGGGCGCCACAAACAATTCGAACGTCACCATCGTCGAAACGGGATTCCCCGGCAAGCCGAACACCGGTTTGCCCTGGCACATTCCAAACACGGCCGGCTTCCCCGGCCGGATCGCCACCGCATCGAAAAGGAATTCCGTGCCCATGGCTTTGAGCACGCTTTCAACGAGGTCGTATTTTCCCATCGAGACGCCGCCCGACAGCACGAGCGTGTCTTCCTTCAGCCCACGCTTGATTTTCTCTCCCAAATCCTCGATGCGGTCCGCCGCATTCCCCAGGACTACGGGCTCGCCGCCCGCGATTCGAACCTGCGCGGCAAGCGAGACGCTATTGCTGTTTCGAATCTGAAACTCTCCTGGTGTTTCGTCGATCAATACTACTTCGTCCCCGGTGGATAGAATTCCGACGCGCGGCCGCTGCGCGCATTGCAGGTGCACCGCACCGACTTGTGCCGCCAGGGCCAGCTCCGCGTATCCGAGCCGCATGCCCGGCGTCAAAATGGTCTGCGCGGCTAGCGCCTCGCTTCCCCTTGGCACGATGTTCTGTCCGGGTTGCGCCGCTCGTTCGAATCGCACGAGATCGCCTTCCCGGCTGGTGTGTTCGATCATCACGACCGCATCCGCGCCTGCCGCAACCGCGGCGCCCGTCATGATTTGCAAGCAGGTTCCCGCGGCCAGTGCTTCCCTCACCGTGTCGCCGGCTTTGATTTCTCCCACGCACTTAAGTTGCGCGGCTGGCGCGGCTTCTTTCGAGTGAACCGCGTACCCATCCCGCGTCGAGCGGTCAAATGGGGGATATTCGCGGTCCGTCTGAACTTCCTGGGCCAGCACCAGTCCCAGCGCATCCCACACGCTCACAACGGCGGTTGCGCGTGGTCCTTTCCTCCTCCCAACTTGTTCGACGACTTTGTTCCGGGCTTGCTCGTAGCTGAGCATGGTGTGGATCTTTGGGCCCTTGGCTATAACCACCGCGCCAGCAGTGTTCCCGCGGGCACAATTGTCGCGTCGCGTTCGGGTCCGGTGGAAATCATTCCAATCTCGACCTGCAGAAAATCCGAAACGAAGCGCAGATAGTCGATCGCAGCTTTTGGGAGTTTTGCGGCGTCTTTCACGCCGTACGTTGTTTCATTCCACCCAGCGAGTGTCTTGTATTCGGGGGTAACGTGCTCGTATTCTTCCGCGAGCGCGGGCATTTCCTTCAGCGGCGTTCCTTTGTACTTGTACCCCACGCACACTTGAATTTCCCGCTGCGTATCAAAAACATCCAGTTTGGTGATTACCAGCGAATCGATCCCATTGATCATCTTCGCGTAGCGCAGGACCTGCAAATCCAGCCAGCCGCAGCGCCGCGGCCGCCCTGTCACCGCGCCAAATTCTTTTCCGCGTTCGCGGACTTCCTTCGCGTCGAGATCGGGCATCTCCGTCGGAAACGGTCCGCCACCCACTCTCGTCGTATACGCTTTTGAAATTCCAAGTACGTGCTTGATCTTTGTCGGCGGCACCCCCACGCCCGTCGCCGCACCGCCGGAGGTCGCGCTCGAAGAGGTTACATATGGATACGTTCCATGGTCGATGTCCAGCATCGTTCCTTGCGCGCCTTCAAACAGCACGGACTTCCCCTCGTCCATCGCGCGGTTCAACAGTTCCGCCGTATCGCAAATGTACCTGCGAATCTTTTCGCCCAGCTTCAGGGTCTCTTCCACTTCATGCGAAAAGTCGATGTCCGCACCGTAGGCGCCCTTCGCCAGCCGGTTCTTCTCCGCGACCACGTGCGCGGCTTTCTTTCGAAACAACTCCGGCTCCAGCAGGTCGCACATGCGCAGCCCGCGCCGCGCCATTTTGTCTTCGTAGGCCGGCCCGATTCCGCGGGAGGTCGTGCCAATCTTGTTCGCGCCGCGCGCGCTTTCCGCGGCTTTGTCCAGCTCCCGGTGATATGGAAAAATCAGGTGTGCGCGATTGCTAACGTGCAGGCGCCCCTTCACATCTATCCCGGCCTTGGAGAGCGTCGCAATTTCCGCTACCAGCGCTGCCGGATCCACTACCGTGCCCGTTCCGATCACTGCTTGTTGCTTCGGCCGAAGAATTCCGCACGGAATCAGCTGCAAAACGTAGCGGTCCTTGCCGATGATGACCGTGTGCCCAGCGTTGTGGCCGCCCGCGACGCGCGCGATGTAGTCAAACGATCCCGCAAGGTAGTCCACCACCTTGCCTTTGCCTTCATCGCCCCATTGCGCGCCCACCACGACCACCGATTTCATGCAGACGTTCCCCCCAAGGCGGGACAGGCATTCTTGCCTGTCCATTCCCTCTCCCCAATCACACTTCAACTAATTCGCGTTCACTTCACCTTTACTGCTTTGGAAAACATCAAGAAACGGCAGGTTCTTATCGTAAGCTCGCCCCCTCAACGCAAGCAAGGGATAGTTCAGTTATTTGGGCCCTCGTCGCGCACGATGAGGTTGTAACAATTGTTGTTCCGATGAAATGAAGAACCCGAGAACGAGTGGAAAATCGCTCATGAGCCCGATGGTGTCAGCCCCTTCAAGGACACCAAGTGTGCCGGAAAGAGCCAAGTTCCGACCCAGGGCGATCGTCCGCCCAGTCTGTTCATCCATCAAAAGAACATCAGCCGGAAGCGATTCCACAAGCAGGATGGCTTCTCGCTGGCCTTGAAGCCGATTTATGGGGATCGATGCGGGTGAGGTCAGTTGCAGCCTGCGAACTTCAAACCACCCGGGAAGCCAGCAGACACATCTGCGGACTTTTTCCGGAGTCTTTTCATTGGTCAATTCAGCGTGAACCGCGTTAGGCACAAAAATCTTTTCGAATAGTTGTCCGAGCAGATGTTCTTGGTCTATGGCAATCAGGTACCGAAGCGGAGTGGTGTTGGAGACAGCAATCCTGCCGCGGAACGGCTAGCGCGGGCGGCGACGCGCCGCCGCTTCAAACAAGGCCTCCTCGCGATCGAGATCGGCTTCGCCGATCGCGGAAAGTGGAACCTGGTGTTGCCCTAGAAATCTTCCGTCTCTACGCGGGACAACCCCAGCATTTCTGAAACCTGGTAAAGGGCCAGCGCATGCTCGCGATAGCCTTCCAGGGCAAGTGCTTCGAGGGCGCGGCGCGATACGTCGCCGCCCGCGGCCGTAAGCCGCTTCGCGACATCGTGGGGAACGTGGAGAGTGACTTCCATACCTTGAAGTTTAACACGGACCTCCTTGCTGATCCCACATTCTCGTCACTCGCCCGCCCTCAAGGTAAGCAAGCGCAATTCAGGCTTTAGAATGGTTCGCACGCTCTTTCAGCACCAGCCAAATGACCAAGCCAATCAGACCGGCCAGGTTGCAATTAAATAAAATTGCCGGCGTTGGGGAGAACAGAAGCGTACCCGGCAGGAGTGCGACATCGAAATAGAAGACAACGCGCGCCGTGATGCCCGGCTCATGCGCGAAAACCCATTGCAATGCGGCGAAGTCCCAGAGGAACACACCACCTGCAAGAAGCAGCGGGAGCCACTTCGCGCGATCGGTAAATCGGGCCATCCAGTTGATACCCCTAGCCTTGAGGAGTCAGCGGTGATTCTACTTCTTAAGCTGGGCAAAACGAAAGCAGGAGACCAGGTGATCGTTTACCATGCCGGTGGCTTGCATGAGAGCGTAGCAGATGGTTGAGCCGACGAAGCGAAAGCCGCGCTTTTGCAGATCTTTGCTGAGGGCGTCGGATTCCGTGGTCTTTGCAGGGAGGCGTTTGTGGGTTTTCCAGGCATTTTGTTTGGGCTGGCGGCCGACGAAGCGCCAGATGTAGGCGTCAAAGGTGCCGAATTCTTTCTGGACTTCGAGGAAGGTGCGGGCGTTACTGATGGTGGCGTCGATTTTAAGGCGGTTGCGGATGATTCCGGCGTCGCCGAGCAACTCGCGGACTTTCTTTTTGTCGTAGCGCGCCACTTTCTCCGGATCGAATCCGTCAAACACTTCGCGATACCGCGCGCGTTTCTTCAAAATCGTGTCCCAGCTCAATCCCGCTTGCGCCCCTTCCAGCACCAGGAACTCGAACCATTTGCGCTCGTCGTGCACGGGCACGCCCCATTCCTCATCATGATAGGGGATGTTCAGTTCGCTTTTCGCCCATGCACAACGCATTCTGGTGATCTGCTGGTTTTCCGTCATGGTCTTTGTGGTTTCACTCCCGCCACATTCTTCACTTTTTTTCCGGCGCCGCGATCAGCCACGGTTGCTGCCAGATAAAATAATGCGTTCCCGGGATCGGCTGCCAACCGTCCACGGGGTTGGCAGCTTCGGCATTCCTGGTGATGATCGCTCTAGCCCCAACGCTAGTAAACAGCGCGAGAACCTGCTGCCTTCGCGCCGTATCCGCGCCGACGAAACGCGGCAGTTCGGTGTAGGGGATCTCCACGATGATCCGCACACCGGCCAAATGCGCCCAATCAGCGTCACCAGAACTCCGGAGGCCACCCACGTCCGTCCCGGGTGCGATCCCCATGAAGTGAAGTTGTTGCGCAACCACCCACGGCTCATAAGGCTTGTTGCGTATAACATCATACACATCGCGCGTTACTGGCCACGCCACGGTGAGCGCCGGTGCAAGGACGATAACGAGTTGGAATCGTCTCAGCAATTGCGGCTCCGCCCCTACGACGATCCTCATTTTCGCCAGCATCCAGATCAGCAATAGCAGCGCGAACGGCGCGACGTAACGAAATTCGACGAGCACGAGCGAATACATGGCGAGCGCCGCCACCGAAGGCAATATCGCGGGCCACGCACCTGTAGCAAAGCGTCCCCAGGCCAGCGCCCTTTTCCCGACGACCAACACCGCCAACAACACCGCCCAAAGCGCGCCGCTCTTCGAAAATATCTTCAGATACAGGTTGGCCGCCCGGAACAAGGCCCACAATTGTCCCTTCAACGAGAAATGCGGACGCGCTCCTTCATACCAATAGGAAGGGTCATACCATGGCGGATACGAGCCCGGTATCGGAGAAGCAAATTCAAACACCTCGGGGTCGGAGAAAATCTTGCGGGTCGGATGCGCGGGCTTTCCTGCCCCCAATGGCTCTCCCTGCCAATGAACTATTTTTGTGGCCCCATCAATATATTCCGTGTACGCGATGCGTCCGGAATCTCCAAATGTCAGCCGTCCTTTCGTCGCCGAGAGCGCCAGGACAAGTGGCAGCGCAAACCCGGCAAACACTGCACTCGCCAGCAGCGTGCGGAGAGCCGAGGTGCGAAAAGAAGCTCCCGCGATGCAGCCGAGGCAGAAAGCGCTGAGCAAAAAAACGAAGGCCAAAGGAAACATCGCCGCTTTCGCCAGGTAGCCGAGGCCGAGCGATGCGCCAAGTCCCGCAAACTCGAGCCAGTTGCCCCGGCCGCGCCGGATGCGAAGCAACAGCGCGGTGAGGAGATACACCAGCACGGCAACGCAAAGGTCCGGCGTAACCCAGGCCAGACCCAGCCAAAAGTAACTAGCCCAGAGGAAAAATAGGTATCCCCAGATCCACACGGTTCGCGGCGAAACATGCAAAGATTTCTCGTGTGATTCACAGGCAGCTTGCCGCTGCAGAATTAATTCTTCCAGAAACAGCTCAAAGGAAGCGAGGCTAGCAAGATACACCGCAAAATTCAGGAGATGCGCAGCCGTAAATTCCCACTGCACCGGAGGATGAAATTGCCGAAAAACGAGACTCAGAAGAAAAGGATAGAGCGGACTCCAGTAGGCGTTGACAATCTGTTGCAAACCAGAGCGAGCCGTGGCCCAGGCGATTTCGATATACGAAATGCTGTCGGGGGACACATCATTGCGGTGCGCCCACACGTGTAACAGTCCCAAAACCAGGGCCACGCACCAGAAGAAGATTCGAGGGTGGGGCTTGGGCGGCGCAGCTGCCGGAGAAAGTGGGTCCTGCTCTTCCGCCTGCGAGCGATGCAGATGATGCACTCTCCCTCCGCCGCAAGAATTTATTCGAAGCTGGTGCCAAGATTATGTCAGGACTCTTACTCGCAGTGATAGGCGAAACGATGGAGGTCATCGAAAAATCGCGGCGCCCCGATCGGATCGGGACGCCCCTCAATGGCCTTTAAATTTACGCGATGTGCCGCTCCAGCGCCTTGGTGATTTGCTCCTTCGGAACCGCTCCCACAATCTGCTCGACGACCTGTCCGTTCTTAAACAGCAGCAACGTGGGAATTCCCTGAACGCGATACCGGCCCGCGGAATTCATCGCCTCATCGACGTTCAACTTCATCACTTTGAGCTTGCCCGCATAGTCATGCGCGATCTCCGCCACCGTCGGCGCGAGCATGTGGCACGGACGGCACCATTCCGCCCAGAAGTCCACCATCACCGGCTGCGAATTACTGGCCGTAAGCACTTCGGCTTCGAAATTTCCATCGGTTGCCGTTTGAATTGTATTGTCAGCCATGTTCTTTGTCCTCAGCGGCTTGCCAATCTGGCTGCCGCCTCTCTCTCTGAATCACCCTAATTAGTTAGATGTTCTAACAGGCTTTTGGTTTCTTGCGCCTTGCCCCGTAGCCTGAGGGGTCTGCCCCGCCCCGCGGCCCGCTTGTCCGGCGCCTGGAGCGGCCTTTCCTGAGCTTTGTGCCTGTGACGATAATCCGCGAGGGACTCGCGCGGCCTCATACAGCTTCGCATACTCCGCTGCAGGCGTCTTCCATGAAAAATCCTTGGCCATCCCGTTCAACTGGATGTGCTTCCAGATCCGCTCATCCATGTAATGATGCAGCGCCTGCCGAATCGCAAACAAGAGCGCCTCGCCGGTATACTCCTTGAACTTGAACCCGGTCCCTGTGCCGTGTTCCACATCGAACGGCTCGATACTGTCGTCCAACCCGCCGGTGGCTCTCACAATCGGCACCGTACCATACTTCAAGCTGTACATCTGATTCAACCCCGAGGGTTCGTAGCGCGAAGGCATCAGGAACATATCGGCCCCCGCCTCGACTTTGTGCGCCAGCGCGTTGTCGTAAGCGATCTTCACGCCCACGCGGCCCGGATAGGCCGCCGCCAGCGACCGGAACAAGTCTTCATATTTGCGCTCGCCCGTTCCCAGCACCACCAACACCAGATCTTCGCGCATCATTTCGTGCGCTTTTTCCGCAATCAAATCGAAACCCTTTTGATCCGCGAAGCGCGACACGATCCCGATCAGCGGCCGTTCCAGGTGATCGTGTGACAATCCAAACAATTCCAGCAGCTCCTGCTTGCACACCTGCTTCCCGCTCAAGTCCTTCGACGAGTACCTTGCCGCGATGAGTTTGTCCTTCTCCGGATTCCACGCCGCGTAATCCACACCGTTCAGAATTCCCACCAACCGATCCGCGCGGCCTCTCGCAACGCCATCTAGTCCGTGTCCATTTTCCGGTGTCTGGATCTCTTCCGCATACTTCCTGCTGACGGTCGTCAAATAATCCGAATAAACTAGCCCGCCCTTCAGCAAGTTCACCTTCCCGAAAAACTCAATCCCGCCGGTATGAAATACGCCCTGGGGAATTCCCGCGCGGTCCAGCACATCCTTGGTGAACTGCCCGTGGTACCCCATGTTGTGAATCGTGAACACGACAGGAATATCTCTCACCAACGGATCATCGCGGTAAGACGTCCGCAGCAGCACGGGCACCAGCGCCGTTTGCCAGTCATGGCAATGAATCACATCCGCCGGCCAGACATGCTTGGTTACCTCGATCGCCGCGCGGCAGAACTCCGTGTACCGCTCCCCGTTGTCCGGATAATCTCCGCTGCTGCCGCCATACAATCCGTCACGATCGAAATACTCCGGGTCATCCACAAAGTAGTAGCGCACGCCATTCAGTTGCGTGCCATCGGCTATCGCCGGAAAGCGCAACCGTGTCCCACCCATTGGAATCGTCAGGCTCGGCATCACCACCGCAGTGGCCTTTGTCCCGCGGTACCGTGGCAACACCACCGCCACTTCATGGCCCTGCACCACCAGCGCCTTCGACAGTGCCTCCACGACGTCCGCCAGGCCGCCCGTCTTTGAAAACGGCAGCCCCTCCGATGCCACAAACAGAATTCTCACGGTGTTCTCACCAGCGGCTCAAAAGGAACCACGCAATCATTTTACGCTATCTGACGCTACCAACGCCGTCAAGGCGTGGGGCTTGGTTGTCGTTGAGCTGTAAGCTTTTTTTCCCGGTCAGACGTGCTTTGTGTTACGCCGGTCCGAGACGGCGTAAATGGCGGCGGCTCCCAACAAACCCGCCGCGGCCATGATTTTCCATGCTAATTCATAACTGTGCTGCGAATCGAAGATTCTTCCCGCAATCCACGGCGCTCCCCACTGACCGAGCGAGTATCCCATGATGATCAGTGCCAGCAGTTTGCCGAGCGACGCGGTCCCGAAGCACTCCGCCGTGACGAGGGGAATCAGCATATAGTCCGCGCCCATGGAGAAGCCAAATACCAGCGCGAAGGTCCCGGCGGCAACGGGCTGATGGGCCATACCGAGTAAGAGGAGCGACGCGCTGAGCAATGCGTAGAACAGGGCCATGGTGTTCTTCTTCCTGAAGCGGTCCGCCAGATAGCCCGCCAGTACGCGGCCGCCGAGACCTACCGCAAGCAGAGCTGTAAAGTATCGAGAGGCGGTGGTTGCCGAGTAGCCCTGATCTTTGAGGAAGAGGATGAAATGTTGAGTCACCGAGCCTATGGCGCCCATCACCAGCGTGGACCCCGCCAGGATGAGCCAGAAATTCGCTGTACGAACCGCTTCTCCGACTCCGCTTGCGGAGGAAAAGGTGGCGCTGTTCTTTTCTTCCGGCGGTCCATTGCTTTCCGCCCCATCTGGCAGAAGACCCATTTCGGCCGGGGTGGAGCGCGTAATCCAGATCCCCACCGGAAAGAGCACCATCAGGATGAGCAGGCCCACGACCTCAAGGGCATGGCGCCAACCGAAGCTTCGCGTCAAAAAATGCACCAGCAGCGGCGAAACGACTCCGCCTAGCCCCAACCCGAGATACGCGTAACCCATCGCCCGTCCACGCCGCACTTGGAACCATCGGGCCACGAGGACTTGATTGGCGATTGGCCCCGCCAGCACGTAGCCCACAACCTCCAGGATGCAGAGCAGTTCGTAATGCCACAGCCTGGTCATGGACCCCATGAGCACTAGGGAAATGCCGACGAGTCCGGCTCCCGAGAGAATGACCCATCTCGCGCCTATCCGGTCAATCACCGCTCCAGCCAGCAAACCAAACGGCAGGCCCGCCACAAGAAATCCGAGGAGGAAGCCCTGCGTGACTTGCGCACGCGTGAAACCAAGGGATTCCACGAACGCGGGATAAAAAACCGGGAACCCGTAAAAAATGATTCCCACGGCAAAGAAGAGATTCAGGAACGCCGCAACAACAATCCACCATCCGTAAAAGATGCGCGTTGATCGATGGTTCGCCATGAATGAGCTCCGTGCCTTCTCGTAAACCGGGAATCAATTTCTGGAAAGAAGCTGCGAACCGCGCGTCCTGCGGCCAGACATTCTCAGCCGAACTCCGGGCCTAGAATCGCACAAAGGAGTTCCGATCGTCCCGGGTGCTCATTCGATCCCCGGTACATTCGAGTGAGCGACCGCGAATAGCTGAATTCGAAAGACCTCAGTAAGCGGCCAGCGATGGCGTTTGATTTCAAATAATCCACCACCACGAACTCACGCGAAGAGTGTCCCAGGAACGCTTCGAGTAGCTGGCGAGCTGTGCTTGCGTCTCTCGCCATCCAGGGACCGAAATGATCCGCGAAAGAGCCACGCCGCCCGAATGAATAACCCTCGATCACACCTGCATTCCAAATCCCCGCCGTGAATTCAGGCGCATCCTCATCGAGAGACTTAAGCAGCAAACTGCGGTCTGCGCCAAAAATCTCTTGATCCGCTTTGCAAATCGATTCCAAGAGTCCCGGAGAGAATGAATCGCGCGCACCGGAACCGGACGCTTTCGCCGCCCCGGAAGACGATCTCCGCAGAGTCCATCGTTCGATCTCGTATTCGGACACGAATCCTAATTTTTCGTAGAGCGGTTTTCCCTGCGGTGTCGCGTCGAGCTTAATGGCGGGAATTTTCAAATCATCGAGGTGCTCGATCGCTCTTTCAAGAAGCCGGGTTCCGATACCTCGACTGCGATATTCGGGGTCCACCAGCACCATCCCGACCCATGCAAATCGATTTTCAAACGAGATCGTCGTTGCCGTGCCGCATACCCTCCTGTCTTCTTCCGCGGCAAAGCAACCTGCCGGGCCGGCTTCGAGAAACCGTTTCCAGTCCGCCGCGGTCTGATTCCAGCCCGCGATCTCCTTCAACCGCATTCCCGCCGGGATGTCCGCCATCGTCATGATGCGCAAGCGCATGGCTGCCGAATTCCTCGGGGGAGATTGTAAACCCCTTCGAATGGGTCTCCGGAGAAATCTGGACCGTAGAAAAAAGTCTGAAAAGGCAGAGACAAAGACGGAAGACCATGCCTCGGCGATTCGAGTACAATCGCACTCGCCAGTTTTATGGGCATTCGATCGCCGCTGCATCGAATGACTTGAGAGCAACGAATGGCATCATCACACCAGAAGACCTCCGTCCGCGATATCGAAGAGCTGGATGAACTTCTCAGCGAGCCGACGGACGCCGTCATTGGCACGCTCGCTGCCCTCGATGACGACATTGTCATCTTGGGCGTGGGCGGGAAGATGGGGCCGACTCTCGCCCGCATGGCCAAGAGAGCATCGGAGATCGCGGGAGTTTCGCGGCGTGTGATCGGTGTCTCTCGTTTCTCATCCTCCGAGTTAGAGTCGCAGTTGCAAATGTGGGGCGTGGAAACGCTGCGCTGCGACTTGCTGGAACCAAAATCGCTCTCCGCTCTCCCGGATGCCGCCAACATTATCTATATGGCTGGCATGAAGTTCGGGACGACAGGGCAAGAATCGCGGACCTGGGCCATGAATAGTTTTTTGCCCGGCCTCGTGAGCGAAAGATATCGCAAGAGCAGAATCGCGGCCTTCTCCACAGGCAATGTCTATGGGCTCTCGCCTGTTTCCGGCGGCGGCTCGCGAGAAGATGACACGCTGAATCCCGCAGGCGAATACGCCATGAGTTGTCTCGGCCGAGAACGCATCTTCGAGCACTTCAGCCGCACGAACCACACCAGGATGTCCATACTTCGGCTCAATTACGCCACGGAACTCCGCTATGGCGTTCTGGTGGACATTGCCCAGCGCGTTTACGCTGGACAGCCGGTTTCGCTCTCCATGGGCTATTTGAATGCCATCTGGCAGGGTGACGCCTCTGCCATGAGCCTGCAAGCTCTTGGCATCGCGTCGGTGCCTCCCTTCCTGATCAACATTGCCGGACCTGAGTTGCTGAGTGTGCGCCGCGTTGCCGAGCAATTTGGTGAACGCTTGCATAAGCCCGTGCGCCTTGAAGGACAGGAATCGGCCGACGCTCTCTTGAGCAACGCAAAAAAATCGTACGAACTCTTCGGCCATCCCCGCGTCGAAGCCAATCAACTGATCGCCTGGATCGCGGACTGGCTTAGCCGGGACGGAGCGACATTGGCAAAACCCACACATTTTGAGGAACGCGCGGGACGCTTTTAGAAAGAGCCCGCAGCGGAGAGAGCAGGCCAATTCCTATGCCACGGCAACTGGATCCAACGATTCGGCGCGTCTTGGCGCGAGGCGTGGTGATCCCCGCGCATCCATTAGCACTCACGGCAGACCGGCAGCTGGACGAGCGGCGCCAAAGAGCTCTCACGCGTTATTACGTCGCCGCTGGCACAGGCGGCTTGGCCGTGGGCGTCCATACCACGCAGTTTGCCATCCGAGACTCACGCATCGGGCTCTTCGCACCCGTCCTAAAATTGGCAGCGGAAGAAATGGACCGTGCTGATCGCGGCCGCGCAGAGCCGTTAATCCGCATCGGAGGTATCTGCGGGGCGACATCGCAAGCTGTCGCGGAAGCGGAGTTGCTCGCGAGTTTGGGATACAGCGCGGGCCTGTTGAGCTTGGCCGCCATGAAAGGCGCGGAGGACGCGGCCCTCATAGCTCACTCCCGAAAAGTAGCGGAAGTCATACCTCTGATTGGTTTTTACCTGCAGCAGGCTGTGGGCGGCCGCGTGCTTTCCTACAAATTCTGGCGCGCGTTCGCCGAGATTGAAAATGTTGTCGCTATCAAGATTGCGCCATTCAACCGTTACCAGACGCTGGATGTCGTCCGCGCCGTCGCCGAATCTGGCCGAGACATCGCGCTCTACACCGGCAATGATGACAATATGGCCATGGATCTTCTGACGCCCTATTTTTTCCAGGTCAACGGACGCGCGCGGGAATACCGCATTGTAGGCGGCCTTTTGGGCCACTGGGCGGTATGGACTCGCCGCGCCGTCGATCTCTTACAGGAGTGCCATGCCGTGGCGCACGAAGCGGGAGGCGTTTCGAAAGACTTGCTCCGAAGAAGCGCCGAAATCACCGATACCAACGCGGCCTTTTTCGACGTGCCGAACAATTTCGCCGGCTGCATCGCGGGACTGCATGAGGTCTTGCGGCGGCAAGGCCTCCTGGAAGGTATCTGGTGCTTGGATCCCCACGAAACCCTCAGTCCCGGACAACGAGAAGAGATCGATCGCGTCTACGCCGCCTATCCCCATCTAAACGACGATTCCTTCGTCCTCGAACGCCGCGACCAGTGGCTGAAGCCCTGAGAGCGCATTCCGGCAACGCTTTTTTTATTCTGGATAAGTGCCATACGTGCGCCACCGCGCCTGATTTCAAATGGGCCCGTGGTTCAAGGGCCCTGGATCAACGAACAAGCAGCACATCGGCCGCGGCCAGTTTCACTTACCGCGTGTCGAAGGTGTAGAAGGTGTCCGCCTGCAGGGCGAGTGCGGAGACCACGTGAAGTACGTCGAGTGTTCGGGCACCCAAACGAGGCGTTGTCTTCGCGCGATCGGCTTCGCCCGTTCGAAGGTGCTCGCGGGCAATGCGTTGACCATTAGAACGCCGTCTTCCAGGTCCTTTCTGATCAGCGCGTGCGCAGCCTTCACTTGAGAGGCAGAAAGCTCTTTCCGGAAAAGCCGCAAAGCGACGGCGTTGGTGAGCTCGAGTTCGCCAAACGGGGCAATCAGCACGGGAAGTTT
Source organism: Acidobacteriota bacterium (assembly GCA_003224525.1). Classification (GTDB taxonomy): domain Bacteria; phylum Acidobacteriota; class Terriglobia; order Acidiferrales; family UBA7541; genus Acidiferrum. The sequence continues at coordinate 10,018 of QHZB01000211.1, read as the reverse complement.
GGCGCGCTTCATCCGGGCAGCGGCCAGCACCGAGTAACTCGTCATCTTTATCTTCTTATCTCCTTATCTCCTTATCTCTCACGGCGATCCCCGCGCTGCCTGCTACACTGTTCCACCCATGGCACGCCAACGCCTCGGCCAACATTTTCTCGGCGATCTCCATTGGCGCGAAGAGATTGCGCGCGCCATTCGCGTTTCGCCGCATTCCACCGTTCCTCGCCCGCCAGACGATCAACATTGCTGGATCGAAATCGGTTCCGGTCACGGCGAGATGACCCAGCACCTCCTCGCCGCCGGCACTCCCGTCCACGCCATCGAAATCGATCCTGCGTTCCTGCCGGGCCTTCGCCATCTCGCAAAGCAATTCCCCAGTCTCACCGTCATCCCCGGGGACATTCTTGAAGCCGACATTGCCGCCATCGCCGCCGGTCGCCGCCTACGGATCTATGGCAATCTTCCTTACTACATCACTTCGCCGATCCTTCATCACCTTTTCACGTTTGCCGACTTCATCGACGAAATACACATCGTCATCCAGAGCGAAGTCGCGCGTCGCCTCGCGGCCCAACCGGCCACGCGCGATTACGGCTATCTTTCCGTCGTCACCCAGTTCTACACGCGTCCCGAACTCGTCTTCGAGATCCCTCGCGACGCCTTCGAGCCGCCGCCGGAAGTCGCCTCCGCCCTGGTCACGCTCCGCCTGCCCGGCGAACGCGCAATGCTCTCCCTCAGCGACGCATCTCGTTTCCTGGATTTTGTGAAATTATGTTTCTCGCAGAAGCGTAAAACCCTGATCAATAATCTGCGGTCTCTCGCCAAACCCGATCGTGTTCGCGAGGCCTTGGCCTCACTGAATTTGCGTCCCGACGCCCGCGCCGAACAAATCCCCGTCGCCCAACTCGCCGCTCTCCAGGCTCAGCTGGCTGGTTCGTGATGGACGCCCGACCGCTCTCCACTTTTGGAATGGAACTTCGCTCCCCTGGGTTTCTCGCTTTTAAGAGATGCTCTCGGCTTCTTTTCTCACCGCCGCCGCCAGCCGGTCCGGATAATCACTCATGATTCCGTCCACACCCGCGGCGGCGAGCATCCGCATGTGCGCGGGATGATTCACCGTCCAGCACACCACTTGCAGATCTTTCCTCCGGACTTCGGCGATCAGCGCAGGCGTCACCAGATCTCCGCGTACCACCACTTGCCGCGCGCCGATGGCGACGGCCTTCTCCAGCGGATTCTCGATCTGCCCGTCGTACAAGAGCCCGGTCATCAGCGTTGGCTCGATTTTCCGCACGCTCAGCACGATCGCCGGGTCAAAAGAAATCACCACCACCCGCGGTATCTCTCCTGATTCGCGCAACGCTCCCACCAGCGCGTGCTCCCCGCCCCACGATCCGCCCGGCTTTATCTCCAGGTAGAACACCACATCATTTTTCTTGGAGAACTCCAGAACTTCTTCCAGCGTGGGGATGCGCTCTCCGGCGAACTCGCTCCCGAACCACGACCCCGCATCCAAGCGCCGCAATTCCGCCAGCTTCATGTCGTGCACTGCTCCCTGCCCGTTTGTGGTTCGATTCACCGTCGCATCGTGAATGGCCACGAAATGCGCATCGCGCGAAAGCTGCAAATCCGTTTCAATGAACGGCGCTCCCAGCGCAACAGCTTTCTTGAATGCCGCCAGCGTATTCTCCGGCGCGTTCCCCGATGCCCCGCGATGTGCAATGACCAGCATCAGACTATTCTCCACGTCTCAAAACGTATCCGCCTAACGCTGTTGCGCTCACCAGGTTTTCCCCTCCGAAACAATTCCACACTGCTTGCAGCCCTTGTAGAGAGTATGCTAACACCTGCCCGCGGCACGGAACCGCGCACCCATTTGCCCTGCATCTTGAATCTAACTGGTGGAACAGTTATCGAACGCTTGTCCAGGAGGGAATCATGAGAATGGAACTCCGGGCCTTGTTTGTAGCAGGTCTGCTCGCCGCGCCGATTGTGGCGTTGCCATACTCCGCGGCAGCTCGGCCGCAGGATGAGAAGAAACAGCGCAGCGAAGCAAAGTATCGGGAAAAACTCTACAAGGAAGTGCGGCACCAGCTGGTCATGTTGCCGTGGTATTCCGTGTTCGACAACCTCGCCTATCAGGTGGAGGGCGACAAGGTGATTCTCTCCGGCCAAGTGACTCGGCCGGTTTTGAAATCCGACGCCGAGGCCGCCGTGAAGAGCCTCGAGGGAGTCTCCTCGGTCGTGAGCAACATCGAGGTTCTTCCACCCTCGCCGATAGATGACCAGCTCCGCCATGCTCTGTACCGCGCTATTTATGGGGACCCCGGCCTCGCGCGTTACTCCATTCAGGCCGTGCCTTCCATTCATATCATCGTGAAGAATGGCAGCGTCACGCTGGAGGGCGTGGCCGACAGCGAAACCGACAAGAATCTCGCGGGTCTGCGAGCCAATCAAGTTCCCAACGTCTTCTCTGTGAAGAACAATTTGGTCGTCAGGGGCTAGGCCATGTAATCCTTCGCGCGCGCGGCGTCGTTTACTAGGCGGCCCCCGTTGCGCCGCTTTTCTGCAGTTGCCGCGATATCCGCCGCGCTGTTTCCTTCAGCGCTTCGATGATCCTCGGCATGTTGACCTCGTCCGTCTGGGTCAGCGTCCCGCTGGCCCCGAGCGCGGCCGTTACATTTCCCTCGGTGTCGAAGATGGGCGCGCCCAGGCACCGCGCACCCAAACTGTTTTCCTCGTCATCTACCGCGTATCCCGACTGCTTCACGTGCTCCAGGTCCGCAAGCAGCTTTGGCATGCTGGTGATGGTCTCGGGCGTTCTCTTCTTCAGACCCTGCTGCTTCGCAATTGTTTCCACCTCATGCTTCGGCAGCCAGGCCAGCAGGCATTTCCCGACGCTCGTGGAATGCAAAAACATTCGCCGCCCCACCCACGTATTCACCTTGAAAAATCCGGGCGCCTCCACTTTCTCAATGTAAACCGCTTCGCCCTGGTCCAAGACCGCCAGGTGCACCGTCAGATGAATCCTCTCCACCAGCGACCTCATAAACGGCAGTGCCACGTCGGCGATGTCCAGGTTTGCCTGCGCGTCGCCGCCGAGACTTAAAATCTTCAAGCCCAGCCGATATCGTCCCGTTTCCGCTTCTCGTCGCAAGTAGCTGCGTTTTTCCAGGGTCCGCAGGATGTAACTCGCGGAGCTTTTCGGTATACCGAGCTTGCGGCTGATCTCCGCGTTGGTCAGTCCCTCCCGGCGCTGCGCGGCCGCCTCCAGAATATTCAGCGCCCGTTCCACCGCTGTCGCCGGACTGGTATCCACAGCTGCCATGGCGGCCTTCCATAAAAAATAGTTATCGCTCAAGTATAGAATAATTGTTCAGGATATTGAACATCATCTTGTGGCCGCGGCGTCGCTCAGATAAAAGAGAAAAGAGCGTTGAACGTGTGTTCAATATATTGAACAAAGAGATTTGGGAAGGAAAGAACTCGCCGATGGTGCGCAAATTTCTCCACTCTTTGTCCGCGTTTTCCCACGGAATCCTTGGCGCTCTGCCGAGGCTCTTCTATCTCCTTGAGCGAATGGATCTTAGAGATTGCGCGTCGCTGCCGGTTGGCCTTCGAATTGCCCTTCTAGTTCGCCGGCCGGCTTCCGTTCGAATTCGCACCGGAAAGGACTGACTTCGACAATGGCAACCGCCACCACCAAGCCGAATCCGGCGCTCGTTCCCCTGCCCTTTTCGAATCGCATCGTGGCGGTCAATTCCGCTCCCCCGGACTTCGACCCGGCACGCGATCTCCCTGCGGGTTTTCTCGAATTTCTTGCGCCGCTGCATGCGGCGCTCACGCTGCGGCAGCGCGCATTGGTCGCGCGCCGCGATTGCGCCCTGGCCGAAGCCCACGCGGGCAAGGTTCCCGATTACCTGCCGCCCTCGGTCGCCACCACAAATTCCTGGCGAATTGAGCTTCCGGCCTGGTGCGCGGATCAGCGAAACCAGATGACCGGCCCTGCGGATGACGCCGACCTTGTCGTGAAAATGCTGAATTCCGGCGCTCCGGGCGTCATGCTCGATTTGGAAGATTCCACTGCCAACGCCTGGGAGCACAATTCGCAAGGGATTAAGAATATTCTGGAAGCGCTCGCCGGCCGACTCACCTACTTTGACCGCAAGCGCAGCAAGACAGTGGGCATCAATTCCAGTGCAACGGTTATTTTCACGCGGCCCCGCGGCCTGCACATTCATCAGGCTGGTGTTCTGCCCGGGGAATTGCTTCCGGCTTCGCTGTTTGACGTCGCGATAGTGGCTTATCAGGTGGACTTCAGGGCGCTGAAGCATCCTCTCTGCATTTACATTCCTAAGTCCGAATCCGCCGACGAGGCGCTCTGGTGGCGCGATCTTTTCCAGATAATTGCCCGGCTGAAGGGCCTGCCAACGAATGCCATCAAGTGCATGGCTTTGGTCGAATCGCATCCGCTCGCATTTCAGATGGAAGAGTTTGCCTGGAATCTTCGCGATCACATTGTGGGGCTCAATCTCGGCCGTTGGGACTACATGGCCAGCTTGATTCATTTCAATCTCGAGAAACCGGAGTGGGTACTCCCCGATCGCAACACAATTCCGCACAATGTGGCTTTCTTCCAGAACTTGCGCAACCTCATTCCCGAGATTTGCCACAAACACGGCATGCTCGCTATTGGAGGCATGACCGCACTCTTTCCCAGCCGCGAAGATGCGGAACTGAACGCGCGCGCGTTGAAGGCCCTCGCCGAAGACAAGAAGAACGAATCCAACTCCATGATGGACGGCGCGTGGACGGGACATCCGGATCAAAACGAAATCGCCGTGAGCCAGTTCCCTGCTCCAAATCAACTTCAGGCGCTTCCCGCGAACGCCGGCACGCATCCCGATCTTCGTCCGCTGCCAACGGGAGTCGGCAAACGCACGTTGGCCGGTACGCGCGCCGCGGTTCGAACGGTCATTCGCTATCGCAACGGGGTCCTGAACGGAAAAGGCGCGAGCCTCCTCGATGGCTACATGGAAGATCTGGCCACCGACCGGATTTACCGGCTGATGATCGCGCAGCGCATGAGGCACTCCGGCCAAGTTGAAATTCTCGATGACAGTGGCATGCCCGTTCTCCACACACCCGAACTTATCCGTGATCTGTTTAACGAGGAACTCGACCGGCTGCTGAGCGAAACGGCAAAGAATAGCGATCCGCAGATGGCCGCGACGCTTCGGGAGGCGCGCGGCATCAGCGAGGAAATGATTCGGGGTCAGGAGTTCAATCCGGCCTGAGAAGAGTTTTCAGTTTTCAGTTCGTGATTAATTTGATTTGTAGTTTTTGATTTAAGTGGAAGCGGGCCTTGCTTCACCCGTGACCTGGAAAGTTTTTTTAGTCTTTCAATTGGCAGTCGCGAGAGAACAGAAAGGTAAGGAACATCCAATGTCGTCCAACAGAACGAACGGGGGTAACGGCAACAAGCGCAACGCGCTTTCCCAGTGGACCACCGATCCCCGTTGGTCCGGGATCACGCGTCCCTATTCGTATTCGGATGTTTTGCGGCTGCGCGGCTCGATCCAGATTGAATACACGCTGGCGCGGCTCGGAGCGGACCGGCTGTGGAATCTTATGCACACCGACGCCTATGTTCCGGCGCTCGGAGCCATCACCGGCAATCAAGCCATTGAAATGGTGCAGGCTGGTCTGAAAGCGATCTATGGAAGCGGCTGGCAAGTGGCGGCTGATGGCAATACCGCGGGCGATGTCTATCCCGACCAGAGTCTCTACCCCTGCGATTCCGCGCCGAATCTGGTGAAGCGCATCAATCGCGCGCTGCTGCGCGCGGACCAGATCGAATCCTCGGAAGGAAAGAAGACCGGGACGTATTGGTTTGCGCCGATCGTGGCTGACGCCGAAGCTGGTTTTGGCGGCTCGCTGAACGCTTACGAGCTAATGAAAGCGATGATCGAAGCCGGCGCTGCGGGCGTTCACTTCGAAGATCAACTGTCATCCGCGAAGAAATGCGGCCATCTCGGCGGCAAAGTCCTCGTGCCCACGCGTGAGTTCATCGAAAAATTGGTGGCGGCGCGTCTTGCCGCTGACGTTTGCGGCGTGCCCACCATTCTTATCGCGCGCACGGATGCGAACTCCGCCGGGCTGCTGCTTTCCGACGCGGACCCGCGCGACCGGGAATTCATCTACGGCGAACGCACGCCCGAAGGCTTCTACCAGTTCCGTGGCGGCATTGACGCCGGCATCGCACGCGGGCTCGCTTACGCGCCTTATGCCGACATGCTCTGGTGCGAGACTTCGACACCTGATCTCGCGGAAGCGAGGAAATTCGCAGAAGCCATCCATGCGAAATTTCCAGGCAAGCTGCTGGCGTACAACTGTTCGCCGTCGTTCAACTGGAAGAAAAAGCTCGACGACGTCACGATCGCGAACTTCCCGCAGGAACTCGGCAAGATGGGCTACAAATTCCAGTTCGTAACTCTCGCCGGATTCCACGCGCTAAATATGTCCATGTTCCACCTTGCACGCGGCTACTCGCAGGCGGGTATGACGGCATATTCGAAACTCCAACAGGAAGAATTTGCCGCGCAGGAACTCGGCTACCGCGCCGTGACGCACCAGCGTTTCGTCGGCACCGGCTACTTCGACGAAATCGCCCAGGTCGTCTCCGGCGGTAATTCGTCCACCACCGCCCTAGCTGGCTCGACGGAGGCAGAGCAGTTTCATGACGCGGTTCCCCTCACGCCATCGAATGGGCACGCGCTGAAGCGCGCGCCTGAGCCTTGGGCAATTTCATAAAGATTTGTCATGGGGCGGGATACATTCCCGCCCTTTTCATTTGAAAGAATAGTCTTGTTTGCGAAACAACGCGTGACGCTGCGGACCGGCGTGGCTAGACTCTGCTCAAATCCGCTTGTGAGGGAGTCCTCTGATGCGCAAATATGTGCGTGCGTCAATAGTTTTCGCTGTGTCGGTGATCTGCGCGCTGGCAGGACAGAAACCGCCGGGCAGTGAAAAAGACGGAACGGTCACTCTCCGGTGGCTGGGGACGGCGGGGTGGGAGATCAGCGACGGGACTACCTGGACCACAAGCACTATTTCAGCTCTGAAAAAGCTCCTGAAGGAATGAAAGCTCCGTTAACACTGCGGCAAATGCACCCGGAAGGGAGCACGCTGGCCTTCCTGATCCGTTTTCACGGTCATCAAATTCTCGCGTTTGGCGGGATGAACTACATCGAGCGCGAGATCGAAGGATAGCAGCCGGACGTCGTTCTGATGGGTGCAGCAGCTTCTCGGAGCGAGATCTATGACTACAGCGGCCGGCTCATGCGCGACCTGCATTTTCCCGCGGCCGTGCTGCCCACGCACTGGGACAATTTTACGGCCCCATTTGGGGCATCTCAGCAGCCTTCTCTTGGCGCGCTGCAACCCTTTCTAGAGGAGATCAAAGCCGCTTCCCCAATGACAAAGGTGATTGTGCCAAAATATTTCGAAGCGATTCCGCTGGGGACGGCTGCCCAGTAAGAGCACGGAAAACCAATCGGGTCATTATTAGACGCTGGGCCAGGATTGGCCGTCGGGATACGACCGTCGCTTGTTGAGCGATGGCACATTGCCCGTTGTCGTGGAATTCTTCATCACGGCGACAAAGGCTTCGTGGAAGGCATCCATCTCCGGCTGGGTGCCGACGGTGATACGAACATGCGTCGGCCAGACGGGCCACGAACGGCCAATATATACGTTGCGCGCGGCCATCGCATCGATGACTTCTTTCGCGGGGCGCTTGGCATCCAGCATAAAACAATTTGACTGTGAAGGGACGTAGGCATAGCCGAGGCCGGCGAGCCTGTCGAATGTTTTTTGGCGGATCACGGCGTTTAACTGTTTGCGCTCCGAAAGAAGATGCTCGTGCTTGAGGCTGGCGGTTGCGGCGGCCATGGCCGTAATCGGCATGGCGCTCCAGCCGCTGAAGTTTTCCAGTTTTGCCAGCAAGTCGGGACGCGCGATGGCCATGCCACAGCGAATACCGGCCATGCCGTAAATCTTGGAAAAGGTTCGCAACACGATGACGTCCTGATTGGCTTTCACTAGGTCGATGGCGCTCACGCCGTCGGAAAAATGGATGTAGGCTTCGTCGACGAGCACGACGGAACGTTTCGGTTTTGCTGCGACTAGTTGCTCGAGGTCGGAGTGCGACGTCATGCTTCCGGTCGGATTGTTCGGGGTACAGACATAGAACAGCCCGGCATCCGGTGCGGCGACGACCATCGCTTTGATATCGTGCGAGTACGTTTTCGTCAGGGGGGTTTTGACGATGCGGGCACCGGAGATTTTCGCCGCTTTCATACCGGCTTCGTAACCGGGATCCGCGGTGACGTAGCTCTTCGTTGGCGAGGTGAACGACAGCACCGAGAAATGCAGCGGTTCGCTTGAGCCGGGAAAGACGCGCAGGTATTCCGGTTTCAGACCTTCCATCTCCGTAAATGTCTTGACGAATTCTTCCTTGAGCCAGTAGGAATACCGGCCGCCCTGCGGCGCCATATCCACGATGGCCTTCCGTGCGGCGTCACACGGCCCCAGCGGATTTTCGTTCGCGTCGATCACTACGGCTCCCGGATGAAAAACTTTGCGCTCTTCCGCCGCGAGGGATGCCTCGGTAGAGATGCGGAACGCCATCGCCGCCGTCGCGGCAGCCGACAACTGGAGGAAGGTCCTCCGCGAACCTTTTGAAAGTGTCTCGTTGCTCTTCATTCGGCCCTCCTCATGCGAGCGAATGTCTTCGCTGAAAAGATATTGCTTCGTGATTTCGGCAGTAAGTGCAACCGGATTGGTTCATCCGGCCTGGGCTTCACTATAGCACCGAATCGAGGGAGGATTTAGCATGAGTTGTATCAGGCACGAATCGGTGTGCGTCCTTGCCTTTTGGATGGCGATAAACGAAAAATTTGATGGCCAGGATCGGATAGATTGTCTCGCACGGGATGCTCTAAGCTTTGCTGTGCTGTCGAGCATCGTGCAACTTGGGAGGCCGCATGACACGGGCAGCTGGAGAAAGTGCCGCTCCACTTACTATCGCGCAACGAATCGACGCGCTGGATTGGAAGAACGCAGAGCGATCTCTTTCGGAGCGTGGCTATGCGGTTACAGATGCCATTCTCTCGCTTGCGGAATGTGAAGCTCTGGCGGCGCTTTTCAACGATGCAAACCATTTTCGCAGCCACGTCATCATGGAGCGGTATCGCTTCGGGATCGGGGACTACAAGTATTTCGTCAACCCGCTGCCGGAACTCGTTGCAGAGCTCAGAAGCAGCGCTTATCCGCATCTCAGAGAAGTTGCCAATCATTGGGCGGAGCTGCTTGGTGAGAATGCTCCGCGATATCCTCGCGAGCATGCAGCTTTCCTGAAAACTTGCCACCAAGCAAGGCAGACGAAGCCTACGCCGCTTATGCTCCACTACGAGGCCGGGGGCTACAACTGTCTTCATCAGGATCTCTACGGCGAAGTCAGCTTTCCCCTTCAAATGGTATTCCTGCTCGGCCAACACGGCCGCGACTGGGAAGGCGGAGAATTCATTCTCGTCGAACAGCAACCGCGCACGCAGTCCAAGCCGCAAGTGGTCGTCGCCGATCAGGGTCATGCGATCATCTTCACCACGCGCTACCGGCCTGTAAAAGGTTCGCTCGGCTACTATCGCGTCAATCTGCGCCATGGCGTCAGCCTCGTGCACCGCGGTAGGCGCTACACGCTGGGCATCATTTTCCATGATGCGAAGTAGCCGCAACACAATTCCCCGTTCCCGCTGCTGTCCGAATCCGCACTCCGCGTCCCAATACCGGGCACCGGCGCCTACCTCTTCGTGTGCCTTGCCCGCCTAAGTCTTTCTTGTTCAGCACCGTACGTGATCGGCGGATGGTCAACTGCTTGCCCATGAATTCTGCTTGCACTCGGAGGTCAGATGCTGGGCACACTCAGGCAAAACCTGCGCTATGCCGTGAGGGCGCTGTGGGA
>QHZB01000210.1 GCA_003224525.1 Acidobacteriota bacterium | reverse complement strand
GCCGGTCCAACGCGCCGCTAGTAGCTGGGCAGGGCTGTCAGCACGTCTACACGCTTCACCGCAGTCCAGGGGTCCCCCGGTGTCGCATCCGGCGCGGGCACTGGCCCATAAACAAAGGGCGCATCTAGCGACGCGCCCTCGGTCCGCACGCTGCCCGCACGGGGTCTAGTATTCGATGTATACCGGCACACCGTCGCTGAGCGACAGTGCGGCCGCACGGCTGATGGCATCCTTGACTTGCTCCGCCGTTGGGTTGGTGCCCACGTCAATCCGTGGAGCGGTCGGAGAGACCGAAGCGCGGCGGGACTCAGCGCAGGTCACTTTGATGCTCATTGGCGTATAGATGTATGCCGTCAGCCACGCGACGAGCTGATTCACAAAGCTGAGCTGAGTCTCGATCTTCGCTGCCCCGTTGGGGCACTTTGATGCCGTTTGCACCGTGCTTGGTGGAATCAGCCCGGCGATCCATCCCGACGCGAACGACTTCTCGACAGTCTGGCTGGAGGGAGTCAATCCCGTTTCGACCGTGGCGTGGTAACAACCCAGCGCGGCAACGAGAAGGACAGTAGCCGATAGTCCCAAGGAGCACCGCATCAGATACCTCCGGCAGGCGAAAGGGGGAACGGGCAGCGACTCTCTTCGGAAGCAGCCGCCTGCGCCTCCAAATGTGTGTCCTGGGTGGTACCTCCGTTAGGGGTTTTTGCGGCGTTGATCCAGCCCGCGCATCATGGGCGCGACCGTCGCAACGAGAAACACGTCCACGTGCAAGTGCAGCCGCCGGATGAATTCCCACTCCCAATATGGATCATTGGGTGTTGCGTTGTCCTGGCCGGCGCGTGGATTTTGGCTAACTCATTCTCATTTTGCGCCGTGACGCACCAGCGCAGGGCGGGACGCCTTTGATCACTCAGGCCCTTGCTTCAGGAGCCGAAACGACCTTCCGCCCGCCGATCTGGTGGCTCGGGATTGGCCTGCTGCTGCTCGCTGCCTTGACCGCGTTGACGATGTACCTGTTTCGCAACAAGGGTTCGAAGCGGTTTCGGGCACTCGCCTTGACCGTGGTCGTCGCGTTGGGCGTCCCGGTGATGATGTTGGATCGAATTGTTGTCTCTAGAACTGGAATCGAGGAAACCGGAGGCATTGTGGCGACGCGAGGCTTTCACTATGCCGACGTCGAATACATTCACGTGACGACACGACCCGGCGCGCGGGCTCGCACGGTCACGGTCTGGGAAGTCCACTACAAGCCCGACTCGGCGCTTGGCCTCGCTTCCGCCGGGCGGGTCGAGGACATCCACATTGGCACTCTCTGGGGGGTCAACTCGGACACCATCATGGGTCTCTTGAAGGCGTCTGGCGTCCAGTTCCGCTAGCGGATCTACTGCACGCCGACGATGATTGCTCGTTCACGGTATCTGTGCCGCGCCAATTTCGTATTCACTCTGCACCAGGCCACCTTTATAGGAGCGCGTAGCCACATGACGAAGACTGATGTCGCGCGGTACCGGGCCAAATAACGGGATACCTGCACCGATCAGTACTGGCACGCGTGTGATCACCAGTCGGTCAACACATCCCGCTGCAAGAAATCTCTGAATGGTAACGCCGCCGTCTATGTAAGCATGTTTGAAGCCGCGGGACTTGAGCTGCCTTACGATTTTGGCCGGTTCTCCCGACATCTGCTCCACCACGCCGCCTTTGACTGCTGAAAAGTCGAGCGGACGGCTGCTCAGTACAAATACCGGCTTCTTTCCGTAAGACCACGACCCAAATTTCAGTACCACTTCGAAGGTCTTCCTGCCGATGACGACCACATCGACGCTGCCGTAGAATTCCTCAAAGCCGTGAGGCTCCTGCCCGCCCGCATCTAAGAAATCGAGCGCATGGTCTGGCCGGGCCAGAAAGCCATCGACGCTCACTCCGCAGAAAACCGACAGGTTCATGGTGCCTGCCTTCTGACTTGAATCACGCAAGTCTTCACATTCGACGACAGCTCAAATGCTTTTTCGCACCAGCACGTTGCTTTTGCCGAGAGGAGCGACGATCTGAAATCCCTCCTTCTCGAACATCGAGACGGCCCCTCGGTACTTCTGGTAGCCTCCCCAGCGTTTTATAGGGTAAGCCTCGACCTGGCCTCCTCCCTCGTTTTGTATGGCGGCGAGTGCCGCCTTTAGAGCTATGCGTGCAACCCCACGGCGACGATATTTCTTGTGAACTACGAAACACGTTATCCGCCAGAGCCGCCGGCCGCTTTCAGAGGTGGGTTTGAGATACTTCGGATTCTTTTCAATGCGTGGCAGCTCCTCACTTAGCCCAAATTGACACCAACCCACGGGCTCGCCCTGCGCGTAAACGAGTATGCCGTGTGAGCGTCCTTTCTCCACCAGCGCTTCCTTGTCGCGATGGTTTTGCTCGATCCACTTGGCCCGCGAATCTCTTTTCTCTCTCGGTTCAGGCCCGCACCGGTGGTTGTACATACACCAACACGGATAAGCGCCCGGCGCCGGATGAGTCTCGAATAGGCGCTCGAAATCGCGCCACGTCCGTTCGGAAAGTTGCTTGGTCGAGTATTCGGAAACTCGTGCCGACGTGAGCTGCGAGTTCATCTTTGTGCGACTCCGAGCCATAAAACTGTCTCTAACGTCGTTCAAGTGTAGTTAGAGTTGTTCGGCCGTCCCGCCCCACTCCTGAGGATGTACATCCGCGACCGACTGCGAAAAAGTCCACGAGTGTCCGGCGAAGTCAATCGCGTTGTATTGCCTCTCGCCGTACGAATGAGTCACCGGCTCTTGTGCAATACGCGCGCCGTGAACTTTAGCCCGGTTGCAGTGGGCATCAGCGTCCGCCACGCGAATCGTGACGGAGAATCCCACGCCCAGTCCTGCGCTGGTCTCGTTCTCTCGCATTTCCCTCACAACCAGTGCTCCGTCCCCGACATTTAACTGCACGCGGTGGTTGCCAATGCGCAGACGCACACTAAATCCGAAGGCGTCACAGAGCCAAGCTGCAGCCTGACTCACGTCTGGATACGCCAAGACCGGAATTACAGTCGCGCGCGGTATCGATCTGTTCGAGAGCATTCTGTTACTCCTCGGCCTTTCTGCGACGGGTCTCCTGAATTCGCGTTAGTGTACTTAGTCCAAAGTATTTTGGGCAAAGAATCCGAGTCAGAGAGGCTTTCGCCTCCCTGACTCGGCTAGGTGGATGTGGCAGGCGGTCATTCGGCAGCTTCGGGCAAGAACTCTTCGATGGTCTTGTATCCGTTGTTGCCCTGACCGACTTTCACCAGGCAGGGAAGATGGAGTTCCATCCCAGCTTCGATCTCACTCGCCGGAATGTCGTAACCACTCGCTTCCAGACGCTCCGCCAACTCCTCGGGACGGCCGAACACCCGCACCGTCTCGCCGCCGACATCCACCTTGAGAAAAAGAGATTCGCCCTGACGGGTCTTCATGCAATCAATCTTGGTGATGACCGCGTGAACAGGACTCCCTTCCTTGGCAGATGAGGCGCGAGACTTGATCGGCGGTTTTGCCGCGCTCGGAGAAACAGCTTCCCGAGCATCGTTGTTCTCTGAGGGTGCGGGGTTCTTGCCGGCAAGAGAAGCCAGGCGTTCGAGTAACTCGTAGGCATAAGACGCGGTTTCCTGGTCCTGTGCCTCGTCGTTCGTTACGCGCGCCTGAACCTCGACTTGCACAGCGCCCTTCCCGTCGGTCTGGACGGTGCGCCGGATGCGAAAGATGAGCGGAGACGCTTCCGCAGTCGAGCTCTCGCTCGCCCGGACGGACCCGTTTCCGTTCGCGGGCGATGAGGCTTTGCTCTGCGGTGCCAACGCGGTGATCGCCGCCGCAGCAATGTGCTTGCAAATCCGCCCTTCCTGCGCCATGCGCACTTGGAAATCGGGACAGGTGCAGGAGCCATTGCCGTGCGGATCGAGCTTCACCTTGTAGGCGGTTCCGCTCTTGTTGGTCACGATGAACTCCGGGAAATCACCCGCTACGCGCAGGCGATTCGTTTTCATTTCTTCGACTGCCCGGGCCCAGCGATTACCTGCTTTCGATTGAAGCAGGGTCAGCGCCAGGGACGCCGGTTGTGGATCTACTGCTTGTGCTGCTACTGACATGTGGTTCTTCTCCTTTTGTGGATTGTTGGCTGGAATGACCGAGCTCGCGCGTCCGCGTGGGTTCGGTTCTCCCGCAGTCCAGCCGGTTGTGGATCGGCGTGGGAGTGCCGCCGGACTTCTTTTGGGTCGGGTCTTTCTGGGTAAACGGATTTGTGGGTAAAGCTCGTTGGCGGCACTTAGAGACGCAATGGCATCAGGAGATGCTGGTAGCGGAAGGCATCAAAGAGAGCGACCTCGCAGATCGCTTTCGAGAACAGCTTCATCGAGATCGTGTCGGTTTCGAGGCTCTTCACATACTGCGTCAAGTAGTGAAGATTGAAACCGATGTCTCGCACCTTTCCCGAAACGCGAGTGTGCTCCAAAGCGACGCTGTTGGCGGTGCCGTTGTTTTCGGTTTTGATTGAGACCGGTGACTGCGAAAGCTCCAGCTTTACCGCCGGAACTTCTGCTTTGCGAGCAGTGGGCGAGAGCTTCGCGAGGCCTTCCAGCAGTTCTTCGCGCCGGAAGACGACTCTGGCTTCGAGCGGTGCCTTGGGCAGAACGTTCTCGTAATTCGGGAACTGACCTTGCCCTCGGCGGGTGATGAGTTGGGTTCATCCGGCAGCGTGAACAGATTGAATTCCTGTTCAGAACCGCAGGTGGAAAACACGACCCATCGAGGCTCATCCGCCAAGCCTAGCCGGCTCAGGATGGTTGCAGTTGAACGGAACAGAAGCGCCGAAAATGTCGAGCTTCCCTCAGTCCTGGCTGTGCCTTCAACGACCGACAGCCGGTGTCCGTCGGTGCCGACGATCCGGAAGACCGAACCGCGCAGTTCAAGTTTGAGGACATCGGTGCTGTAGCGCCCCGATTCGGTAGAGACGCAGAACAGCGCCCGACGCAATGCCGCGTGGCTGAAAGCACCGCCGCGAGCGCCAAGAAACCGACAGCATCATGTCGTGCGATTCTCTTCAACGCAATAGACGTAAAGCAAATACCCTGTTTGATTTGCGGTCAGAACGTGAACTTGAGCGCGACTACCTCGCTCCTGCACTTTCCATTCCAACTGGAAATCGAAGGAGGTAAATACCATAGAAGGGCGTGCGGAAAGCCTAAGCGGCTTGTTTTCGAGGTGGCACGAGGCTGCCTATTCCGAAGAGCTTGAACAGGATCGATTTACTTTTTCGCGGTCGGGGCGGCATGTTTGACGCCAGCGGCTGACTTTTGGAGTTCGTCGATGGATGTGGCGTTTAGTTCGTAGAGGGCGTGTTCGTTCTCACGCTTCGCGACGTAGCGGTCGCCGTTCTTTGCAAGGAGGACTTTTTCGGTGCGCTTGCCTACATCGGAAGTCACGGTGATATCCATGACCGGCGTGGTAAACCCGCTGTCCGCGAACTTGCTGGCGGAGAGATCGCGGATATTGCCGACGAGCGTTCTGACGGTGTCCGCGTCCATTTTTATGCCGTTCGACGACCAATCCGAGCCCGTCTTGCTGAAAGAATAACTCTTCGAACCGTCGTGGAGTTCGATCTTATCCGGATCGGTATAGCCGAAATCAAAAAGTTTCTTGTTCCGGAAATCGTCGAGGTTCTTGTCGAGGCCTGTTCCGGTGCTGCTTAAAACTTTGTAAACGCCTGCGACGGCGCTGGACTTTGCGTAGTAATCGTCCTTGCTCTTGCGGACTTGGAGTTCCTGCGTTCCGGAAACATCCGTGACCTTCGCGGCGGCGACGAGAGCGCTGGAGCTAAACGCACGGGCGGCTTTCTTCTCGTCATCGCTGCCCGTCAAGTCCATCTTTGCGTCGTGCAGCGTGCGGACCAGATCTTCGACCTGGAATTGTTCGGCGCGGAAAGGCCCTGGCCTCAGGATTTGCCACTGGTCTTTGTTGCGGCCAAATTCGATGGTTTGCTTTTTGGCCAGCAACTCGACTCGGGTAACCTTGTCAGTTTCGAAGGTCAGCAGCCGTTTGTCGCGTAAGTCTTTGGCGTTTTTGTCGAAGCTGTTCTTGTTGTAGCTGGCAACGGTGAACACGCGCGGGTCGTCCGAGACCGCTGCAAAGGCCGCGCTGCCCGCGGGCGTGTCATCGCCGATCAGTAGCTTGCGAGTCTTATTGTCCTTCTCGGTGACATCTACTTCGAGGGATGGCTGCGTGAGCCCATATTGATCCAGATTGCCGGCTTTCTCTTCGATCAAACGGTCCGAGCTGAGTGACGACAAGGTGGACAAGATGCTGGAGACGGAATCCTGATCGGCAGCCAGGGGCTTGGGCGCGGTAATTTGCCATTTGCCAGCGCTATTCTTTGCGAGCGCCAGTTCTTCCGCACCTCTCTTTTTGATGCCGAGCTTAACGATGTCGGCCTGGCTGAGCGTGAGGATTTTGGGCGGTGTATCGGCGGAGGCTTTCGCTTCGGCATCCGCGGGCTTGCGATGATTGGACCAGTAGAGCGTTCCGCTAAGCGCAACCAGAACAATCGCGGCGATCAGCAGGCCTTGGATTTTCATCGAAGTTGTCCCGAAACCCTATGCACGTGGGGTGTTGCGGTGCCTACCTGCGCCGCCACCAAACCGTAACGCCGGCAATCACGATGGCCAACGGGAACAAAAACTGGCTGGTAATGCGCACCCAGTGCATTTGCGACTGCGTCATGGTAATGCGGCGGTCGTCGCGCTCCTTCGGACGAATGGAAATCAAGTCCTCATCGGAAGAAAGCCAGTTCATAGTGTTCAGGGCCAGGTCGCGGTTCCCGTTGAAACCAATGAACGAATTCGCGGCCCATTGAGAACTCCCGATCACGACAAAGCGCCCCTGCGCGTTTTCTTTTCCCGTTCTATACGAGCCCGCCGCCGCGATGGCCATGGGCCCCTTCTTATTCTGGGGATCATTCGGGTTGATGTTCGGGGAATTCAATTTCGTTGTGGCTAGACTGCTCTCTGAAGAACTGAAAAGCTTCTCGATAGTGGTCTTGTCGGCATTCTTGGTTTCCAGCGACCGCGATAGCGGGAAGCCGGTCGCTGTGCGCTTCATCTCGTTCACAATGGGATGTGCCTCGTAGCGCGTAACGAGAGCCACCTGCGGCCCAAGACCGGCGAGCTGACCAATGGGGTTCAGGTCCAGAATCAAATCTTTTTCCAGCGTCACACCCCAACTTTGCAGCAGTCCGGTAAGGGCATCGTTGTCCGCGACCTCCGACCTTCCCATCTTCAGCGGCGGATCGAGCAGAAAGAACGCCCGCCCGCCCTCTTCGACGTACTTCTTGATGGCATCCACCTCAGGCTGCAAGTAGTCGCCACTCGGTCCGCCCACGACCGCGACCGTGCACTCAGCAGGCACCTCGGCCTTTTGCAACAAGTTGATGGACCTCGCGGTGTATTCATCCTTCCCCAGCAGGTCCTTGAGCCGCGAATAGCCGTTCTTGTCCGTGTCGTCGATCCGGTGCTCGCCGCTCCCGGTCACGAAGCACACCGTGCGCGTGTTGTTCTTCAGATCGCGAATGAAAGCGCCGGTAATATCTTCCTCGCTGGTGCTCTTGGCCTCTTCTTTCTTCGCGCCGATCTGCACAATCGCCGTTCCATAGTTCTTGATCCCGGCTTCGCGCGCCAACTGGGGTTTTTTGTCCGGGTCCACGTAGTCGACGCGAACCTTGGGGGAAATATTCGCGTACATGTCGAGCTGGTCCTTGGCTCGCTCGAAGCGGCTGCCCTGATCGAAATAAGTGATCTTGGCATCCTCTTTGAGGCCTTTCACGATCTTGACGGTCTGATCGGAAAGGCTGTAGCGCTTATTCGACGTGGCGTCGAAGGACTTGTTGTGGCGATTGGCAAGGATATTCGCTACGGTCACGATTGCGAGGACCACCAGAATATAGAGAGTGGCGTAAGCCGCGTACTTTGTTTGCCTCGCCTTGAGCAACTGTAAATTCACTCACGACCTCCAGCGCAGGGACTCCATCGAGCGCGCGGTAAAGAACAGTCCAAGAAAAGTCAGGGTGAGGTAGAAGACGGCGTCCTTGGAATCCAGCACGCCCTTGGCGAACGATTCGAAGTGCGTGATCACGGACATGTACGAAAGCACTTGCGCCCAGGTGGCGGTTTCGTAGCCGCTGACCCAGCCGAGAACCCACAATAGCAGGCATACACCAAAGGTGGCGGCTCCGGCGATGATTTGGTTTCTCGTCAGCGTGGAAATAAACGTGCCGATGGCCAGCAGCGCAGCCGCCTGCAGGAGTAAACCGAGATAGGCGACCGCCAGCGGCTTCCAATCCGGATTGCCATACTTGAATATAAAAACAAAATTCAGCGAAGTGAGCAGCATCATGCAGCCGTACAAGATCACCGCTGCCAGCCACTTTCCGAGAATTACCTCAGCGTCCCGCACCGGCGACGTCGCCAGGAGCTCAATCGTTCCGGTGCGTTTCTCTTCCGCGAACAATCTCATGGTGATCATGGGGATCAGGAATAGTCCGACCACGCTCATGTTCGAAAGCAGTGGCCGGATGACCTGCTCGTTCACGTTCATGGGATACATTTCGCCGCGCATTTGGGATTCCATGCCCAGGAAAACGAAATAGCCTAGGACGTTCCAGAAAAAGAAGCCCATGATGACCGCAAACATGGTGAGCAGGAGGTATGCGATGGGCGAGACGAAATAGCTGTGCAGCTCTTTGCGGCAAATGATCCAGATGTTTCTCATTTTCCCGCTCCCTTTGCCGCTGGTTCTTCCCCCGGGGGCGCGGGCTGCTCGCCAGTGAGCTGGAGGAAAATTTCTTCGAGACTGACGGCGGAGGGACGCAATTCGTTGAGGTCCCAGCCCGATTCCACCACCGCACGAGCCAAATCCCCGCGCAGGAAACGGTCCTTCTGGCTCTCGACTTCAAATGTGCTGCGGTTCTGGCGCTTTTCCTTGAAGGCAACACGGCTCACACCGGCAACTTTCTCCAGGCGTTGCTGCACCATAGCGGCATCGAGATCGCCGTTGCGCCCCGCTACTTCCACGAGCACGGACTCGGCGCCGCGCGCGCGGCTCTGAAGATTGTTCACGGAGTCAGTCGCCACCAGCTTGCCCTTGTTGATGATGATGACTTGCTGGCAGGTTTGCTCGACTTCCGGAAGGATGTGCGTGCTGAGAATGATGGTGTGATCGCCTGCGAGGCCCTTGATCAGGTCGCGCGTCTCATTGATCTGCTTGGGATCGAGTCCGGCGGTCGGCTCGTCTAGAATCAGCACCTCCGGATTGTGAATGATGGCTTGGGCCAAGCCGACGCGCTGGCGGTAGCCTTTGGAGAGTTTGGCAAGGAGCTTCTTCTTGACGTCCGGGATGGCGCAGCGTTCGCACACGGTATCGACGCGTTGGCGCAGCTCCGTACCGGAAAGGCCCTTCAATTTGCCGACGAAAGTCAGATACTCGACGGTGCGCATTTCGAGATAGAGCGGCGGCAATTCGGGAAGGTAGCCGATGCGCTTCTTGACCTCGAGAGGCTGCTCGAGAACATCAAAACCCGCGACGGTCGCGGTGCCCGACGTTGGCGGAAGGAAACACGTGAGCATCCGCATGGTTGTTGTTTTGCCGGCTCCGTTCGGTCCAAGAAAGCCGACGATCCTGCCCTTCTCGACTTCGAACGAGATGTGGTCCACGGCCGTGTTGCGCGCGTACCTCTTTGTAACCTCCTTGACGGTGATCATAGGATTTTATCTTTGAAAGTCAGAGGACCTGCACTGGAACCGCGCCCTCTTGCTGGCCCCATTTTGCCGGCACTCTCTTGCTGGAACGCTCCTCGAATAGCCATTACGAAGTCATATCGTAAAAACCAGACACGCCTTCTGTCAACCCCATGGAGGTGTCGCCCGGCCTGCGGCAGCGCACGGACGAGGTAAGGCTTGTCCCTATGCCGGGCTTGAGGAATGCCTCACCCCTGAACGGGTGAGCTAGAGGTTAGGGAGCTTGGTTGGGATGAGGCTGCGAAAAACACGAGCAGGGCTTCCAAATTACTTCTCGGGGAGGAGGCGGGCGGGAGCGAAGATATTGTGTGGGTCGAAGGCGGATTTCAGGCGGTGCATGAGAGCGAAGTCGGGGCGGCCCCAAACATGGACGCGCTGCTTGACGGCACGCGGAGCGAAGAGAAGCGTGGCACGTCCACCGGACACTGAGGAAGATTCGAAGATTCTGGTTGCGGCTTGAGCCAGGCGGACCACTGCGTCGTCACACGCCGATCGTGGAAGCAGGGCGAAATAGATTGTGCCGGTGGCGCGAGCGACCAGTGCGTGCGGCAAAGAGTTGCGTTTCAGCGATTGCTTGGAGATTTTCAAATTGAGCGGCGTGATGTCCGGGGAGGACACTGAGCTTGAAGATGGTCGTGGCGGTTGAGGCTTCCCGGAGAATGGAAAGGGATTCGCAGAGGGGTCCCCAGACGGTGGGACGCGTGGAGTCGTCGAGGATGGTTGTAGAGGTGGCGCGGGATTGTTCGGCGAAGCGCGTGAGATCGCGTGCGTAAAGTTCGAGCGCTTCGGGCGTGCCTCCAAAGCCGGCGCAGATTTGCCATTCGCGGGGGCGAAACCAGCCGCCCGGTTGAGGAAGCGAGGTTTCGTTTGTGGCGCGGCCCTCGCCGGCGAAGACCGCAACTTCTGGGCCTGAAGGAGTCAGGGTGGCGAAAAACTGCGCTAGACCTGGGCTCAGGACGTCGAGAGTAAGTGGGGTTAGCGGCGATTCGGTAGAGATTTACCCTTTGCAGTGAGTTCAGGGAGCCCTTCTGTTGCCAGAGGTCCAGTAGTTTCTTAGTTTGAAAATGCGTGGCATCCATTCGATAGAATTGACGGTTTTGAATTATCTTACGGGCTTCCATTTTCGGCGCAGCGCTTCTACGATCAGACCGACTATGGCGTAGGTGACGACATTTATGAGGAGAACCCAATAGAAATATAGGCCAGCAAGCACAGCTGGACAAGTTATGCGGGCGAAAGTCCACATCGGAATCTCGTAATCGGGAGCCGTTGCGAAAGCGTACAGCACCCAGCAGCACGCTATGAGAAAGCCTGCTCCTGCCCAGATCGTAATTCTGCGCTTCATGCGATGTTCCGACAACCTTCGTTCCGAATAATACCTCAGATTACTCCTGATCTAGATTTTCGTCTTGGTTTTCACTGGCGCGGACCGACAATGGGCCGGGCAATACGAACCGGGCGACATGCTGCGTTACAACGCGAGGCAGCAAGGCGCAGGACATCGAAGCGGGAGAATACGCGCGTGTTGAGCGCGTGAACAAGAAAGACAATCGGGTGACGGTGAAGCGTCAGAACCGCGAGCAGGTGAATACGATCCGCGCCGCTCCGATAAAATCTCGGATGGCACAAACCCGAGTGTCACGGGAACTATATGCGTGGATCTCCCTTTAGCTGCCTTCTCCTTATCTGGCACTTTTTTGCTGTTGAAAAATGCTACTACTGCTACTTCCCACCCCGTATTTGAGACTTCAAAATCGCCGCTTCGGAAGAGCCCAAATC
Organism: Acidobacteriota bacterium; assembly: GCA_003224525.1. Lineage (GTDB taxonomy): Bacteria > Acidobacteriota > Terriglobia > Acidiferrales > UBA7541 > Acidiferrum. Next base: position 18,916 of record QHZB01000210.1, on the reverse strand, counting down.
TTCAAATCGCAAATCCCCTTTATTTATGCAGGTTTCCAGACGACAGTGGACGACAGGCGACGACTGATTACTCGGGCTTGAATCCCACCCTCTCTGCCATTATTCAAAAAATCCAATAAACTTGAATACTATTGACGTTGGTGTACTGGAGCTATACTTCGAAGAGGTAATTTGAAATTCATATGTTTTTGGAGGCAACCTTCAAGTCAATACGCTTACCCACGATGCCCTTGGGCCCGTCTAGCGTCCGGGCCATCACTTTCCGTCATACCGATTGTCGCCAGAAGCACCCAACAGATGTACTGAACTCACTAGGACTGCGGCCAGGCATAACAGTTGCGCTAAACTTCTGGTGCCACCATCATCGCGAGAACATTTCCAAAGGCGAGTCCTAACCTTCAGCATTCTCGCTCCTGTCTTCGCGGCTTGATCGTTCTCATTGAGGTACACCCGATTCCTGAGCCAAACAACTGCCCCTCCACACACGATCACTTCATCGACGGACGCGAAACAAAATCAACCTGAAGGTCAAATGGTTTGGGGGGATGATCCCGCTTGTCTATTGTGGTGTGAACCACCAGGCCCAGGCGCGGATAGTCGTATTCAACGTAGGTAGTGGCCGCCCCGGGCAGCGCAGGCTTCTCTTTGCCTTCGGCAGAACCGAGGATCTGCTTCCGAAGATTATCTGAATAATCGTTAAAGAAACGAAAAGTAAGTCCCTTAAATTCTCGCGTAATATTCACTTTTCGGACTTCAGGATCCATATCTTCTGAGACAGCCACACTGACTTTTGTGACACGACCCGTTTCGAAGAAAAGATCAATCCCAATGTAATTACCGCGAACCTTGTAAACTGAACACGAGCCCTGCAAGCACGGACCGTTTACGCTTCCGGTAGTCTAACAGGTTGCGCCGGCGGTTTCCGTGTGGATGCGGCAAGAGAATATTTTTCCGGAGGACATTTTGTCACATCAAGAGAAGCCATCACTTTCGGGAAAATGGTTTGGGAAATGGGCACTGATCACCGGAGCGAGCGCAGGGATTGGCGTGGCCTTCGCGGAAGAATTGGCGTCCGGCAGAACAAAGCTCGTGCTGACGGCACGGCGAAAAGATCGCCTCGAGGAATTGGCGCGCAGACTGACCGCAACTTACAAGGTCAGCGCCGAAGTGTTCCCCGCTGATCTAGCGGATCCGAGCGCCCCGGAAAAGATTTTTGCGTTCACGAAAGAGAAAGGCATCGAAATCGATCTGCTGATCAACAATGCCGGTTTCGGTCAATACGGCGAATTCACCTCGGTTGAAAAACAACGCTCGCTCCACATGGTGCAGGTGAATTGCCACGCGGTCGTGCATCTCACTCGATTGTATTTGCCGGAAATGGTCGCCCGCCGGCGTGGCGATGTGCTCATTCTTGCGTCAACCGCCTCCTTCCAGGCCGTTCCGTATATTTCGACCTACGCTGCCACCAAGGCCTTTGATCTGCTGTTTGCAGAAGGACTGGCCGAAGAGATGAAACCATATGGAATCCGCGTGTGCGCTCTTTGCCCAGGCTCGACGGAGTCCGAATTTCACGCTGTTTCCGAGCAAGAAAAATTCCAACGCCGTGTCGAGACAGCAGAAAAAGTCGCGCATACAGGACTGAAAGCCCTGGCTGCCGGCAAGAGTTACGTCATCTCCGGCCTCGGAAATTATCTCGGCGCTCACGGCGAACGCCTCGTCCCCCGGCGCTTCGTAACCAGGATGGCCGGGAAAATGTTCAAGCCCTGGAACAAATAAAGAGCCCCTTCCCGCCGGCGGGCTAACGATCGCGAATGCATGTCGCAGCTCCCCACTACCCGCAGACGATTTCTCGTCACCCTAGGGCCTTCACTCGCGTCTAACCTATTGTGAAAACAAAGACTTTCAAGCCTTCCATTCCTGTGACTGCTTCGGATGGGAACTTTTTCACCGCGCGCCGGGAATTGATACCTGAAAGCGGACAGAACGTCTTATCAGGGGAGATGAGGATCGCCGAGCAAGAGAGAGACGACGTTCTGTTGCGGCGGGCCGCCAAGGGCGATGAGGAGGCATTCACGCTCTTATACCGGAGGCACCAGGCGGCCATGTATCGCTTTGCGCTGCGCATGACGGGAAACACCTGGGCCGCCGAAGAGATTGTGCAGGACGTGTTCATGACCTTGATGCGCGATCCGAAAAAGTATGACGCAACGCGCGGAGCGCTCGGGGCATTCCTTTACGGAGTGGCGCGCAACCGCGTGATGAAACACCTGGAACGATTGCCGCGGGAAATCCCGCTCGAGGAGAAGAACGAAGACGGCACGGGCGCCGGAATTGTTTTGCAGGACGCGTCCACGCCGGCGATGTGGGTGGAAAAACGCGAACGCCGGCAGCAAGTGAGGGCTGCCGTGCTGGAATTGCCCGTGGAGTTTCGCGAAGCCGTGGTGTTATGCGAGCTGGAAGAAATGAGTTATGAGGAAGCCGCGAAAATGGCCGGATGCCCGATTGGCACGATTCGTTCGCGGCTGCATCGCGGACGTGCTTTGCTGATGGCCAAACTGGAAATGTTTCGCGATGTCCCCCGGCGCACGAGCGCAGCGCGATGAAGGATTTTTTGCCGTGCAGAGGAAGCAAGAGATGACGTGCGAAGAATTTGAAGCCATTGGATTGGACGCGGAGCGCGACGCTTCGTTGAGCGAAGTTGAGCGCGTGGCGGTGCGTGGGCACGCCGGCACGTGTTCACGGTGTGCCGGCTTGCAGGATTCCTGGCAGGCGGCTGGGCTTGAACTCCGCGCGTTCGCGGAAGATACCGCCATGACGCAGGCGCCCGCGCGCGTGGAGATGCGTTTGCGCCAGGAGTTCCGTACGCGGCACGTGACATTGAATGTGCGGCGCGCCGCGGTAGTTGCTGCGTGGGCGCTGGCCGCTGCGGCCGTGTTGGCCGGAGAGGTGAGCTGGCGCAATTGGCGCCACCGCCAGCATGAAGAGGCTACGAACCATCTGAATTCCGTGCCGAGTGCGACGAATTCCCCAGAGAACAATTCCGTCGCGGGAGCGAATCCTGAAACTCTTGCCGAGGTTCCAAATGGAATCCAGCAGCGGGGTTCGGCAGGAGCCGGCAGTTCCGAGACGCTTATGGCTGACAATGAACTGAGTGGCTTCACGCTCCTGCCCGAAGCCTTCGCCGCGGATACCGATGAGGCCGCGATTCTGCGCGTGCGCTTGCAACGCGGCGCGCTGGGCGCGCTGGGCCTGCCTGTTAACGAGGAGCGAGCCAGCGAATGGATTCTTGTGGATTTGCTCGTTGGCGATGATGGGTTGCCGCAAGCGGTGCGGCTGCCGCAATAAGCGTTCATGGGGAACGGGGCGCTCTTGATGCGCCTCGGGGACGGACACACCGATGGGAGTAGCGGCCTTTTGGGAGAGGTTGAAGCCGGGGGATGGGACAGACCTGAAGGGACGGGAAGGGCCGGTCGGAGCATGGATCGCGCAGTTGAAAAAGGGGCTGGCCGCGATTGCAGCAGCAAAGAGTTCGCGGCAGTTCGGGAGAGAAGAGGAGAAGGAATAATGAATCGCAGAGTATGTATGAGTATGGTTCTCGGTGGAATTTTCATGTTGAGCGCCGGATTGGCAAAAGCGCAGGATGCGGCGCCACTGCCACCGATGGCGTTGCTGCAAGTCCCGGGACCGGAAGCTGGCATGATCGGCGAACGCATCGAGTTACTGGGTTTCGAGGGAATGCATGGCGGAAAGGTCGTGACCGGCGTGCCGTTCAGCGCGGTCGCGGTTTCGGAGTCGACGCAAACTCTCGCGGACGGAAACCATATCGCGCGAAAGACCCAAACGAACCTTTTTCGGGATAGCCAGGGACGTTTCCGGAAGGAAGTGACGGTGGCTGCAATCGGGCCCTTGGCGACCTCGGGACAGCCGAAGTCGTTCGTATTCATCAATGATCCCGTGGCGGGGACCAATTTCATCTTGCACCCCGACACAAAGACGGCCGAGCAAATGGGGAGACCGTTCGCCGGAATGAAGGGGCCGTTGAAAGATGCGCTCAAGGGGAAAATGGAGTCCCGGCAACAGCAGGAGATGGCGAACGGTAACCTGAAAAAAGAAGACCTGGGCACGCAGACGATCGCCGGCGTGAGCGCACAAGGCACGCGCATCACCCATACGATTCCCGCGGGGCAGATCGGAAACGAAAAAGCGATTACCATCGTATCCGAGCATTGGTATTCCAATGATTTGCAGACGGTGGTGATGAGCAAGCGGAGCGATCCGCGCTTTGGCGATACGACCTACACGCTGACGAATATTCAGCGCTCTGCGCCGGCTGCGTCGCTCTTCGCCGTGCCGTCGGACTACACGGTGACACAAGAAGGACCGAGCAGGCACGGAATGCACATGCAGAAGTTCAACGGCATGACGGACGCGCCGCCACCGCCGCCCGGCATTTGAATTATCCCCCCGAACGATCTTCTCTCCTGAAGACGGCACGCCCTTTTTGCAGCAGGCCCCACAGCTGCGGGAAGGGTGCCGCCGTTTTTGGAGACGAAGAAAGGATGAAGTAAAGAAATAACGAAGTACCGGAACACAGCGTGCGTGCAGTCCGGCGTTTCGCGTTTTCATGGTCGCATGCTTCGATCGAGGAGTTCGACGACGTGGAGGACCTCCTGGTTGGTACGGTGGATGGCGGCGCCGGCACGGAGTTGCAGCAGGCAGCCGGGGTTGGCGGTGACGATGGTTTGCGCGCCGGTGGATTGGACGTGGCGCATTTTTTCCGCGAGTAGTTCGAGGGATGTTTCTGTTTGCGTGACGTTGTAGACTCCGGCGGAGCCGCAGCAGATTTCCGAGTAAGGCAATTCCGCAAAATCGAGATTGGGAATGGCGTGCAGAAGCGCGCGCGGAGCTTCGCGAATTTTTTGGCCGTGAAGAAGATGGCAGGAATCCTGGTAGGTGACGCGGATTGGAAGCGGTTTCAATCTTGCGGTGAGACCGACAGCGGCAAGGAATTCGGTGACGTCGCGAGTTCTTGCCGCGAACGTGCAGGCCTGGGTGTATTCGGGTTCGTCTGGTGAAAAAAGATGATCGTATTCCTTGAGCGTGGAGCCGCAGCCGGCGGCGTTGGTAATGATGGCGTCGAACTCTTTGCGAAGAAATACGGAGAGATTTTTTCGCGCGAGTTCGCGGGCGGCGTCGCGAACGCCGGCGTGCGCCGCGAGCGCGCCGCAGCAGAGCTGGCCATCGGGGACGACGACTTCGCAGCCGTTGGCGGTAAGGACGCGGATGGTGGCTTCGTTGAGCTGCGAAAAAGTGACGTTGGCGACGCAGCCGGCGAAGAAGGCGACGCGGGCGCGGCGCGGACCGGCGGCGGGAAACGCCCAGCCGAGGCGGCGGAAGAAAAAATCGTCGTCGATGCGCGGCAGGAGACGTTCGCTCTCGGCGAGACCGAGAAGTTTCAAGACGCCGATGCCGCGCGCGATGGCCTGTAGGCCGGAGCGCTGATAGAAACGCAGAACGCGTGCGGCGTCAATGATGCGGTGCGGATCGGGGAGCAAGTGCCGGAAAACGAAGTTGCGCGTGACGCGAGCGAGCCAGGAGCGGGGATAGTCGCGCTCGATGCGCGCGCGGGCGTGCTCGACGAGTTTTCCATATTCGACCCCGGAGGGGCAGGCGGATTCGCAGGCGCGGCAGTCGAGACATTTGTCGATGTGGTCGACGAAGGAATCCGTGATGGGTTGCTGGTCCAATTCGACATGAATCATTTGATGGATGCGGCCGCGCGGCGAATCGGCTTCGAGGTTCCACAGGCGATAGGTGGGGCAGGCATTGAGGCAGAGGCCGCAATGGATACAGCGAGCATAGTCCTCGTAGACAGGAGTCTGGCCGGGGATGGGGGACGGGAACATGGTCTAGGTTGTTCTGAAGGAAGGATGATAAGGCTCTGTCGGCTGGATAGGAAGAACTGTTGGTCCGAGGGCGAGGTCGGAGGTAGCGACGCAGGAGCAAGGCTCCCGCACTCCAAAGGGCTCCGCTTGGGAAATTATCAGGGAGCTTCGAGGAGGGTGTAGTCGAAGCCGAAGGAATGTTTGCCGTCGATGATGTTGATAGTCATTTTACCGGCGAGACCGGCTAACTGGCCGGTGCCGGAATCCGGCACGACCGAGATGGACTGTTGGGGCGCGCCCCTCGTCAGAGTGCCACTGTGCTGGAGCACGAGGCTGCCGGTGCGGCCCTGCAGCATTCCGGTGACGCGCTCGATGGCGACGTAGCCGGCTGAGCCTTTGACGTCCGTGCCGGCGGTGAGCATCTGGCCCTTGCTGGTGGCTTCGAGATCGCCGTGGAATTGTTTGTCGATGGACATCCTAGCGAGGGTTGAGCCCTCGGCTTTGTCTTCCGGCGGCTGAGGGACCAACTTTACTTCAAACGTCCCGCTTGCATGCATCGCCATGGCTGTCCCCTTCTGGACTGGGTTTGGAACCGAGAGATGTGTGCGCGTATATGACCAGGAGCCAAAGCCAAGGGATAGGCAGATGGAGGTGATGACAACGACTCCGGCGCGAGACCGCTTCTTCATGCTTGCCCTTTCATGCCCGCCGTGGCTTCTGAGGCCGACACCGGGAGCACGCCTGTTCGTCAAATCGGACGGAGAGCGGGACTTTTTGGCTTGTCGTACGCTGCCAACTGGCGCTTCAATGGGGGACGTCAATGAGGCACGTCAATTGTGCACGGGACTGCACAGCGGTCCATAAGGGGCTTTCCCGCATGGACTATTTCTTGGCCGAGCCAAAGGCGTTTCCAAAGAATCGGGAGGCCCTCCGCTGAAGCTTCCTCCAGAGGGTTGGAGGCCGGTAGAGGATGGCACTGCCGCAGTCATCACAAAGGACCTGTTTCATGCCCGCGATTCCGGGGGAATTTTCCTCGTCTTCGATGCCGTCAACCCACTTATCGCAACGATTACAATAAAAAGACGGTTCTACCTTCGAGGTCAGCATTTCCATCTTGAGTTTAACCTCCGGTCATCCCGACCATAAGGATCCGGCTCACCGTCCCTGCGGCCGAAGCGAAATATTTAGGCCTAGTTTAGCCGAAAATAGGCGCCAGTAGCGCGGACGTTTTTTATTGATAACAGTGGGGGAACGCAAGCTCCCCGGCAAGGGCGGAGCAATCTCCTGCTCTCTCCACATCACGGCAGGGATCGCGCCGATTCATGAAGCGCATTCATGATTCGGGAGATTCGCGTGGAAATCGTGAATACTCAGAGTTGAGCGCCGTCAGCTCGCTGCACCTGGTGGAATAGGAGCTTGATCCGAGCGATGTGAGTTGTGAGGTAGCTGAAAGGACGGAGCGGGATTTAGATGATGCGGCGGGGGGCGAAGATGTTTTGCGGGTCGAAGGCGGATTTGAGGCGGTGCATGAGGGGTAGGTCTGAGCGCGAGGAGCACCCAACGTTGATGCCCGGTCCCGCATGATCGTCCGAGAGGCAAAGAGCGCGCTTGAGTGCTGGCGAGGCGAAGAGAAGCGTGGTGTCGCCGCCGGCGGCAGAAACAGAATTGAGAATTTGGGTGCCGGCTTGGGCAAGGCGCGTTGCGGTCTCTTCGTTTGCGGATGGCGGGAGCAGGGCGAAATAGATTGCACCGCCTGCACGGGCTACGAATGCGTGGGCAAGGGACTCATGGTTGGCAATTTCTTGCAGCTTTGCGAAAAGGGCGACGTGGTGCGAGGGAAGGACGCTCAGTTTGAAGACGGTAGCGGCGGGCGAGGATTCGAGCAGCATCGAAAGAGTTTCGCGGAGGCGGCCCCACATGGACGGACGCATGGTGTCGTCGAGGATTACGGTAGAGGTCGCGCGTGATTCGCGAGCAAAACGGGTGAGGTCGCGCGTGTAACGATCGAGGACTTCGGGAGCGCCAGCAAAGGCGGCGCAGAGCTGCCATTCGCGCGGATGAAACCAGTCGCCGATGGGAGGGAGCGTAAAGTGATTCGCGTTGGCTTTGCCGGAAAATACGGCGGCTTCGGGCGCCGCGGGAGTCTTCTCTGAAAAAATCTGCGCGAGGCAAGGGCTAACAATATCGAACGTGAGGGGGGTGAGTGGGGATTGAGCGATGGTTCGGTGAAGAACGAGCGCACCTTCGGCGTTGGGGAAGGATGCGACGAAGCCACGGCTGCCTGCGAGCGGAGCCGGAAACGTGCGAAAGTTGAGGCGCGTGATGACCGCGAGGGTGCCGAGCGAGCCGATGAGGAGCTTGTGGAGGTCGTAGCCGGTGACGTTTTTGACGACGCGGCCGCCGCTCTTCGTTAGGGCGCCGGAGCCGGTGACGAATTCGGCGCCGATCAGGAAGTCGCGGGGGGTGCCGTAAAACTGGCGCAGCGGAGAGTCGATGCCGGAGGCGATTGTGCCGCCGATGGTGCTGCGGGAATACCAGGGAACGAGGAGCGGCAGGAACTGATGGTGTTCGAACAGAGTGGCGTTCAATTTTACGATGGGCGTGCCGGCGCCGGCGCTGAGAGTGAGGTCGCCGGGATCGTAGTGGACGATTTGGTTGAGAGCGGTCATATCGAGAGCGATGTCGTAGCGGGAGGGAGGCATGCCGATGCGGAGTTTGGTGCGCGCGCCGCAAGGGATAAGGGCGAGTTTTTCAAGCGCGGCGAAGCGAACGATTTCGGCGACTTGTTCAGCGGAAGCAGGTATTGCAACGGCGGAGGGGATGATTTCGTCTACGGCATAGTTGGCATGTGCGGCGGAATCGGAGAGAACATGCGAAGCGCCGAGGATGGTTTCCAGTGCGGGGACGAGATTGGTGGATGCTTTGATCACGGGGCAGTCTTCGGCAGAGAGCAGAAAAAGATAACGCGGAGACGCAGAGCAACGCAGGGGCGCGCAGAGAAGACTAGCGCGAGAAAGATCATGTGACGCTCGAACGGGAGGAGGATTGAGGGCGGACGCGGATTTCGCCGCAGCCTTTGCTGAGGGGGAAGATTTTGCCGGGATTGAGGGAGGAATCGGGATTGAAGGCGTCGTGCACGCGGCGCATGAGATCGAAGTCGGCGTCGGAGAAGAGGAGCGACATAAGTTCGGATTTTTCCATGCCGACGCCGTGCTCGCCGGTAAGCGCGCCGCCGACTTCGACGCAATAGCGGATGATTTCGGCGGAGGCTTTGAGGGCGCGCTGGAATTGCGCCGCGTCGCGGGGATCGTAGAGCACGATGGGGTGCAGGTTGCCGTCCCCGGCGTGAAAGATGTTGCCGATTTGAAAGCCGTATTGATCGCCGATTTGCCGGATGCGGCGCAGAGCTTGCGGAAGTTTCGAACGCGGAATGACGCCGTCGAGGACGTAATTGCTGGGGGCCAGGCGGCCGAGCGCGCCGAAAGCGTTCTTGCGGCCTTTCCAGAGGAGGTCGCGCTCGGCGTTGTCGCGCGCGATGCGGACTTCGCGGGCATGATGCGCGTTGCAGACTTCGGTGATCGCGGTGGCCTGAGCGGCGACGGTTTCGGTGAGGCCTTCGACTTCAACGAGGAGAACGGCGGCGCTGTCCATGGGGAAGCCGGCGTGGATATAGTCTTCGATAGTGCGAAGCGTCCAGCCGTCGAGCATTTCGCACGCGGCGGGGGTGATGGCGCGGGCGGTAATGTCGACTACGGAGTCAGCGCCATCGTCGATGGAATCGAAAATGGCCAGAAGTGTTTTCACGGCTTCGGGCTTGCGCGAAAGCTTTACAGTGATTTCGGTGACCAGGGCGAGAGTGCCTTCCGAGCCGACGAAGAGGCCGGTGAGATCGTAACAAGGGGTGTCGCCGTGCCGGCTGCCGACGCGAACGATTTCGCCACCGGGGAGGACGAGCTCAAGCGCGGTGACGTGATTGGTGGTGACGCCGTAGGCGAGGGTGTGCGGGCCGCCGGCGTTTTCTGCGACGTTGCCGCCGATGGTGCAGGATTTCCAACTGGAAGGGTCGGGGGCGAAATAAAGACCGTGAGGTGCGGCTGCGCGGGTGAGTTCGTAGTTGACGACGCCGGGTTGGACGAGGGCGCGCTGATTTTCGACGTCGAGTTCGAGAATGCGATTCATGCGCGCGAAGACGAGCATCACGCCGCCGGTGCGTGCGAGCGCGCCGCCGGAAAGTCCCGTGCCGGCGCCGCGACCGACGACGGGGACGTTATACTTTGCGGCGAGCTTTGCGATGCGCGAAACGTCTTCGGTGGAATGGGGAAAAACGACGAGGTCAGGGCGGCCTTTTTCGACGGAGCCGTCGTACTCATAAAGAAGAAGATCCTCGGGCCGGTAAAGAACGGAAGAGGGGCCGAGGAGTTCTTCGAATTCGCGAACGAGGCCAGAGTTCATAGGGCGCAGGCTTAGGCGCACCTGGAACTATAGTGAGAATTCCGGGACGCGCGCAACGCCAAGTTATGGCGGGAGCGCGGCGGTGTGTTAGTGTAATTTCCCCAAACTTGCGAAGAGGATGCGATGCCGAAACCGAGAGTGTTTGCGACCCACAGCTTGTTCGAAGCAGCCAGGCAAATTCTTCAAGAAACCTGCGAGGTGGAATACTGGGCGAAGCCGGAACGTCCGCCGCGGGAAGAAGTTTTGCCGCGCGTGAAGGACAAAGAAGGGCTGATTTGTCTGCTGACCGAGAAAATCAACGAGGAGCTGCTGAGCGTGGCGCCGAAACTGCGCATTGCCGCGAACGTGGCGGTGGGATTTGACAATATCGACGTGGCGGCGTGCACGAAGCGTGGCGTGGTGGCGACAAACACGCCGGGCGTGCTAGATGAAACGACCGCGGATTTTGCGTGGACACTGCTGATGGCGGTGGCGCGGCGGCTGAGCGAGGGCGAAGAGCTGGCGCGTTCGGGAAAATGGAAAAACTGGGACCTGGATCAATTGGTTGGGACAGACGTGTGGGGGAAAACGCTGGGCATTGTCGGGTTCGGGCGGATTGGACGAGCGGTGGCGCGGCGCGCGAACGGTTTCCAGATGAAGGTGATTTACACGGATGCGCAACGCGCGCCCGCGGAAGTGGAGAGGGCGTTGAAGGCGGAGTTTTGGGAAATGAATGCATTGCTGGCGGAGTCTGACTTTATCAGCGTGCACGTTCCGCTGCTGCCGGAGACGCGGCGATTGTTCGACGCGCCGAAATTCAAACGGATGAAACCGACGGCGTTCTTGATCAACACATCGCGGGGGCCGGTGGTGGATGAAGCGGCACTGGTGGCGGCGCTGGAGGGCGAGCAGATTGCGGGCGCGGGGCTGGATGTTTACGAGAACGAACCTTTCATTCATCCCGGGTTGAAACGCGCCAATGTGGTGCTTGCGCCGCACATCGCATCGGCGTCATTGGAGACGCGGACGAAAATGGCGTGCATCGCGGCGGAAAACGTCGTCGCTCTTTTTAGGGGACAGCGGCCACCGAACATTTTGAATCCAGAAGTTCTGAAAGCATCGTAACGAATTTCCAAGCAGGCCTCTCATGCCGCAACTGAAGCAGCTCGCCCGGCAGATCTTCCACGAAACATTGGCGGCGATCGATATTCCCGCGACGATGCAGCGGAAGCTGCGGCGCAAGGGAACGCTGCTGGTGTGTGGTGAAACGAGAATCGATCTTCGGGATTTTGAAAAACTGCGCGTGGTGGCGATCGGGAAAGCGGCGCATGCGATGGTGGAAGGGCTGGCGCTAGTGCTGGCCCCGTTCGTGCGATTTGGGGGAGTGGTATCCGCGCCCACGGCGGCGAGAAAACCGCTGGCGGGAATGAAGTACTTCGTAGCAGCACATCCGGTGCCCAACGCCGAGAGCTGGAAGGCGGCGGAGGCGATTCTAGCGCTGCTGAAGAAGTGCGATGAGAAGACGCTGGTTTTCTTTTTACTTTCGGGAGGCGCGTCGGCGCTCGTGGAGTTGCCGCTGGACCCAGCGCAGACGCTCGAGGACGTACAAAATATGCACCGGGCGCTGGTGACCTGCGGTGCGCCGATCGAGGCAATCAATACCGTCCGGAAACACATCTCCGCCGTGAAAGGCGGCCGGCTTGCAGCGGCGGCGAATAGTGCAACGAAAATCACGCTGGCGGTGAGCGATGTTCCGGTGGGAAAGGAGTCGGCGCTGGCGTCAGGGCCGACTCTGCCTGATCCGACCACGGTTGCGGACGCAAAGCGCGTCTTCGCCGAGCATTCCTTGTATGGTACGTTCCCGCCCTCATTGCGACGCTGGCTTGACGAAGGGAAAATGCCTGAGACACCGAAAGCCGCAGCCTCCGCATTTCGAAACTCACATTTCTTGCTGCTGCTGGGGTTGGATGACCTGTTTCATCCGGCGCATCACGCGGCGGAAGCGAAAGGATTTATCGCCTGCTGCGACAACGCGACCGATGACTGGCCGGTGAAGAAAGCGGCGGAGTACCTGCTAGCGCAGTTGGAGGAGCTGAGGAGGACGCACGCGGGGCAACGGGTAGCGCTGATTGCGGATGGGGAGTTGAGTTCACCGGTGACCGGGGATGGAATCGGAGGGAGGAATTCAGCTTTTGTGCTGGCGTGCGTGGAGAAGATCGCGGGGAAAAAGATTGCGGTGCTGAGTGTGGGCACCGACGGAATTGACGGGAATAGTCCGGCGGCGGGCGCGGTGGCGGATGGAGAAACGCTCGAACTTGCACGCGCAATTGGTCTCGACCCAGCTGATGCGTTTCGTCGAAGCGATGCCTTCGCATTTTTTTTACGATTCGAGGACGTAATCGTTACCGGACCGACGGGGAACAATCTGCGCGATCTGCGGATTTTGATTGCGGAACCTTAAAAAGATGAATTCGAAAAGAAAGATTTAACAGAGACCACAGAGAAGAGGGATGGCGGACTGGAATCCGCCCCTACACGAGATTCATACACGAGGTCCCGACACGGGAGCCCTGGCCGCCTATTGCTTGGGGGGCGGGAGGTGCTTCTCCATGGATTTGAGACGCTCGCTCATTTCTTGAAGCAGGTGCTCCAGTTTTTCAAGCCGTTGTTCGGTGGTGAGTTTTTCACCGCCGCCTTCGGAGGATTCTTCGCCAGAATCTCCGGCACCGGGATTGGCGTCTGGTTTTCCATCCGCGGGTTTCTTCAGTCGCGCGATCTGCGCTTTGATCATCGGCGCCATCTCGATGCTGAGGTCGTCGCTTTTCAGCACAGCTTCCAGCGCAGGAATGGCAGTGGCATCGCCGCGCCCACCCAGGGCATAGATCGCGGCCATGCGAATGGAAAAGTGCGGTTCGGAGAGATAGGCCGCAATTTGTTTGGTGATGTCCTTGTTGTCCTTCTGCAGACGCCCGAGGCTGTTGATGGCTGCAGTGCGCGAATCGAGGGGCTTGCCGGCGGCAGACCACTGCAAGAGAAGCGGCACGGCCTTATCGTCTCCCAGCGATCCGAGCGAGCGAAGAGCGGCGTTGCGGAGGAAGCCGTCCGGCGAATCGGCGGCGACGGCGGCCTCGAGCGTCGCGAAGGCATTGGGTCCCTTAAGGCGGCCGAGTGCCTGCAAGGCGGCGGCGCGGGCGCGATAGGAATCGTCCTGCTTTGCGATGGAATTGAGCTTCGCCGCAACGGCCGCGTGGTCCTTGAAATTGCCAAGTGCACTGACGACGCGATTGCGGACCCAGGGACCATCGTGCGAATCCAGCGCAGCTAGGAGCTGCTTGGATGCGGAAGGGCCGCCCATTTGGCCGAGGGTGTCGGCGGCGGTGGCGCGAACTCCCCATGCCTTATCGCTACGCAGAGTCTCTCCTAGGGCGCCGATGATTTCTTCGTCGTTCTTCATCTTGCCAAGCGCGACAACGGCATCGGCGCGATCGGCGAGATCCGCAGCGTTCTTTAATTGATAGAGCCACTCTTTCTTTTCTTTGTGGAATTCAGCGGACTTGAGGACCTGACCGCCTTTGTCGAAGAGAACCATCAGCGGAGCAGACTCCGCAGGCAGTGGGAAAACCTGATGGTCTTTCGAAACGGTGACGTCGTAGAGCTTGGGTCCCGACGCCGTGGTGATTTCGACTTCGGCGGGAACGCGGAAGAGGCCCACGCGGCCCTCGACTTTTTGTGTCTGTTTGACGACGAGGATCACTTGGTGTTTTTCGCCGTCGTAGGTGTGGCTCAACTCGAATTTCGGCCCGCCTGCACCGTACAGCCATTGGCTGAAGAATTGGTCGACGTTGGTGTGCGTAGCCTCTTCGATGGCTTTGGCGAGATCGGATGTGACAACGTTCTTGCCGCGATTCACCTCGAGATAATGCTTGATGCCGCGGTAAAAAACGTCTTCGCCAATCTGGTGGCGAAGCATGTAGAGGACCCAGCCTGCTTTATTGTAAGCGTTGCCGTCGAATTCGCTGGAATCATCGAAGTCGTGGCGCACGATCGGTTTTTTCCAGAGATTGCTGCTTTCGAACCACTCGCGCGCATTATTCCAGCGCTGGTAATCCGCTTGATCCTTGCCGAAGTGCGCTTCGGTCCATACCGCTTCCAAGAACGTGGCGAAGCCTTCGTTGAGCCAGATATCGCCCCAATCCTTGCAGGTGACGAGATCGCCGAACCACTGGTGACCGAGCTCGTGAGAGATCAAGTCGTCTTCGCCGGTGAGATATTCGGGAGCGAGCTTGGGATGAACGAGGGAACTGCTGGCGTTGGTGGTGGCGCTGGAATTCTCCATCCCGCCGGCGACGAATTCATCGACCATGACCTGCGCGTATTTTTCCCAGGCGTAGTCGACGCCAAATTTTTTGCTGAACAGCTCCATCATGGCCGGAGTACGGCCATAGTTGATAGGGAGGCGGTCGCCACGTCCCTTAGGCGCGTAATAGGTGAGGGGGATGCCGCGCCAGGTGTCTTTCACCTCGTCGAATTCACCGGCTACAACGGTGATCAGGTAGGTGGAGCTGGGAACGGACTCTTTCCAATACCAGGTTTTCAATCCCTTTCCGGCGTCGCTGACGCTGATGAGCTTGCCGTTCGAAACGGTGATCCAGGAAGAGGGCACGGTGAGGATCGTTTCGGTCGTGAGGCGATCGTTGGGGTAGTCGTAGGTCGGGAGGTAGTAGCGCGTGTCTTCGGATTCGCCTTGGGTCCAAATTTGTTTCGGGCGGTCCGGATAGTCCTTGTCCGGCAGGATGAAGTAGATGCCTTTGGCGGGTTTGGCTTCGTAACGGATGGCGACGTCGAATTTATCTCCCATCCTGGTGGTAGCCGGGAGAGGAATTATCAGTTTGTCAGCGGAAGTTTCGAATTTCGCGGGGGCTCTGTTGAGAGTCACACTCTGGATGTTGAGGCCGACGGAGTCGAAAGCGATTTTCGTGGAGCCGCGCAGAATCGAAAGCGAGTGCGTGACTTCGCCAAGAACTTTTTTCTGATCGAGGTCGAAGCGCAAGGCAATCTTCGAATGCTGCAAATCATAGTCGCGGCTGCGCGCGTAAGGCTCATCGGCACGGAGTTGCGGCGCGGCGATGAAAATCGCCAGCAGCTCCGCGAACGCAAGAAACGCCGCACGACCGCGATGGCCGTTGGTGTTGCGATGGGGTTCCCCGATCATTCGGCTTTGCTCCTGCAAACGGTGTGTCCTGCGCGCTCCAGCGCGGCGATGGCAGCCGGCAAAGTTTCGGATGCGAGAAGCAGGTAATCGGTATCAAAAGTCGAAACAGCAAACAAACTTATTTTTGCTTCGGCGAGCGGGATGAACTTTCAGGACGCGCCAGCCGGGCTGGGACTGCACGCCCACGGGAACGCGAGAAAGTTCAGTGACAATCGAAAGCTCATCGCCGGTGCGCGTGACCGAAAAGAAGGGACCTTGCGTCCCCCAGGCAGGAATGGGCGAATCGGCGGCGAGCCGGGAAATGGCGAAGCGCTCGGGCAGCAAACTGAGTTCAAGATGACTGGTCGCGGCGGCCATTGAGGGCTAGAGCAGGCTCCTCACAAGACCACCGTCGACAGCGATGGAGGCGCCGTTTACGTAGCTGGCGCGTTCCGAGGCGAGGAAAGCGACGACTGCGGCAAATTCCCTCGGTGTGCCAAGGCGACCGGCGGGGATTTCGCGTTCCCAATGGGCGAAGACTTCTTCGGGCTTCGAGCCGCTGCTCGCAGAAATCGTGGAGGCCAGGCCATCGAGTCGAGCAGTGCGCGTATAGCCCGGGCAGACATTGTTCACCGTGATGCCATCGGCGGCGTATTCATTGGCAAGCGTGCGCGCAAGGCCGGTGACGGCGGAGCGGATCGAATTCGAAAGCAGCAGGCCATCCACGGGTTGCTTGACCGCGGACGAGGTAATCAGGCGTCCCCACTTGTTCTTCTGCATGCGCGGCAGAGTTTCCTTGGCGAAAAAAACGGTGCTCATCAGAAGCTGGTCGACGGCGGAGCGCCAGTCTTCCGGCTTTGTGTTCTCAAACGAATTAGACGGAGGGCCGCCGGCATTGGTAACACAGATATCGATGCGGCCGAAGCGAGCTTCGACCGCGGTAACGAAGGCGGCAACTGCTGTAAAATCAGTCACATCCAGGGCCTGGTGCAGAACTTCGCAGCCCGTCGTTTTCTGAATGTGGGCGGCCGTTTCTGCGAGCGTGGTTGCCGTGCGCGCGCAGATGGCCACGTGAGCGCCTTCGCGGGCCAGTTCTTCCGCAACCGCGCGGCCAAGCCCTTTGCTGACGGCCGCGACGATGGCTACTCGGCCTGTGAGCCCTAGTTCCATTCCGGCACCCTATTCAAAACTTCCATCGTCTCGCGAAATGGGAAGTGCGTCAACGTGAGGCAACGCAGTCGAAATTCACAACTGGTTCACCGCAAGAGTCAGAACCAGCCGGATCTCTCGGCTCGATTGAAGACCCAATCACTTCGGAGTTTTGAGCGCCATCCGAATCGTTCTTATGTCGAGACATCCTCTGCGGCCGGTCTTCCGCGCCGCCCTCCAGTGGAGCGAAACCGTAACAACTGGGCAGCAATACCGATTTTCTTTCCGACGCCATGGCGAGCTCAGCGGATCGCCGGGCCTCTCTCACTCTCCGGGCAAGGACGTCTGTCCCCCGGCACATGCTTTCGGTCGGAAATCTCTTTGCGCAAAGCAATCCGCAGCACTAAGATGCAGTCAATTGGCAACGTGCGGAGGTGCCTATGCGAGGGACAAGGTGGTTGAGTGGTGCGCTATTTTTGCTAGGCTGCTCGACAGTTCCTGTCTTCGGACAGCAGATCGGCAAGTTCGTTCCCATCCAGGCGGGGTCGGAGGTGGACCATGCGTTGACGGAGATCAACGCGGCCACAGATCCGGACCAGAAGCTCGCGCTTATTAACAAATTCACGGAAGGGCCCGGCAAGGAGGGCGACTATCCGCTCCTGGCGGACGGCCTCTACGTGGAACACTACATCGCGCAGAAGAATTACGACAAGGCGTTCGAATACGGAGACAAACTCTTCGCGCTGGATCCGGATAGTTTTCAGAACGCCATGAACATGATCCGTGCCGCTTCGGAAAAGGGAGATTCCGAGCGGTTAGTGAGGTACGGCGAAAAAGCTCAGGGAATCCTGAAACGTTACAAAGAAGCCCCCGCTCCAGCAGGCACGCAACCGCAGGTTTGGGAAGAGCAGAAGGCCCGGACGCTGGAGAGCAACAAGGATGGCATCGCTTACATTCAGCAGGCGGTCTACAATGGGGCCCTTCAGGCGAAGGACGCGGGGAAGCGTGCGGGACTCCTGACGCGGTTCGCGCAGACTTATCCGGATTCGCCGTACGCGAATCAGGCGCTCGGCGTGGCCGCGGCGTCTTATCAGCAAGCGCAGAATGCGCCAAAGATGCTGGAAGTGGCCAACGGACTTCTGGCAAAAGATCCGAACAATCTGGGAATGTTGCTGCTGCTTTCGGATTATTATTGCGATAAGGCAGATCAACTCGCGAAAGCTGAAACGTACGCGAGAAAGGCAATTTCACAGCTGGGCGCGGCACCGAAGCCAGAAGGCGTGACAGACGAACAGTGGGCCCAGCAGAAGAGCCTACAGAAGGGCCTGGCGCTCAGTTCGTTGGGACAGGTGAACATTGAAAAGAAGGACAACGCCCAGGCGGTGGAGAATCTGAAAGCCGCTGCGCCGCTGCTGAAGCCGGATGACGGGAGCTACGCACGGAACCAATATCGTTTGGGATTTGCACTGCTAAATATGAAAAAAAACGCCGAGGCCAAAGAGGCATTCGCACAAGCGGCTTCGGTGAATAGTCCTTATAAAGCGCTGGCGCAAGAAAAGCTAAAGGCCAGCGCGGGGGCGGCGCCCGCGCGGCGAAAAACGCCCTAGCGGCGCCGGTGAATCGCAGGCAACGGCCCGCGCATCTAAATGCTGTGTTCGGGATGTGACAAGAGTTTGAACCAAGGGGTGATAGCCATGGCAGAGATAGCGACTTTCGGAGCGGGATGTTTCTGGGGCGTGGAGGCCGCGTTTCAGCGCGTGCCGGGAGTGATTGATACCGCCGTAGGGTACAGCGGCGGGGAGACGCCGAATCCGACTTACAAAGACGTTTGCACAGACGAAACCGGGCATGTGGAAGTGGTGCAGGTGACATTTGATCCCGCAAAAGTGAGTTACGAACAGCTGCTCGACGTTTTCTGGCAGGCTCATGACCCGACACAAGTGAACCGCCAGGGACCGGATTTCGGCACACAATACCGCACGGCGATTTTCTTCCATTCTCCGGAGCAGGAAGCGGCGGCCAAGAAGTCACGGGCAGCGCTTGATGCCATTGGGAAATTCAAGCGGCCCATCGCCACGGAGATCACGCCCGCAGGCGCCTTCTATCGCGCCGAAGAGTACCACCAAAAGTACCTGCAGAAGCGCGGCGTGGCCTCCTGCCACTTCTGATCCAGGACACGATTTCGAAACACCGAATACCGAGCAGAAATGCTCGGCCTTTTCATTCAGAAACCCGACTTGCTGCCATGGGAGAAGTGGCG
>QHZB01000133.1 GCA_003224525.1 Acidobacteriota bacterium | reverse complement strand
GTCGAAGAGTTCGCTCTCCAGGGTTCCCGCGTAGCGTTTCTCGACATAGACGTGAACGCCTCATCGCGATTGATTGCGGACCTTTCTACCCGATGCTCGCACATACCGGTTTTCCTCGCTTGTGACCTGACCGATATCGCGGCGCTACGAGCTGCCGTGGCACAGGTCGAGGCCACCCACGGCGTGGTCCACGCGCTCGTGAACAACGCGGCGAGCGACGATCGCCATTCTTATTCCGATGTGACGCCGGAATATTGGGATGGGCGGATGGCAATAAACCTGCGTCATCAGTTTTTTGCCATACAAGCAGTCGCTCCGCGCATGATCGCCGCAGGCGGCGGCTCGATCATCAATATGAGTTCGATTGGGTGGATGATCCCCTCAACTGGAATGCCCGCTTACGTGACTTGCAAAGCGGCAATCGTAGGTCTGACGAGAACGATGGCCCACGAGCTCGGGAAATCTAACATTCGTGTAAACAGCGTCTTGCCCGGCGCGATTCTGACGGAGCGCCAGCGCCGCCGGTGGTGGACGCCGGAATACGAGGCCGAGATCATGGCAAGCCAGGCTCTCAAGCGGAGTTTGGCTCCTGAAGAGGTTGCGCGCCTCATCCTTTTTCTTGCGGCAGATGATAGTGGAGCAATAACGAACCAATGCTACGTCGTTGACGGGGGATGGGTGTAACCGCGTGGCGCTCGTGTCGCTCGCCGCGGCACAATACATATTCACAAGTGATAGCGGCTCGTGACGTCGCGCTGCGGGGCGGGTCGCGGTAGTTTTGTTCTCAGATTTTCTCCAGATGGACGATAGCGCGAACAACGGGAAAACCAATCGATGGTGAAATCAAGACTTAGAAGCCGGTTGGTGGGCCCGCTAGGATTTGAACCTAGGACCAACGGATTATGAGTCCGCTGCTCTAACCGCTGAGCTACGGGCCCCTCATTGATAAGAAAGAAGATAGCGCAGTTCCGTGAGAATCACATTCGCATTTTGCGTCAAACATGCGTTGTAATTTCCGTTCACTTTGCCGCCTTCTTCTTCGACGTGACCTTCTCCATAGCTTCGTGAAGTTGACCTGTCGAAATAATATTGTACCGCATGAAGATGTGTAGCGTCCGCTGTCCCGTAATCTTCATGGCCGTGGCTGTATCCACACCCGCGTTGACGAGGTTGCGAACGGCCGAGCGACGGAAATCGTGGGGGACAAGGCCCTTGTATTGATACCACGCCTTACCTGTCTTTTCTCCGAGTCCACACTTAACACATGCCTTTATCCACTCACGCCGGAAATTCTTCGTCTCGAATACTGTGCAGTGGCCTCGGAATTTCTTCTTGAGCATGGCCGTGAGCTCATCCGAGAGGGGGACAATCAGCGGCTTGCGATTCTTGACGATACCGGGCGGCAGGCTTATTTCCTGCTCGGCAAGGTTGACCCAAGGCCAGACGACCTTCCGGTCCCTCCTCTCCGAAATTGAAGCAGCCCTGGCCTCAGGAAACACGTGGAAGCAAGTCTGGCAATGCCTCGCCGACGGATGGGCGCGACATCAGTTACGAAACGTTTCGCAAAGTTCTTCAACGGGTCCGGAAGAAAGCGCATATCCGCGCCGCCAAAAGGGAAAAGCCTTGAACTCCCTAAGTGTGTGCTCAAGAAACAGCGGATGGCGTGGCGCGTGATCCGGTGGCAAATTTAAATCGATTGGAAGAAAGTCGACCTGGATTTCACTGGCGGGCCACACAGAGACTGAAAGAATCGGATGTTGGAAGTGAGGAATTTGAGTGACAGAAGCCAGTGATAATGGAAGCGGTGCAACTTCAATTCCCCCTCGCAGTGCGGGTAAGGCTTGGTCAATAGTAAGACATTTTGTATCAATAGCTTACAAGCTTCTGGCCTGGCTCTTGACAATTATGTCAGAAATATGTATTCTTTTTCTGACAAGAAGGTCAATGATGACGACTGCCGAAGCCATCCGTAACCGGATCAGTGAGACAGGGGTCGGAGAACCCTTTACTTCGACTCAATTCAAAGCTCTTGGTACTCGTGCGTCCGTCGATCAAACTCTTGCCCGCCTAGTAAAGCAGGGAGAAATCACCCGCATCTCTAGAGGCGTGTTCGTTCACTCCAAACAGAGCCGTTACGTTGGCGAAGTGATGCCTGAGCCATCAAAAGTCGCCCAGGCAATCGCGCGCGCTCATGGAGAAACAGTTCAAGTGCATGGGGCCGAAGCAGCCCGTCTGCTCGGCTTGACCACCCAAATGCCGCTACAGGCGGTGTTCTACACTAGTGGTCCAAGCAGAGAGCTCAAACTCGGCAAGCTACCGCTCATTCTTAAACACGTGGCTCGACGGAAACTCGCACTGTCTGGGCGGCCATCTGGCCTCGCACTATCTGCCCTTTGGTATCTGGGCAAGGAGCGGGTTACTACAAGCACCATCAAAACCATCCGAGAGAAGTTAACTCCCCAAGCGTTTGAGGAGTTTAGGGCTGAGACACCATCAATGCCAGCCTGGATGGCCAATACAGTGCATCGGTACGACCAAGAGGCCACCGGTGGCTGAGACCTTCTTACAGATATCGCCTGAGGAGCAGGCCGAAATACTGCAAACGTGCGCCGGCAAACTCGGCCGGAGGGCGGAGCACCTAGAAAAGGACGTGTGGATCTGCTGGGTTCTCCAAGGCCTCTTCACCATGCCCGGTCACCTTCCGATGGCATTTAAGGGTGGCACTTCTCTTTCGAAGGTCTATGGCGCAATCAAGCGTTTTTCCGAGGATGTCGACGTCACCGTCGATTACAAATCCCTCGATCAAAGCATTGACCCATTCGATCCGAAGGTATCGCGGACGGCACGGGACAAATACGCTCAACTCCTGAAAACCAAACTTGCGGAGCATACCAAGAACGTCATTCGACCACATTTCGAAAACCTCGTCGCTCAGCTCACCGAAAAACCCTCGAAGCCGATTACCATTTCCGACGACGGGGAAAAATTGTTCATTCCATATCCGTCGCGCTTCGAAACAGCCGAAAGCGTTTTTCTCGAATTCGGAGGGCGCAACGTGATCTCGCCCAATGAAGAACACCCGCTTCGGCCATACATCTCCGCCGAACTCCCTGAGCTGCAGTTTCCTGAAGCAACCGTACGCGTGCTTGTGCCTTCCAGAACCTTTTGGGAAAAAGCCACGCTGATTCACGTTGCCTGCATCCGTTCCGATCCGAAACTCGATGCCGATCGTCAGTCACGCCATTGGCATGACCTCGCAGTGCTCGCTGACCACAACATCGGGAAAATCGCCATCCCAGATCTTCAGCTTCTCCAAGATGTCGTCAAGCACAAGAACGTTTTCTTTCGCGCATCGTACACCAACTACGAAGCCTGCCTGTCGGGGGGCCTGCGTCTGATTCCAGCGACTCCTCTTCTCCAAGCTCTTCGGGTCGACTACGAGAAGATGATTGCAGACGGAATGTTTGACGGCGAGCCGCCAACCTTCGATTGGATAATCGCTCGCCTTGACAAACTTGCGAAAGAGATCAACGCACACTGAGTCTTTCAGCAGCGCGCCTTCACTGGTCATCCGCTCTGACCTGCTGACACGGAATCCAGAATGGAAACTAAGAACCAACAGCTCCGTAATAAAGCCCTTGACCAATACTCGACAGATACTCCGACGAAGTCGGCGAGCAAAAAGTCCCACCACTAGCGGCTTATACAAGCACTGCAAAGCCAAGCACCGCCATGAGGGCGAATACGGCAAAATCCTCGACTTGGGCATCACCTCGAATGTTAAGTTCCCAAACACCTTCGGACACCCTATACGACTGGGCTTTACCCTTGAAGTCCCCGGCTTTGGCGAGTTGCTGCCACGGGTTTGTGTCGGACCTCGAGAGCCATCGCGCTCTTATGCCATCGGTTCGAACGCCGAGCTGCATCACAACACCCATCGCTCCAGCATCGGTAATCTCCGGAAGGCTGCCCTTGCGTGGATCTGTCGGGTCCGTATCAGCGGGTTGCGGAAGGAAGTGCCGAAAACCCCAGAATGGAGCCGAACGGTTCATTTGCTTCCATTCCGAAAGGCTTGGTGGGAACGCTTGCTTGGGGAGAACATCATACCTCGAAATGCCACCGCGCCGGCCCCGCCTGCTGCAATGAGTGGTTACACACGTGCGCCGCGTTGATCGAAAGACAGAATTACATATCACTCGCTTTGCAGGAACAAGCAGATCATCTGATCATCTGATCAAGACTCAGGGGCACTGGGGATCGAACCCATCGCCCCATCTCCGGAGTCATCTGACCGATGTTCTACTTTTCGGCAGTCTGGTGTCGTAGCCTTCGCTCTCCCAGCAGATTCCATCAGATGCTCGCGATTTCGCACTTATCGGTGCCCTCATAATTGTTGCGTCGTTTTTGCGTTACAAGTTCGGACCGATGGGCAGTGATGGCCACTCATGGGCAGCTAAACTATCGAAATTTCAGCCATGTCGTTTGTTCAAATGGCGATGCCACAGTTTATGAGTCCGCTACTCTAACCGCTGAGCTACGGGCCCCACGCAACTGCAACATATTACCTTGAAAGGGCTTAGTGGACATGACCAGCTTTCTTATGAATTTGCTCAGACGCTCCGGTGCTAGTTCTGGCGTCAGTTGAAGTGGTTGAAACCGTCCCAGCGAGAAGCTCTACGGCTGCCAGCGTACGTTTAGGCACGAGGTGAGGAGGTTCGACTCGCTGTTGCGATCAATCAGATGCTTCAGAATCGGAAGCTCGCGCAAACCGTGGCGGCAAATCATCTGAACGTGAATCAACCGAAGATTTCTGCCCTGTCTAGTTACCACCTGGATGGATTCTCGGTCGAACGGCTAATGATTTTTCTGACCGCCCTGGACCAGGACATGGAAATAGTAATTGGACGCAAGCCGAAATCGCGAAAAGTTGGTCGCATCCCAGTGACGGCAACGCGGCGTTGAGCTTCCGACCGTCGCTGGGGGTGTTCGTCAAAATGCTCTTGTAACCGTCGAAGGTCCTGCGTCGATGTGAACGAATCGGGTCGGCGCGTTGTGAACCGGTTGTTCGAGCTCTACTCGCTTACCTTTGGCGTAGATTTCATGGTGAGGATGGCTTCTGCGCCACTCCGCTAGCGTAGCGGAGCGATTCATATGCTCGACAACTTTTCGCCAACCACCGCCATTGTAGGCACAAAAGCTAATTTCTCCCTGTTGAGTTGCTACGGGGATACTGGAATTAGAGATGGCCGAGAAATCGTAGTTGAAAGCGTCTTGGAACCATAACCCGTTAACGGTCATTACTCTCCAACGGGCATCATAAGAATACGCTCTCTGCGACCAATCCTCGCTACTACCGGCAACACGGTAGAAACAATCTTCGAGCAAACCCCTAAGCTGCACGAGACCGAAGCCTAAGGGAGCTTTCTTCTGATCGAAATTGCGTACTACCGACAACGAGACGAGAGCTTTTGTGGCGGCCGGCCCTCTCCCACGATCCGTTATCTCCACGATGTCGCGCATGAATTGTTCCAGGTTGAAGAAGGACGGAATCGGAACTGCCACCTTCTGGACTGAATCTATGAGCAAGAGGCTGAAGATTCCTTGATGTGGGTGGGTGTCCGGGAAAAGACTTCCTAACACTGCATTCGGGTTTAGGACGTCGCACAAATGTGCGAATACTCCATAGTCTGAGACTGGGAACCAATCGCGCATTGGCCGCCAGGCAGTCGAACCCTGCTCTTCTAGGTCGTAGGCGAGCTGCGAGAGCGGATAACGCTTCACGTACCGGTCGTCGGTGGATATACCTTCATCTCTGCCCGTAAACATGACAGGTTGAAACAACACGCCGTGAATCTTGTCTATGTTCTCAATCGCGAAACGGACGATGTCACCAAGCCCATCGTTGTTGAGACCGTTGACTACTGTAACTTGCAGCGTGGTTCGCATTCCAGTCGCAGCGATGTTCTCCAATGCTTGCCGCTTCACTTCCATATAGTTTCCGAGCCCGCGATGTTTGTTCTTTTCTTCCGAAACGCCGTCGCACTGGAGGTATGCGGCGTGTAATCCAGCAGCCTTCGCCTGGAAAGCAAAGTCTCTGCTCTCGGCAAAACGTACACCGTTCGTCGCGACGTGAAGCCGGTGGAAGCCCATGCTTTTCGCGTGCTGTACAGCCTGTAGAAAAATCGGCGAAAGTGTGGGCTCTCCTCCTGAGAACAGAACGTTGACCTCTCGCTGAGGCTTAAACGAAACTGCGTTGTCGAAGAGCGCCTTTATGTCTCCCATATCCAATTCGTGAACATAGCTGGCGGCGTTAGCGTCCATGAAGCACGGCGAACACATCATGTTGCATCGGTTGGTCAGATCGACGATCAAATGTGATCCCCGGCCTGATCTGATGCTGTTGGGACCGTGATTGTGCACATCCTGGTCGTGGGCGCATTCAAAATCCCGACCAAAAGCAAGCCGCTCCATCCTTCGGAAAAAATCCGGGTGATTGGATAGCGTGTCCTCAAACGGGCCATGCCTGTCGCACACTTTGCGCATGAGGATGCGCCCGCCCTCTTCCAATATTTCCGAATCAATGATTCCCGGTCGGTCCCTAAAATCAGCAATCTCATGTTCACCACTCAGAACCGCTACGGCTGCTTCGCGGTTACAATCAGGGCACAGCGAGGACGTTTTCCTGGGAACACCCAGTTCCAGGGGTCTTCGTTGTCCCGACTTGAGCAGCGGTCCAGGAGCCCACTTTGGTGCGGGCAAGACCCTCTCTCGTAATGCGCTGTTAATCGGCTGAAGAACTTTCCAGCCTACATTGGCGATGGCATAAAGAGCGTCAACCTTAGACGTAAACATTGGAGTACCTCCCTGATGGTATCCCCACGGGCGATAGAAACGTGCTGACGGACAGGCTGGACACGAAACCAATACGCGCACAGCTCGGCACCTGTCAAGTGGAAATGTGGCTATAGCAAGAACTGGTCGGCGACAAGCTCCTTAACTCTGCGCCAGGGCTAGGATTGCCCCTGCAATCCCCCTCCCTGTCCGACACTTTGTCCATGCGCCGCGCCAGTTTTGTTGCTGGTTGGATTTCAGATTTTGTGCGTATCCATGCGGTCCAATGCGGCTACAAAACAATCCTGAACCGCCAAATTCCTGTCGCTAAATCTTGCGCATAGAGTCGAATAGCGCGCGAGTGCGTGCTTGTGCGTCGTCAACCAGGAGGTACAGCAGGACATGCCCGTGAGCATTATGAGTCCACTGCTCTAACCGCTGAGCTAGGGGCCCACGCTTGAGAAACGTTTTATCCTGAAATTGCCCAATTCACCCGTGCTGTGACCAGGATTTCTGCTCACCCCTTGGCCGAGAGGGCGTCTATCGCCAGTGGGGTGGTTTGTCATTGAAAAGAAAGCCATTTGGATCGTTGTCTTTTGCGGAGAGGAGAAGGTGTGATTATGCCTAACGTGTGGAAGGGTGTTTTGGGACTGTTGGTGGGACTGGGCGTTTTGTGCGGGAACGCCAACGCGCAATTCAAAAACGGAAGCCAGCCGACGGAGCTGAACATCCCGCGAGTCAGCCAGCGCGGCACGGTGTCCCAACGAATCGGACTGACGGACATCACGATTACTTACCATAGGCCGGCAGTAGGCGGGCGGGAGATCTGGGGCAAGACGGTGCCCTATGGAAAAGTATGGCGGGCGGGCGCGAATGAGAATACGACTATTACTTTCTCCGACGATGTCTCCGTGGAAGGGAAACCCCTTGCGGCGGGCACGTATGGGTTGCACACCATCCCTGACAAAGATCAGTGGACGGTGATTTTTTCGAAGAACTCGACTTCCTGGGGCAGCTTCAGCTACGACGAGAAAGAGGATGCGCTGCGCGTGAGCGCGAAACCGCGCGCGGCGGAATCGTTTGACGTGTTGACGTACGTTTTCGAAGACGTGAAGGCGGATTCGGCGGCTGCGACACTTCGGTGGGAGAAACTGGCGGTTCCCTTCCGCATTTCCGTGGACGTGAAAGCGGTAGTGCTGAAGAGCGTCAAGAACGAGCTGCGGAATGTCGGCGGATTCACCTGGGGCGGATACGACGAGGCGGCGCAATGGTGCCTGGACAACAATTACAACCTGGAAGAGGCGCTGAAATGGGAAGACACTTCGATCCAGAATGAAGAGCGGTTTGAAAATTTGGAGACCAAATCGCGCATCCTCGATGCCCTGGGGCGAAAAGAAGAATCGGCCAAGGCGCTGTCCACGGCGTTCGATAAAGCCAGCGCGATTCAACTGTACTCGTACGCCCGCGGCCTGCAACGATCGGGGAACGCCAAGCGCGCGTTCGAGCTCTATCCTCAGGTTCCTAAGAAGGATGCGAATCACTGGATCAGCCACCTGGCGCTGGCGCGAATCTCGTCGAACACCGGTGATTTTCCGACGGCTGCCAAGGAAATGACCATGGCGATCAGCGGGGCCCCCGATGCAACGAAAACATTTCTCCAGCCATTGCTGAAGCGCCTGGAAGCGAAGGACGACATCAACAAGTAGTCGGGTACCCTCCTCTGGATTGGATACGGAGGGGGTACACACACCCCCCGTCACGATGGAAAGAGCGCGTAACGGCTTGAACCGCGAAGTTACTGATGTTCTCCGGCCCCGCGCGAAAGTAGTTCCGTTTGTCAAACCAACTCGATCATCACTCGCCGTCCAACCATAGCTGCCGCCCGTTGCAGGCTGGAAAGCGTGATGTCGTTTTTCGGATTAAGGAGACGGTCAACCTGGGTGCGGCTGGTCTTAAGCAATGTGGCCATCTTGTTTTTGGATATTTTCTGTTTCTTCATGGCCTCGTCGAGCTGCCAAGCGACGACTTCCTTGACCGCATGTGCTTGCGTCTCTTCAAAGATGCCCTCTTCCTTCAGGAAATCATCAATACTCGAACCCATGTGGCTTTTCCGATTCTTCCGATTCTTGCACTTCTTGCTCATTGTTTTAACTCCTTCTGGCGCTTGCGCGCCAATGCCAAATCCGCATCCGGCTTTGCGCGCGTTTTCTTGATAAACCCGTGCAGCGCGACGAGGTGCCCGCGGTAGAGGCAGAGCAGCACACGCGCCGTTCGCTTCGTCGGCAGGTCCGCGCGGACCTCCCACAAACCGTTTCCAAGCGGCCGGCACAACGGCATCCCGACGGGCCGTCGCCATTGCGCACGCAGCAGGTCTTTCCCGATCGCATGACGTTCGGCTTCCGGCAAACCCTTCAGCCACTCCCGCACGGGCTCACTTCCGGGCTGCAGGCGATAAAAATCAGCGGGATTTTTCGCGGCTGTTGGTCTTCCGCCATGCTGCACATTATACAGTACTACTGTACCTTACAATGTACAGCCGGTCAAGTCGTTTTGGGCCGGCTGGGCGGCGCAGGCTTAGGTTTTAGGCGCGGATGATCGTGCTCCGGCCAAGTCAAACGGGGCCAGGTCAATTCTAATTTGTAGTCCGCGCCGCCGCGCGCGGTTAAATGATTAGACGTGGGATAGCGCCGGTTGTTTGTGCTCCGCAACGCCCGCGAGCGCGGCCTCAATCACGGCGAATCCTTCGTCGAGCTGCTCGTCGGTAACGACCAGCGGGACGAGAATGCGAA
Organism: Acidobacteriota bacterium; assembly: GCA_003224525.1. Lineage (GTDB taxonomy): Bacteria > Acidobacteriota > Terriglobia > Acidiferrales > UBA7541 > Acidiferrum. The sequence goes on along the minus strand of QHZB01000133.1, from coordinate 4,090 downwards.
TGACATTGTTAAAGGTGCCGGCGGTGATGGTGATGAGGCCGTGCTCGTAGCAATGTTTGGCGATGGCCTTGGTCTCGGAGTCGGCGGGCTCGCGGGTCAGCGCGTTGCGCACCAGTTCGAGGGCGCACATGCCTCCCAGGCCGCGCACGTCACCGATTAAAGGCCATTTTTCCCGCCAGCCGCGGGCGCGTTCTTCAAAGTGTTTCCCGATGGCGGTGGAACGGGCGAGCAGGCCGTCCTGCTCGATGGTTTCGATGGCGGCGAGCGCGGCAGCGCACGAAGCAGGATGGCCGCAGTAGGTTCCGCCAAGAGAGCCCACGCCGGGTGCGTCCATGATTTCGGCGCGGCCAGTGACGGCGGCGATGGGCATGCCACCGCCGAGCGACTTCGCCATGGTGATCAGATCAGGCTCAATGCCGAAATGTTCGGACGCGAACCATTTGCCGGTGCGGGCGAAGCCGGATTGCACTTCATCGGCGATGAAGAGAATGCCGTGCTTGCGGCAGATGCTTTGCAGCAGCTTGAAATAGCCGGCCGGAGGAATGACGAAGCCGCCTTCGCCGAGAACGGGCTCGGCGATCATGGCGGCGACGGATTCGGGAGCCACCGAACGCTTGAAAGCGTCTTCGAGGTAATGCGCGAAAGTTTCCGCGGTGGCGCCTTTTTCGGCCCGGTAGGGATAGGCGAAAGGAATGCGGTAGATGTCGCTGGCAAAGGGCTGGAAGCCGGCTTTATAAGGATGCGTCTTGCTGGTCAGCGACATGGTGAGAAGCGTGCGGCCATGGAAGGCGTCTTCGAAACAAATGACGGCGGGGCGCTTGGTATAGGCACGCGCGATCTTGATGGAGTTTTCGATGGCCTCGGCCCCGGAGTTGACGAGGATGGTTTTCTTGGGAAAATTGCCGGGAGCCAGCGCGTTCAGTTTTTCCGCAACGGCAACGTAGCTCTCGTAGGGAGTGACGGCGAAGCAGAGATGCAAGTGCTTCTCGAGTTGCTCGCGGATCGCGGAGATTACCCTGGGAGAGCGATGGCCAATGTTGAGGCAGCCGATGCCGCCGGCAAAATCGAGATAGCGATTGCCGTCGACATCCTCGATGGTGGCGCCTTGCGCGCTTGCGGCGAAAACCGGGGTGGCATTCGAAGGGCCGCGTGGAATCGCGACTTCGCGGCGCGCCATCAATGCGCGCGACTTGGGTCCCGGTATTTCCGTGCGAATCTGAATGGTAGACATTTTTTATTTTCCTTGCTTTGAAATCTAGTACCAGCCGATCGGGGTTTCGTCGAGGTTAACGAAGACCTGTTTGGTTTCCAGATACTCTTCCATTCCCCAGGGACCCAGCTCGCGGCCGAAGCCGGACTGCTTGTATCCGCCCCAGGGCGCTTCGACGTACGTCGGTTGCATGTGATTGACCCACACGATGCCGGCGCGCAGCGATTTCACGACGCGGAACGCTTTGTAAATGTCGCGCGTCCAGACCGCTGCCGCGAGCCCGTACGGAGTGTCGTTGGCAATGCGAATGGCCTCCGGTTCGCCTTCGAACGGAATCACCGAAGCGACGGGGCCAAAGATTTCTTCGCGGGCGATGCGCGCGCTGTTATCGACGTCGTAGAAAATGGTCGGCTCTACGTAGTAGCCTTTGCCAAACTGTTTCGGGCGACCGCCGCCGATGGCCAATTTCGCTTCTTTCTTGCCAAGTTCGAGGTAGGAGCTGACGCGGTCGTAATGCTCTTTGCTGACCAGCGGACCCATTTTCGTTTCGCGTTCGAGCGGCGCGCCCAGCTTGATGCGCTTGGCCTTCTCCGTCATGGCTTCCACGAACTTCGGGTAGATTTTCTTCTCGACCAGAATGCGGCTGCCCGCGGAGCAGACTTCACCCTGATTGATGAAGATTCCGAACAGCGCGCCATCGACGGCCGCTTCCCAATCCGCGCCATCGAAGAAAATATTGGGAGACTTGCCGCCAAGCTCGAGCGTGACGCGCTTGAGTGTGTCCCCAGCACTCTTGACGATCATTTTTCCGACCGCGGCGCTGCCGGTAAATGCGATCTTGTCCACGCCGGGATGCGCCACCAACGCAGCTCCCGCGGTTTCACCCATGCCATTGACCACGTTCACTACGCCCGGCGGCAGGCCCAGCTCTTCAAACCACTTGGCGACTTCCATCATGGTGAGCGGGGTCTGCTCCGCAGGCTTGAGGACGCAAGTGCATCCCGCGGCGATGGCGGGAGCGAGTTTCCAGGAAGCCATTACCAATGGATAGTTCCAGGGAATAATCTGCCCGGCGACGCCAACCGGTTCACGCAGCGTAAAACTCAGGGCCTTGGCGGGCACCGGATTGACGTGCCCCAGAACTTTGTTCGCGAGGCCGGCATAGTATTCGAAACAGGTGGCGGCATCAGCGATGTCGTACTCCGCTTCGACAATGGGCTTGCCGGAATTGCGGCATTCCAGCTCGGCAAGTTGGGCGGCGTTGGCGCGAATCTTCTCCGCCAGCCTGTAGAGAAGGCGGCCGCGCTCGGCGGCGCTGGTCTGCGGCCACGGGCCGGAATCAAAGGCGGCTCGCGCGGCTTTTACGGCGCGATCGACATCGGCTGCCGTGCCCGATGCAACATGCGCGATCACTTCTTCGGTCGAAGGATCGTAGACGGGAAACGTCTCACCGGAAGCACTCTTTACCCACTGGCCACTGATATAGTTTTGATAGGCTCGAACGACCGTTTTCGCAGGGCTCGACATAACTGCCTCCCAAATTCAAAGCGCCGGCGCCGCCGCCAGTTTCCGCGCGGCCTTGCGTCTGCCGTAAATAAAAAAGAAAAATGCGGCGAGGCCGATGAAAAATAACGTGCCCCCCAACATCCAAATCTCGTAAGACAGAAGCGACTTAATCTGCTGCGCCGGGAAAAACGCCAGGGCGATTCCCAGACCGGTGGTGGTGAATCCACTGAAGCCGGCGAGGATCAGCGTCGTTCTGCCGTAGCGCTCCTTTCGAAACGAATCGCTGAACGCGATCTTCAGCAGCGCGCCAAACATATAAAGAAACGGGATCAATTGCAGCACCACGGCGAGGGACAACAACTTCTGAAACGTTTCCTGCACTCCCGCGCCCGTAAAAGAGAAATTGATCACCACCAGAATCATCGATACCGCCGCATGGACGATCAGCGCGGCATACGGCGTGGCGTACTTAGGGTGGATCTTGCCAAGCCAGGAAGGCATATAGGAATCGAGGCCGGCGACAAAGGGAATTCGCGCGGAACCTCCAAGCCAGGCGGAGGCAATTCCGGCGATTGAGATGCTCAGCAGGAAGGCGAAGGGTGCAACGATCCAGCTGACCCCAACGCGGCTGGCTATGTGGCCAACGGCCTGCACGATGCCTTGCAGCACGCTGATATCGTTCTTGCTCACGGCCACGAGCAGCGTCAGTGTCGCCCCGATATAAAGCAAACCGGATAGAAAGCCGCCCCAGGCGACGGCCCCGGGAAGAGTTCTCTGAGGATTCTCGATTTCATCGCCCATGACCGAGGCGAGTTCCAGCCCCACGAGGCCGAAACAGATCACACCGAATGAATTCAGAACAAAACGAGGGTTCGCTGGAATCTGGAAATCCGCCGCCGTCACCGACGTACCGAACCGCAGCCATATTACAATTCCCAAACCGATAAGGACAGCCGCGGCAACAAAAGTTCCGAGCGCGCCGAGATTGTTAAGCCACTTCCCGACGCCCAGACCAAGAATGTTCAGCACCACCAGCAGGAATAACAAAACCAGAGAAGCCGTTAAGGTGAAGGATTTGTTGTCCGCGAGCGTTTCGTGGCCGGCTCCCAAAACAAACACAAACACACCGACGAAATAAAGCATGATCGTCGGCACGTACATCATGTTGTTCGTCCAGTAGCACCAACCGGAGAGAAAACCGTGGAAGTCTCCGAAGACTTCCTTGGCCCAGAGGTACACGCCACCCTCACCCGGAAAGCGATGCGCGAGTTCAATCACGGCGACGCCCTGTGGCCAGAAGAACAGCACGAGCGAGATGATCCACAGCCAGACCGTTACGCCGCCATTGGCGGCGATGGACGGAACGACGTTGAG
>QHZB01000132.1 GCA_003224525.1 Acidobacteriota bacterium | reverse complement strand
AGATCGACGTCGATCTTGGTCCAGTCGCGGTAGTTCTGAATCTCCTTCGGATAGAGCATCAAGGCGCCGTTGACGCCGGCGCTGGCGACGTAGGCTTGCAGGCCGGATTTCTTGACGATGGCGCGATAGCCTTCGGTGAGATTTTTGCCGAGCTTGCCGACGTGCGCATAATTCTCGCGCGTGAGGACCTCGCGGAACGTCGCCAGGCCCGCAGCCATGGCCACACGGTTCGTGTTG
>QHZB01000131.1 GCA_003224525.1 Acidobacteriota bacterium | reverse complement strand
GTTATTCCGGGCGAGAAGTTCGCCTTACCGGTAACTTGGGTCCGGGGCATAAAGCTCCGCCTCTTTGCGTTTTCCTCGGTCGCGGCCTCGCACGATAGTTTCGCCACTGGGCTCCCGAGTGGCAGGCCCATTTTCGTACTCCCTCTGCTTTGCGAAAATAAAACTCCGGGTTGTCCAATTCAGAGGGTTCTCGAAAATGACTTTGTCGTCGTTACAGGCACAGGCACCGCGCGTGATTTTATCCGGCTTCTCACCGTCGAACCGCACTGAAAGACAAAGAGAAAACCGGTTTGCCAGGTTTGCCAATTAAGGGCCCCGTGAAAATAGCTAAGTGATTGTGGCGCCTTGCCTTAGCTTATTTTCCCCACTGTTCGCAATGAGGAGGCCGGGGGTTCGAATCCCCTCTCGTCCACCATCTTTCAAAACGACCTCGAGCGTGCCAAAAGTCCTACCGCGGCACGCTCGGACTAAGTTCGCTACCGGATAGCTTCCGGTACCTCGTCATCCACCCCGAACGACATTGCCTATGCGCCGCCGCATCGGTAAACACTAGCCGAACTTCACAGGACTAATCCCGCCGTGGAAGTTGGATAGCTTGCGGTTAGCCATCCGGGAGCTAGCTAGGCCGCGAGAAGTTGAACCCGGCGGACTGTCTGGCCTATGAGTAGCGCCGTGACATACGCGACAGGAAAGTGGCAGCCAGCGAGCCCAACAGTTACGCAAGGATGAATAGCAGGCATCCACCGGACGAGTACCCGCGAAGGTGTCGCTTGCGACCTACGATCACGCGGGTCGGCGCTTTGCCAGCGGAATCTTCTCTAGTTTTTGGATGGCGATTTGCTTGTAGCCGCCTTCAACGCGGACCACCATTTGATTCTTGTCGCCGACGGGCATTTTCAGCTCCATCGGCTCACGCTTCTCCACGACAGTGCCGGAGGCGCGGACGCGGGCATTCAGCAGGCTCTTTAGCCGTTCATTGCCATCCGCAGGAAAGTAGAGAACGCCGTCGTCCGCAGCAATCGCGAGTGGGACGCCGCGGGCTAGGCAGGCCGCACCGCAGTCCTTGTGGGATGCGGCTGTGGCCGCCGGGGCATGCAACATATAACATGCGGCGTCGACCACTTTGCCGGTCACAGTGAAGGAATTGGATGCAGCGGTCTGGGTGGGTAGTGCGGAGCCAGCAGGGTTGAGGAGAGGTCGACCACTCAGGCGGAACACAGCATTGATCAGCCGAGCTTGCGGAAATGTGAGGTGATTCCGCCCGACATTGGAGTGTTGGAATGCCCGTTGGAATGGTGTCGTCGTCCTAGCTGACATGTCCCCATCTTGCTGATCTTCGCCGTTGTTGTCTTGCTTCGAGATATTTGGACAAGGAGCGGGCACCGTTTGGCCCGCGTAGGTCAGGCAACGGTTGTCTTCAAAAACGTTCGCGCTCGGAGCGGACAGGTCTTGAATATCTGCACCGATCGAGGCACCGAACGTGGTCGAAACCTGCACGGGAGGGTTGCCAGCAATGATGTTGCCTCGGATCACGTTGCCACCCTGCGTTGCGCCTCCGATGAAAACACCATTGAGGTTTCCGCCGATCTTGTTGTTCTCGACCAGGTTGTCTTTACTGGTGCCCACCAGTCCGACGCCGAAATTGTTACTCACCCCCGGTCGCACCGTGGACGTAGCTGAGCCGTTCCCACTATATATGTTCAACCGAACTCGGTTGTTGTGGCTGCTGGCGAGTCATGTTCCGCCGCAGGAGAATCCGGCAGAACCGCTCGCGTTTCTGACAGAAACGTTCTTCTCGATGTCGCTGTCGGATGTACCAGAAACTTGAATTCCGCTGAAACAATTGTGAGAGACCGTGACATGCTTAACCTTTGCTTTAGTCGTTCCTGGTGACAGAAATATTCCAAAACGCCGGAATTTCTGGACGAGCCCCGGTCCCAGAACCGCCACGTCGTGCTGGCTAGGCACCAGAATTCCGTCCTCTGGGGCAAAGACACTGCTGCTGGTGCAGTTATCGGGAGGATCGGCCCGTCCAGTGATGGTGAAGCCGTTCAACTTTAGTGTGATATCGGGTGCACCGAATTTAACGCAGGGTCCGTCCGTGACCATACAGGTCACGTCACCCACAAGTTCGCTATTATCGTAGATGGTCAGGGTAGTGGAAATGGTTCCGCTGATTTCAGTGGCGTGCGTGCGCCCTGCGCAAAGCAAGAGAGCAGACAAAGCTAAAACAACAGGGGTCACTCGATTGGAGAGGAACTGGTTCATAAGACCTCCTAAGACCGTGCCAGGCCGCTATGTGAAACGAGAACCAGGGCGTTGAAATGAGTTGAAGCCTAGTCGCGCGAACTGGGCTTGTCAAGCGGGCGGGGCCTGGCGGAGCCAGGGGGCGGAGCCAGGGGCCAGAAGAGATAGCCCCATCCCTGGCCCTGCGAAGTGCGGCCCAACCTTAGGTACCGTGAATTTGATGAAAGTGCGGCTGCACAAGATCGACCTGGTAGACGAGTTAGGGACCGGGAACGTCGGAGGCTCCATTCGCCCCTGCCGCCGATGGGCAACCCGGAAGTTATCAGCTCGCCGGTCGGGTTAGTACCGACAAACCGGATGTTATTCCGGACGAGAAGTTCGCCTCATCGGTAAACACTAGGACTTGTCGGTACTAATCTCGTCGATGAGTGGATTGGCGATTTACCACTCATCGCGGACAATACATCGAGAACAGGTTCCAACGGCAATCCGCATCCCCCGGCCCCTGATGCCAGGGCCTTCGCCGTGACGGCTCGCGCTCCTGCGCAGGTTGCGGTGGCACTGTAATCGTCAGTTTAATGAGTAATTGCTTAAGGAAGCCTATTTGTTAAACCATGCACCCAGCTGCGATGCGCGGCGCATGGGGAAGCATAAATTAGCGCAGGTGTCAGGGTTCAGAGATCAGGAAACAGAAATCGGGAACTCCAAAATCCACACTTGACATCGACGGATAATTCACTACCATATGGTTGTGGATAAGCTAGATACAACATTTGCGGCTCTGTCTGATCCAACCCGCCGGGCGATGATCGAACGACTCTCCCATGGGCCTGCCTCTGTGCATGGATTGACGGAACCGTTTGCACTATCGCAGCAGATGATTTCAAAACATATTGCCTACCTGGTGCGGGCGCGGATTGTGATCAAGACGAAGCGTGGAAGAGAGAGCGTGTGCACGCTTAGGCCAGAGGCGATAAAGACAGTCAGCGACTGGGCGATTAGCTATCGCCGATTCTGGGAAGAGAGTTTCGACAAGTTGGATGTGGTTGTGAATCAAATGAAGAAAGCGGAGGTCAGAAGTGACAAAAAACACGGTTAACGAGAAAGAGCGGATGGTGATCACTAGAGTTTTTGACGCTCCACGCGCATTGGTTTGGAAGGCGTGGACAGACCCGCAATATGTGATGCAGTGGTGGGGGCCGAAGGGTTTTACAGCGCCGTTTTGCAAGATTGATTTTCGCGTGGGAGGAAAATTTCTCTGCTGCATGAAATCGCCGGATGGGCAGGAAGGCTGGAATGGCGGGGAATACCACGAGATTGTTCCGCACGAGAAGATCGTTTACTCGCTGTACTTTGCCGACTCGAAGGGAAACAAGGTTGAGCCTGCGCAGTATGGAATAGAACATGAGGCCATAGACGATGCGCGCGACGTGGTTATTTTTGAGGATTTTGGGAACGGCCAGACGAAACTCACCATGATTGGCAATGAAACCATGGAAGACGCAAAGAACAGCGGGCAACTCGAGGGCTGGAATCAGATCCTCGAAAAAGTTGCCGCAGTTGTTGCGGGGCTAGCGAAGGCGAAATAAGAAGTTGGAGTTTTGACGATCGTCCCGCGCGAGATACAGCTAAGGCTGGCGGCGGAGGCTTAGTTAGAACGGGCTTCTCGTCGCTTGGCCGAATAGTCACATTTCCGGCTAAGCGACCCTTGGCTCAACTGTTGCCTTCAGGCCAATGCGCTCAGCGACCAATGTTTACCGAACTCAACATTAGTCTGTGAAACCCGCATCTCGTCAGTGGATTATTTCTTAACGAGATGTCGACTTGGACGAAGCCGCCCGTATCTTAATCGCGAGCGGCAGGCTGAAATGGGATACACGAAGTGCAATCCGGTGGTCCTGCACCACCGATGTCCACATCCGATAAAAGCTACGTGATTGGGCGGTTGGGCGAGTTGGGCAATTCACGGCTCTTTCAAAAAGCTAACTGATTGTGGCGACGCGTCTTAGCTTTAGTGATTCCCCGTTCGCAATGAGGAGGCCGGGGGTTCGAATCCCCTCTCGTCCACCATTCCTGATACCGACAAGTGCCGCTGGCCCACTAACGGCCTGATTCCTCCCAGTAGATGACCTCGTTCGATTTCCGGGCAACGACAACAACGCTCTCCTCTTTTCCGTTACGCACGATAGGCGCGAGCAACGGCTCAACAGAATATTGCTGAAAGCCTGCAACCTGGTCGGCATTACATCTTTTCAAGTCAGCCTTCGCTATCTCTTTTACTTCATCTATGGTTGCGGGTTCCACTCCATGACAATCCTCGGACTCCAATCATCCCTTTAGCAGCCGCCCCAGTTTCCGATACCGCGTTTATCAGGCACTGTCAGGGAAAATCGCATCCGGTATATCATTCCCCCATGTTCTGCCCCGAATGCAGAGCCGAGTACCGTGCTGGATTTAGCTGCTGCTCCGACTGTGACGTGGATTTGGTGCAAGAACTTTCTGAATCGGACACACGCGTGCGGAAGGCAAAACGTGAATGGACTACAACACCTTCCACAATCAAATCTATGTACAGGGATGGTCGCAAGACTGTTCACTGGTGGACCTTATACAAACGCCAAACGGGCACTTGGCCCTGGTCTTCAATCGCCATCCATGTCATCAATTGGGTTGTGATTCTGTTTGGGGGAGGTTTCCTCATCTGGTGGACTGGCGAACACCATTTGTCGCGCTGGCAGTTCCTAGGTATTTTTTTGTTGATTGGTTTATACCGTACGGGGTTGTCGAGAACTGGGCAAAGAGAACAGTGAAACTAAATCATCTGCGAAATAGAAAACGTCTAGCGAAGCAACTTGTCCGGTAAGCGTTTATCAGGCGCTGACAGATTGTTATAGCGTACAGCGTGCCGCTAAATTGCCACGCCGTAGAGGAGTCGAAGAAGCCAAGCTCTACTTTTCCGATGTCGGAAGGCACTAAGGCCCATCCGTGGCGGGAAACAGGAAAAACAGCATCGCCACATAGAAAACCGTCCAACCAAGAATTGCAAATGAACCGAATCTAGTTGCGCGATTCCGAAAACATAGCCATAGGGGGACGGCTACAAAGGAGAAGCCGACTAGATTTAGGAGGAGCGCGACGAGATACAGGATTCCGTGATGGTGGTCAGCGAACAGCCCTGACGAAAGATGCGCTATGAGCGACCAAGCACCAAGTACAACCAACTGAAAAAGACTAGTCCCGTAGCCTGTAACGTACGGAAAGCTGACCGTGGTGAGTGCCACGGCCACGCCGGAAGTAAAGAACACTCTAGTTGCTGTTTTCAAAAAGACTTTACGATTTCTAAAGAAAACAAAAATCAGCACGCTCCACAAAACCGAAAAGAAAATGCCAACATGCCAACTCGCAACCAGTTCGCCCTCGCGAAACTGGGAGGCATAAAACCCAGTCCCATATATCGGGATCAACAAGGCTATGGCGAGTCCCGTGAAGGCTAGAAGAGTTTCGCGAGCCGTCAACTCCTGAGCAGCCATTGAACACTAGGATAGCCGTCTTTACGTAAGGTAGGAATAGTCCGCTAGTGCCGAAGTCGAAACGAGAACAAGGGACCGAATCGTCCTTGAGGGAATGCCTTCGGTTCGTAGGTCCCGGTAATGTCGCGAAACCGGTAAAGTTCCCTGCGCCCAAAGCAACTTCGGCGTTTACCAGCATTCATTGCTGAAGCGGCAGAAATCGAAGATCCCCGCTAGACTACGCGGCTGGTGTGGCTGCCTTCGCGGCACGCCGACGCTCCCGGAACCGGCGAACGGCTTTGATCAAGAACCATAACCCGGGAATGATCACGATCAACCAGGGAATCATGGCCGCGACGGCGGTAATGAGAGCGGCTAGGCTGTCGCCAAGGACGGAGCCGAAATCCCGCAGCGCGTCGCCGACGGACGCGAAGGAGCCGCGGCTAATCGTCCGCTGTTCGGCGTGAAAGGCGATTTCGACATACACCTTTTCGGTTTCGTTGGCGAGGACCTTGCGCTGCGTGGCTTCGCTGTCGAGCTCCGCCTGAGCTTCCGCGAGTTTCTCCTGGATTTGCAGCAGGTCGGCCACGCTGACGCCGGGCTTGGTCAGCATCCTGCGCAGACTGTCGCGAAACTCAGTCTGGTTTTTGAGTTTGGCTTCGACGTCCACGACTGCTGCGGTCTTGTCTTCCGATTCCGTGGCGTGCTGCGCAATTTTTCCTTGTTTCCCAACGAAATCCAGGAATTTGTTCAGGTCTTGCGGCGCGACGCGCGCCGTGATGTTCCCCGAGGGGGACAACACCGCCGTTTCATTGGTGACGCTCGAAGAGAGCACCTCGCACTGAATGGTCCCGCAAAACGCAACCACGGCTTCGATCGATTTTGCTAGCCCGGAGCCGGCCTCGACGATTTCCAGCTTGTGCCGCACGGCCACGAATCGCGGCGCGGCAAGAACTGCGCCTCCGCCTCCACCAGCCACGCTGCTTCGGAGGAACACACCTTCTCGGGGGGTATTGAACTCAAGGGAAGCCTGCCCACTTTCGCCCTCTGACAAGCCAGTCGCCTTCTGGTAAGTCGCAGCTTTGTGAGCGCAGCCCGCACAAAGAACTACGGCGACCCAGAAAAAGCGGAAGGATTTGTGTAACACGGCGTCCTCCAGTGCGAGCTATTCTCGCACAGCAGGTATTAGAACGCTTGAAGTCCTACACCTTGCAAGCTTAGACACCGGGGGGTTCCTGTGAGTTGCTGTCCCTTGCCCAAGAACAGCGCCTCGGCGGCGTCAACGGTTCTCGTCGTAAAGGCTTCGTTTTGGGCAGGGGAAGAGGCTAACTCCCGATTCAAGTCGCCTAACCGGAGATCAAGTTCCAGGACTTCAAAAGGACGATTACGGCGTTACCAGAGTTGAGTCTCAACCGTGGTATAAATCGGCCCATAGAGGGTTCTCGACAAATGTTTAATCGCCTTCTTTGGCTCGGTGTTAGTTCTATTTTCTTAGTGCCCATCCACCTACATGCTCAGTACCAGATTATTGAGATTGAAAAAGTGCAGTTGGCCACCTCGCTTGCTGCTGTGGTGACCGACATCACAGGTACTCGTATGCCGGGCGTTTTGGTTGAAGAGTTTAGTTCGAATTGGAAACAATCACTGCGCTCGACAAAGACCGACGCGAAGGGTAGATTCACTCTCCCATCCGCCAACTGTGCCTCTCGGAAATCTCGAAATGTTTGAGCGCATGGGAGTTAGTTTTCCACATGATTCTCGCCGATGCTCATTTTTCTCACGACACTCCTCGCCTCTTTGTCCTCGATCTTCCGGTCGCGTGCTTCCCTCGGGCTCGAGAACCTGGCTTTACGCCATCAAATCGGCGTGCTCCACAGGTCTGCAGGAAAGCGCCCAAAATTGACCGCAGGCGATACCTCCGACCCTTGGGCTGCTTCGAATTTCCGGGAGGCACGACGCGAAATCCTTGATTGCCTGTCATATATCATGGTATATATCTAACAGGAGGCTTTATGCCACGTACCGCAAAGCTCTTTAAGAATGGCCGAAGCCAAGCCGTGCGCTTGCCCTCCGAATTCCGATTCGAGGGCGAGGAAGTATTCATCCGCAGGGATGAGAAGACGGGGGACGTGATCCTGTCGCGGAGACCCGCCTCCTGGGATGCGTTCTTCAGTTTGAGGGAAGAAGCCCTCAAGGCCGATCCGCGTGCTTTCGAGGACTTCCTTGTCAACCGCAAAGATGAACCGCCACAGAACCGCGAGTTGTTCGAACGATGAACGCTCGCTATTTGTTGGACACTAGTGCTGCCAGCTACGCCATCACGAAAAAGAGCCTTGCTTTCGATCACCATGTCGCCAAAGTGCCCATGGCGGAGATCGGCGTTTCTACGGTCACCGAAGGTGAGTTGCGCTATGGCCTCGCGAGGCGCCCCTCCCCGGCCTTGCAAGCCACCATAGATACATTTCTTCTAGCGGTAACGGTGTTCCCGTGGGATTCGGAAGCAGCACACCATTACGGCGACCTTCGCGCTGGACTTGAACGCCTGGGGCAACTTTTGGGCAGCATGGATATGATGATTGCGGCCCATGCTCTTTCGCTTGGACTGACTCTCATATCAAGCGATGTGGCGTTCAAACGGATCAAGCATCTGAAGGTCGAAGACTGGACGAAGTAGAAGTAATGGTTGGCTGAAGAGAGCGCTCGCCCAAGAGTTGTGTGCAAAAACCTCGACATGGCTCATGGCTGTGAATCTCATAGGCCTGTGTTACGCACCTGAGGGGAAGATGCTACACCTGAGCTTATGTTGAGCCATGATTTATGCCGCTGCTCATCGACCTGTACTGAAAAGACAAAGAGAAGAAGGCAAATAGCCCGGCTTGCCGGACTTGCCGATTGAGGGCCCCGTGAAAATAGCTAAGTGATTGTGGCGCCTTGCCTTAGCTTATTTTCCCCACTGTTCGCAATGAGGAGGTCGGGGGTTCGAATCCCCTCT
>QHZB01000459.1 GCA_003224525.1 Acidobacteriota bacterium | reverse complement strand
AAGAAATTGCCATCTCTAAATTCAAAGCGACTTGCCTGGCAGTGCTTGAGCGTGTGCGCAGGACGGGTGAGCCGATTGTGGTGACGCGGCTCGGACAGCCTATCGCCAAAATCTCTCCGCCTGGAAACGGGGAACGTGTCCCGCGACTGGGTGGAGGCAGAGGGACCGGCGTTATTCTCGGCGATATCGTTGGGCCGATCGGCGACGAATCAGACTGGGAAGCAGCCGAAGATCCAGATTTAATCGAAGCGAAAAAATCAGACAAGTCCAAATGAAACTGCTGTTGGACACGCACATTTGGATCTGGAGCTACCTGGAGCCGCATCGGGTCAGTTCTGAAGTTGTGCGTGAGCTCTCATCGCCGGCAAACGAGTGGTTTCTCTCGTCAGCAAGCGTCTGGGAAATGGTGATGCTACTTGAGAAAAAACAGATTCAGTTGCATGTTGATTTTGGAGTGTGGTTCAAGAATTCGACCGAAGAATTAAAGCTGACCGAAATTCCTATCACTTGGGATGTGGCGCACGAATTACGCTTCATAACACTTAGTCATCGCGACCCCGGAGACCGGTTTTTGGTGGCGACGGCGAGAGTCTATGACCTCACGCTGGTAACCGCTGACGAACGGCTGATGCAGATCCAAGGATTGAAAGTGTTGGCCAACCGGTGACAAAAGTTTTCCTCATTTGAAAAATTGAATTTGTTTTGCGGGGATGCCGGAGGCAAGCTATCCTCTCGCCCAAAGGGAGATCCATTGATGAGAATTGCCTTTTTTTCTCGAGTCGCCAAAAGTGCGGCGTTTTTAGGAGCTTCCGCTATTTTCGCTGCCGACGTAACTTTCGCGCAACAGGTTCCAGAACAGCTTTATTCGGAGATGAAATGGCGGATGATCGGGCCATTTCGCGCCGGAAAGGTGAACGCCATCGCGGGCGTGCCGGGAAATCCTGGGGTCTATTATTTTGCGGCGGACGGCGGGGGTGTGTGGAAAACGACGGACGGAGGGACGGTGTGGAAGCCAATTTTCGACAAGGAGTCGGTCGCTTCGATTGGAGCGATGACGCTGGCGCCTTCGAATCCGAACATCATTTACGTGGGAACCGGTGTGAATACGATTTTTGCCGACAGCAGCTATGGAGATGGAATCTACAAATCCCTTGACGGCGGGGAGAACTGGCAGCACGCCGGACTGGAAGACACGCGACACATCGGAAGAATCCTGGTCGATCCACACAATCCGGATATCGTCCTGGTTGCGGCGATGGGCCACAGTTCCGGGCCGAACGAAGAGCGCGGAGTTTTCCGCTCGACCGACGGCGGGCGGACCTGGAAGAAAGTCCTGTACAAAGACAATGTTACTGCTGCAGTGGATCTCTGTTTCGAGCCGGGGAATTCGCGCGTCGTTTACGCGACGCTGTGGCACGGGATTCGAAAGCCAGGACAAAAAGGAACATCGTATGGGCCCGGCGGCGGACTCTACAAATCAATGGACGAAGGCGTGACGTGGACGCAAATCACGGGGCGCGGACTTCCCGAAGGAGACTGGGGGCGATCGGGAGTTGCGGTTGCGCCGGGAAACCACGGACAACGAGTGTATGTAATTGTGGAGGCGAAAGAGAAAAAAGGAGGGCTGTTCCGGTCGGACGACGCGGGAGCGACGTGGAAAAAGGCCACGGAAGACAAACGGATCGACGGGTCTTGGTACATGAGCGAGATTTTCGTGGATCCGAGGAATGCCGATATCGTCTATGTGCCTTTGCAGAACTTGTACCGTTCGAATGACGGCGCGCACACGTTCACCGCCATCAAAGGCGCGCCCGGGGGAGACGACTACCACACGGTGTGGATCGATCCGACGAATACACAACGAATCATGCTGGGAGTGGACCAAGGAGCAACGATCAGCTTGAACGGAGGGGAATCGTGGAGCACCTGGTACAACCAGCCAACTGGAGAATTCTACCGGGTCGCAACGGATCACCGATTTCCCTACTGGGTGTATGGGCCACAGCAGGACAGCGGAACCGCGGGAATCGCGAGCCGCGGAAACCATGGACAGATCACGGAGCGAGACTGGTATCCAGTTGGGCCAGGCGAAAGCGGATACACGATTCCCGATCCGCTGGACCCGGATGTGGTGTACAACGCGGGACCCGGCGGGAGCGTGGTGCGATTGTCGAAAACGACGGGGCAAGTGCGCGACATTTCGCCCGCTGCGGTGCCGTTTGGAAGCAAATACCGGTTTAACTGGACCATTCCAATGGTTTTCTCGCCGCAAGACCCGCATCTGCTGTACCTCGGGACGCAGTTTTTACTGAAGACGAGCGATGGAGGAACGAACTGGGAAGCGATGAGCGGAGATCTGACGCGCGTGCGGCCGGATGAGAAGGATTCGAAGCAGGCGCGAGGGACGATCCTGACGATCGCTCCTTCCGAGGTGAAAGAAGGAGTGATCTGGGTGGGAACCGACGACGGAAACATTCAATTGACGAAAGATGAGGGCAAGAGCTGGCAAGACGTCACCCCGCCCAACGCGTCCGAGTGGAGCACGGTGAGTATCGTGGAAGCATCGCATTTCGATGCGGGAACGGCGTACGCCGCCGTGAATCGCAACAATCACGACGATTTGCATCCGCACATTTTCCGGACGCGTAATTTTGGGCAAACGTGGCAGGAGACGGTACGTGGGATCCGCGAGAGCGATTTCGTTCGAACGGTGCGGGAAGATCCGGTGCGCAAGGGACTGTTGTACGCGGGGACGGAGATGGGTGTCTACGTTTCTTTCGATGACGGGGAGCACTGGCAATCGCTACGGCTGA
>QHZB01000451.1 GCA_003224525.1 Acidobacteriota bacterium | reverse complement strand
ACAGGACCGCGAACGATTCCGAAGTCTTTCCCTTCCACGTAGTCGACGACGTGATACGCGCGATCGTCCAAGCCGCGCAACTCCAGTGTGCCTTTCCAGTTTCCAGCAAAGAACGCGTAGTACAGCTTCTTGTCCTTGCGGATGACGTGACCTTCGGGCAGATCAAAACCGATATCGTAGAGCGTGCCCAGGTATTGACCGCGGGAAAGACCCTTCTCCTGATAAAGCTCCAGCCACTTTTGGAAGCTCTTTT
Source organism: Acidobacteriota bacterium (assembly GCA_003224525.1). GTDB lineage: Bacteria > Acidobacteriota > Terriglobia > Acidiferrales > UBA7541 > Acidiferrum. The sequence goes on along the minus strand of QHZB01000451.1, from coordinate 4,178 downwards.
CGTGGTCGGGAGTGAGGTCGAACCGGCCATGTTTCTCGACCAGAGAAGGCAGCACAAACTGCGTGCCCACTACCCCTCCGATACCAAGCGTGGAAGCGAAATCGTCGTGATTGTCGCTCAGCTCGACGTGATCGCCGAAGTAAGGAACATCGTCGCCCATGAGGCCTTTGATTGTTTTGCCTTTGGAGCGCACCTGGAAAGAACTTTTTGGATCGGAAGCAACGGACATGTTGAAATGTGGCGTGGTGAAGAAAGAATAAGAAGTGCCGCAGGGGCAGAACTCCACCAGCGACCCGGGCTTGGCGCCCTGTGAGGCGTCGTAAATTTCACGGAAAAAATCCGGCAAGGCCTCAACCGAGTCCTCGGGACGTTTATGGTGATGGGCGGGGTTGTAACACGCAGGAACGCCGTTCATGTGCTGGCCGTCGAGTTTGAGGCCGTCAAATCCCCAATCGACGAGGATTTTGCGCACCAGTTCTTTGTGATACTCCACAACCCGCGAGTTGGCAGGACAGAGATAATAGGAATTCCACCATGAAATCTTGCGCCGCGAACCATCTCGATTTCCCAATGCCAGGTCAGGTTCATTCATAAGCAACTTGGAATCAGGAACCGCGCTGAGTGGCGACCACCAGAGCTGCGCTTTGAATCCCTCCTGGTGAATCCGGTCCACCATCGCCCTGATGTCGGCATCGCCGTGGGGAAACTTCTTAGGATCGAGTTGCCAGTCACCATAATTGTTCTGCCAGCCGTCATCCAGCGTGACCCAGGTAAATCCCATTCTCTTAACTTTTGGCAGTGTGTCGTAAACTTGTTGAGGCTTGAAGTTGCGCCCGTATCCCCAAGCGCACCAGATCGCTCCAAAAGCGCTCTCCGGCGCTTTGGCCATCTGAAAGCCCTGTTTCATCATGAACTGACGGTAGGTAAGCAGCGTCTGGAAGTAGTCTCCCTCGTGGACTGCAACGAACGTGCGAAACGTGTGGAAGCTTTCGCCAGGTTGCAAGGACTGGTCACTACGATACTGCACGCTGACCCTGGCCTGGCGCGCGTTGGGCATGGAAACGGGCAGCGAAATCAGACGCGGCCGCGGTTCGACGAGGCCAGCACCAATGCCCACGTCTCTGCGCCACACGTCAACAATCGGCGTGCCGCCGCCGTAGTCGCTGGCGTTCATGCCGAGATAATTTTGCTGAGAGAATCCTGTGCGTAGTGGGACCAGCCAGTTCGGACGACGCTCGTAGGAGCCGGTCTGGAACGACCAGAAAGGAACCTGCGTGGGCCCATGCTGTGCGTCGATCGTGTAGGCGTTGTTGCTCCACTCGAGAATCTTCAGTTGTGACTTCCCAATATTCGTGTAACTAACATCGAAGACCGCAAGATTAGGGAATTCGTCGTAAATGATGACGGAAAGATTCTTTCGCAGTACGCCGGATGTACCGGTTAGGGTGAGTCTCTCTCCACCGCCAAAATTGTCAGTGACGCGCTCGTGCGATTGCGAAGTTAAAGCAAAGTAGTACCAGGAACGCTCGTTTCCTTTAACAGTCTCGGAAGCGGAGAACCCTCCCAATAGAACTTCCCTGCTCTTCATTCGCGCAACAACGCGAGGAGGCGACGCGACTTGATGGGGGCGCGCTGTCGACTGGCCCACTACCAGCAGGACTGTGAAGATGGCTCTCGAAAAGAACGTTTTCGTCATGGTCTACCGTTAGACGCCGTGATGAAGGTTAGGACGCAGCGTGAGTGAACCATCCTCGTTTAGCTTCTGGCGACAAGCCCATTGCACCGGGTAACGCATGCCTTTCACCTCGATCTCTGCCCTGAGTTTCAATCCGGCAAATTTTGTCCCCTGTGGCACAACAAATTGCGCCTGTCGGAGCTTCCCCGGTAGGGGATAGCCGGGATCCAAGCAACCACTCTTCAGCACCTTACCGTCTTCGCTCTCCACCGTCACTCGCAGCACGCCCGGAACACCCGCGATGCCGTCGTTGGCGAAGGCGATGATGAGCCCCAGATAGCTACTGTCTTCATAGCTCCAGATCATCGAAGGCCTTACGCGGTAGCCAATTCGACGATTAATCTGGTTGAACGATTTCGGAAATGCCTGGTAGTAACCCAACAGATTCTTGGCGCTGATGGAGTGAAAGTTCCAAAGCGACCAGTAATTCGCGCCCACATCGATCACGTGAGCGATCATGTTTTCGGTCGGCGATATTCCTTCCTCCGAACCGTTCGTGTCTGGACTCTTCGCTGGAATCCCCTGTTCGAGCGCCGCGGCGATCCATGGCGGCCGATTACTAAGAGTCTCGATCTGCTCATTCTCAATGAAGATGGTGTCACTCCGGATCCAGTTGTGGCTGCGAACCGTGAGATCGAGGACTTCCGAATTGCCGACTCGACTGTAGTCGGGTTGGGTGTTCGTCATCAGCGGGGTCTTTGTAAAGTGTTCCAGCTGAACTTCCATCATTTTGACCCAAGTCCTCTCCGCGGTTTGGTAATCGGGAAAAGGAGTATTGACGAAGGGCCACGTGTGCCCCTCGCCCCAAAATCCATATAGAAAGGTATCGACGAACTCGATGGCGGGACTTCCATTAAATTCCGCAGCTAAAAGGCCTACCAGTTCCCCGAATGCCTGCTGAAAAAAAGGATGGTCAAAGCGCGGCTGATAACGCGAATATTGATTTTCCATAAATCGCGCCGCCGCCTTCTTTTCCTTCTCATCGGGAACGAGCCCAACGGTTGGTACCTTGTCGAGGACGAAATCCGGCAGCGCCGGCTGGTGCTTATAGTCGGGAGCGCTCATCTGAATGCGAAGCCCAACCCGCTTGTTGTTCTTCTTCGCCAGATCGAAGACAAGCTTCACGTAATCAGGTAACTCGAGACGCCCGGGTCGCGGCTGCACCTCCCGCCATGTCGGGCGTATGTAGAGTTGCTGACCCAAGGGAAATCGAATGAGGTCCTCGATGGCTTGGGGCATGTTGTCCGATTTAATTTCCTCTGTGCCACTGTCGGCCGTGATGTACGTAATCAGTCCCTTGCCATAATTGGGCACGACCTCTTCTGATGGAGTGGTAGTCATCACCACTTCGTCCGTGGGAATGACGGCGTCGGGTGGATACTGAGGGAAGGGGCCTTGATTCAGACGATCTGTTACGGTTGGGCCAGAACCAAAATCATAGTTGCCCCAGTTGTGAGCATGTACAAGCCCACGTGCCTTGCCAGTTGCGAGTTCAGCCGTCGCAGCTAACGCCGCACCACTCTTTAAAAAGTCTCTACGCTGCATCGAATCGTGTCCTCCATCGTTCCATACACTCTCGCAGTGAACCCGCCACTGGGGTTTCGAGGATTCGCTAGTTGTTGTACCCGGAAATTTTGTCGGCTTTCTCGGTCAAAGCAAGTGACTTTCGAACTGCTTGTATTTATATCTTTTTATTTCGATTGTCTAGGCCAAACAAATTCGACAAATGCGGCAAAAAGGGTAAGAGTCCGAAACTCCACCGGGCTATGAACACCTAGTCGACGACCGACAAGGTTACCGCGCCTAGTTGTGCCCGCGACTTTGGGCAAGGAATGACCAACCCATCGCCGTGGGGGTTATCTGCATCCTCGACGGTGAGCTGCTCAGGACCGTCTACAAGGGCCAATGACCTCTGACAAACTTGGCAGATGTCTGGGTCGGACTGAAACCGACCAAGAGATTACGAACGAGCCGTGGTCGTCGAAGCAGAGGTCAAAGAAGCACAAGGAAGACCACTCTTAGGAGTGAACGGAGAAGTGCGGTCAAAAAAGAATTTGACAAGGCCTACACTCGTATCCGAGCGCTACACCAAACTCCGCGAAGAACCGGATTTTCGGTTGGAATGGGGGAGCAAGTCGGCCTTGGTTTCGAGTTGCCCAATTTGGCCAAAAAGGCCTCATTCGGGCAACTGGTACAGTCTCCGAAAGCAGTGCAAAAAATGTTGTAGGTTGTTGAATTGTCTTAATTTAGTTTGGTGGACGAGCGGGGAGTCGAACCCCCGGCCTCCTCGTTGCGAACGATGTCTATCCTAAGCTATGGCGCGGTGCCACAATCACTAAGCTTTCGCGGCGAGGTCGTTAGATGGGCGACTTGGGCTGCCGTCTAAATGGTGGGTCCGACTGCTAGATCACGCTAGCTCCTGCTCGCGAGGCAGGCGCCGTCG
>QHZB01000450.1 GCA_003224525.1 Acidobacteriota bacterium | reverse complement strand
TGCCCGCTACGCGCCTGTTCGGAAATCAGCTCCCGCCATTTCGTCCAAGCCTTCTTTGTGCGCCGTGTCATGGCGCAACATTGCTACACTCGGGCCCACCCCGCAAGATGTGGTTCGTTAATCGCTCACGATCTTCATGCCGATGCAGGAGACATTTTTCGCTGTCCGCTTTGCGATGCTCAGGCACAAGTGCGGCACATCCTGGAGTCTGATAGCAAGCGCACGTTGGAGCCTTCGGTTCTTACCCGGGGCTCGGCGGTGTCATGTAGGTGTCATGCGAATGGTGATAAATGGCGGCAAATGAAGATGAAGACTGAAAAGAGAAAGTGAATCTGAGTTAACCCCATTTGATCTGCCACCGACACATACGCAGGACTCCAGACAACCAGTCCTTCAGAGCTGCACACCCGAAAGGTGGGTGGGAAGATGAGAACCGCGACGAAGTGCGTCTGGCATGCCCTGCTCTTTCTCATTTTGTGCGGGACAAGTTCGATGCGTCTCGATGCGCTCTAGCCAACTGACTGCCCCTTAAGTTCCGAGCTTTGGCCGCTGTCACAGGGTCACAGGCGCCGGAAACGACGATTTGAAGTGTCATACCAGTGTCATATGAATTGTGATGAATGGCGGCAGAAAGTGAATAAAGACCGCAAAGAGAAGGTAAATCTGACTACGCCCATTTAGCTAGAACTTGCTGATTCCCATCGATTTGTCTCGGCTCCGGCACAATTGTGATTAAATCAGGCACAAGGCTGTTAACCGAAATGTTGGAGGTTCGAATCCTCCCCGGGGAGCCAAATCCCTTGTCATGCAGAGAGTTGCGAGCATTCTCAAGAAACTCTGCCCTCTCGCGATGAAATGTCAAGTGCACGAATCGCGATTAATCTCGATCAATGTAGACGAAAGAAAATCAACTAGGGCAGGTGTCTCTGAGGTCGATCAGATCAATCGCGATCAACCGCGGTCAATCGCGCTCAAACCAAGCATTCGGCTCGCAACCGAATGCTTGCCAACTCGCATGCAGGTAGGGGGACGCGCCTGCCTCCCACCTGGAAGTTAGCCAGACCACTCAATACAAGCGCGTCGGGAGTTATCTCGATTTGAACAAGGGCAGCCAGCAGGGTCGTGCGCTCCGTGTGCCTCCTCCGAGAAATTCGTCATTCGTAGCGCAGAGCGACCACCGGGTCGACGCGCGTTGCGCGACGGGCGGGTATGTAACATGCCGCCAGCGCGACGGCCAGAAGCGCGGCGGTGACAAGAACATACGTCTCCGGGTCCGAGGGTTTCACTCCAAATAGGAGACCGCGCATCAGCCGCGTCAAACTCATCGATGCAGCAAGTCCCAACCCGACTCCGATCAACGCCAGACGCAGCCCTTGGTTCAGCACCATGCGCAGGACGTTCCCCGGCTCCGCGCCAAACGCGATGCGCACGCCCATTTCGTGCGTTCGCTGACTGACCGCATAACCCATGACGCCATAGATGCCCACCCCTACCAGCAGCACCGCCAGCCCCGCGAATCCCGCCACGGCGCCCGCATTGAATCGGTGCGAAGCGATCTCCGCGGAGAGCACGTCATCCATCGCCTGCACATTGTAAATCGGCAGGTTTTTATCGAGATCGCTCACTTGCGTGCGTACGGCGGAGACCAGGCTCTGAGGGTCCGTGGATGTCCGCAGTACAAGCGTCATCGTGAATCGCGGCCACTGCAACGCCGACACCGTTACTTCTGGGATCGTCTCTCTTGCCAGGCCAAGCTCCCGGGTGTCGCCAATCACTCCGACAATGGTGGCCGTCTGCAACCCTTCAGTTCTGGCCCCAACGTCTCCGCCGAATCTCTTGCCTATTGGGTCTTCTTTCAGGAAATACCGGCGCACAAAAGCCTGGTTTACAACGACGGAGGTTGGCGCGCCAGCGCCGTCGCGCTCATCTAGAAAACGGCCCTCAATCAAGGGCACGCGCAAAGTAGCAAAATATCCCGGCGTCACGGAGTTAACGCTCGCTGTGGGAACGTTCGCCCAGGAAAAGTCCGGCCGTGGCTGTCCCTCTATTTGTATCATCGAGAACATCGTGACCCCAGCGCAGCGGAATCCAAGCGGTTGCTCCGGCCGAGGCGACTCCCGGGAGAGCCTGCAGCTTCGCCGCAAGCTGTTCGAAAAAAGCGCGCTGCTGCTCAATGGATTGATATTGATCTCGCGGCAGCGCCACTCGCGCGGTCAGCACTCCATGCGGATCGAATCCTAGCTGGATCGCCGTTAGTTGACGGTAGCTCTTCACCAGCAGACCCGCGCCGATGAACAGCACGAAGGAAAGCCCGATCTCCGCCACCACGAGCGCCCGCTGCGCGCGCCGAGCGCCTGTGCTCCCCCCGCCGTGCGGAGCGCCCTCTTTCAATGTGTCGTTCAACGAGACACGAAACGCTGCCAGTACCGGCGCCAACCCAAACAAGATGCCCGTGAGCAACGACACGCCGAGCGTGAACACCAGCACACGCCCATCTAGCCGCGCACTTTGCAAGTACGGAATGTTCGCCGGAGCAAAGCGCTGAATCACCCGGATCGTCCAGCTTGCCAGAAGAAGTCCTGAAAGGCCGCCAGCCAGCGCCACAGCTGAACTCTCCGTCAGCAGAAGCCAGGCTAACCGCCAACGTCCCGCGCCCAGCGTGGCGCGAAGGGCTATCTCCTTTTCACGCGCCACCGCTCGGGCAAGCTGCATATTGCCTACGTTCGAGCAGGT
>QHZB01000449.1 GCA_003224525.1 Acidobacteriota bacterium | reverse complement strand
TTAAATCCTTGATCAACTCCACGCGGGCGTAGCCGCGGTCAAAAATCAAGATCAGTCGTACCCCGCGCGGGACCGCCAGTCCCAACCAGGTGAGCAGGTAACGTTCGATGGTGTTTTGCGAAGCGGGATCGATCGTCTTCCAAGGATATTCAAAGTCCACCCACGCGACCGGCACGGCTCGCCCTTGAAACGGGATGGCGGCGTTGACCACCTCAACGCCATTTACGGTGGTTTGGTCGACCAGCACGATCACCCAACCTGGCGGCTTGTTCCCCAAGATCACCGCCAGCATGCACTCGGCCAGGCTGGAAGCGTCAAAGTACTTACATTTCAGGAAGCGCGAGAGCCATTTATAGCT
>QHZB01000448.1 GCA_003224525.1 Acidobacteriota bacterium | reverse complement strand
AATTCGTGATTGAGCTCGCAAATCGCTTCCAACTTGGCCCGCAATCTTCGGTAATTTCGCACCCACCGCTGGACCTGCCCCTTGTGTTGGGCGGGAACCGTGAACTGGCGCGTCCGTCCTCCGGGATAGCCCACCGTGAGGACCCAGACCCGGTGGCCTTCTCCCCGGCGGCACTTCAGGCAACCCCGGCGATGGAAGATCCGGCGATCCAGCAGCGAACCTCGCACGATCTCGGCCAGATCGGGCAGTTCGCCGAGGAGTTGCTTTCGTGCCTTGCGAACTTGGCTTTCGTTCATCAATACTAATGAAACAAAAAGACAAAGCCCTGTCAAGACTTTTTCCAAAAAACTGCCCCCAAAAAGTGGGGGAGGGCAAGCCGATGGCCCCTCTTGACATGGTGCTTGTGGTGGAGTATGAGAGCGCTCATTCCTCTGACCCACAGGCCAAGGGGGCAAATATGAAGGCATCGTCACTTGCTAGCCAGGCCTTGAAGTTGGCCTTTGCTTTGGTCGTATTCACCAGCGCTCCCGCGTTACTCGCTCAAGTTGATCGGGGCAGTATTGTAGGCGTAGTGAGCGATCCCAGTGGCGCGAATGTCGCCGGGGCAGACGTAACCATAAGAAATCTGGCTACCGATCTATCCATTAAGGTCACAACTGACAGTTCCGGAGCATATGCAGCTAACTTGTTGCGCATTGGCACGTACTCTGTAACCGTGGAAAAGCAGGGTTTCAAAAGAGCGGTGAAACCGAACGTGGAAGTGGACGTCAACGAGGTGGTGCGGGTGGATCTCCGCCTGCAGATAGGCGCGGTGAACGAATTAGTGGAAGTGACCGGAGTCGTACCTTTACTGCAAACGGAGACCTCCTCACTAGGAACAATAGAAACCGAGAAGCGGATTGCTGACCTGCCACTAAACGGGCGCAACTTCATTCAGCTTGCTTATCTGGGGCCAGGCGCCAATAGCGGCATGGCTGGGTCTAACGTTTCAGGCGGAGTTTTTGAGAACGAGAGGGCCAACGAAGCGCTTTCGGTAAATGGGCTGCGCGTCTCGAACAACAACTTTCTCTTGAACGGCGTCGACAACAACGAGTTCGGCCTCGGTGGAGTCGTCGTCCTTCCGCCGCCGGATGCCATTCAGGAATTCCGCACCGAAGAAAACTCCATGAGCGCAGAATTCGGCCGCGGAGGTGCGGCGGTGAACGTGGTGGTCAAGTCCGGCACCAATCGGATCCACGGTGGTGTATTTGAATTTATCCGCAACGACGTACTGGACGCGAGAAACTACTTCGCATCGCCTTCGACCCCAAAACCGGCGTTTAAGAGAAATCAATTTGGTGCTTTTCTCGGGGGCCCCATCAAGAAAGACAAGACATTCATTTTCGGCGACTATCAGGGGAGCAGGGTGCGCGAGGCCCTAAGCTACGTATCCAGCGTGCCCAATGGTGCGGAGCGCACTGGCGATTTTAGCGACCGGTTGACAGGAATTACGTTTTCGCCGTGCTCCAATCCCACACCAAGTGAAACCTTCGATATAGGCACCATCTTTGACCCGTTTACCACTCAGAGCCATGCGTGCGCGAACGGGGGCGGGACCGTCCTGCTCCGCAATCCGATCAGCTATAACGGCCAATTGAACGTGATCCCGCCCACGATGATCAATTCGACGGGATTGAATGTTGCCAATTTGTATCCCTTGCCTAACGGTCCGGGCTTGGTTAACAACTACTTCTCAAATCCTAATCGAGTGAATGATCAGGATTCGTTCGACATTCGGCTGGACCATCGTTTCCGCGA
>QHZB01000130.1 GCA_003224525.1 Acidobacteriota bacterium | reverse complement strand
CTTGGTGGTGATTGTGTCTTTGCTCTTGGTGGTGCCTGTGAACGCGCAAGTGGTCACCTCCAACCTGCAGGGCTTCGTAACGGACACTTCAGGAGCGATCGTCCCGGGAGCCAAGGTAACCGCGGTGAACGTGGAAAACGGGGAAAGCCGCGAGACAACAACGAACGAGGAGGGTCTTTACCGTTTCAACCTCCTTCCGCGCGGCCGATATGAGGTACGCGTCGCCAAGGCCGGGTTCGCCGTGGAAACGCTGAAGGGATTGAATCTGTATGTCGGGGATACTCTCACCGCCAATCTTGTCCTGCACTTGGCTGGGCAGGCAGAGACAGTCAGTGTCAGCAGCGAGGCTTCGCAGGTGGATCTCGCCAGTTCTCAAATCCAAGGACACGTCCAGCAGTTGCAGATTGCGACCCTGCCCATCAACGACCGGAACTTCCAGCAGCTTGCCAACCTGATTCCCGGTGTGGCCTCCGCGCCCTCCTACGACCCAACGAAGCGCCTCTACGGCGGCGTCGTCTCCGGCGGGGCGACCGCGCGTAGCTCGGGCATTAGCGTGGACGGAGGAAATTTCAATGACAACATTGTCGGCGGGCCCGTGGGGCTGGTGCCGGAAGATGCCATCCAGGAATTTCAGGTCATCACCAACCAGTTTTCCGCCGAGTACGGCCATTCCTCCGGGCCTTTCGTTAACGTGGTGACCAAGTCCGGTACGAACCAATACCACGGCACGGCCTTCGGACTTTTCCGTCACAAGGACCTGCAGGCGCGCGGATTTTTCGAGCCTACCAAGCCGGATTTCAGCCGCCAACAGTTCGGCGGCTCGTTCGGCGCCCCGATCATTAAGGACAAGACGTTTGGGTTCTTCGCCATTGAACGCAACCGTCAGGAAAAGGCCCAAACCGTGAACACCGCGGGGATCTTCCCGCAGTTTGAAGGCTCTTTCCCAGCACCATTCCGCGATTTGCTGATGGTGAGCCGCCTCGACCATCATTTCAATCGCGACCATACCTTCAGCTTCCGCGCTACTTTCCAGCGCAACACTTCCCGCGAAGGCCTGCGCATTGACCCGAATATTTCGGTTGGTGGCGCGCCCACCGACAGCGCCTTCCAGGTCGCCACCAACGAGAACATCTCCTGGCAGGGGATGCACACCTGGGTGGTTTCCCCCACGACCGTCAACCAGTTCACCCTTCACTTCAACCGGTTCATCAACGAGCTGAACCCCACGAGTTTTGGGATCAATCTGCGATTTCCGTCCGTGGTTGTGGGCCAGAACGCCTCCACGCCCCAGGGTGTGCAGCAGGACCGCCTGCAGTTCCGGGACGATTTCACGACGATTGTCAACGGGCACGGCACGCATAACCTCAAATTCGGCGTGGACATGAACCCACGCATCAAGTACAACGCGCTCTTCGATCTGTTCAAGAACGGCGTCTTCGTTTTCGGTGCCGACGTCCCCACGCTCACTTGTTCCTCGCCGAACAGTTGCAACATGAACCTCCTGCCCGGTACGCCTTCTCCCCTGTTGTTTGCCCTGAAGGGGCTGGGCTCCACGCGCGAAAACGGGACCACCGCCTGGCAGATGGCCTACTACTTCCAGGATGACTGGAAAATCCACCGCCGCCTCACCCTCAATCTTGGACTGCGGTACGAATTCGAAAGCGGCTTTGTGGATGCCGGATTCCACCATCCGCTCGAAGGGCAGGCGCCCTTTTTCAACAGCCGCACGCGGGAAAACTACAAGAAGGCGTTCGGCCCGCGCGTGGGTTTTGCCTACGACGTTTTGGGAAATTCCAAGACCGTGGTGCGGGGCGGCTTCGGAATTTACTATGACTCGACGCCTTGGGAGATTTCCTACATTGACCGGACCTTTGATGGCGTGAAGTACCTTTTCGGCGTTTTCAGTCCATCTCAACCCGACCTGAACGATCCAGCGTTCTCCGCGTCGCAAACACCCGGCGGATTCGCCATAAACGGCAATGTCCACCAGCCCTACACAGAGCAGTTCTCCATCGCTGTAAGTCATGAACTGCCGCGCGGCATCGTGCTGGATGTTTCCTACGCGCACATTCTCGGACTGCATGGGTGGATGACGCGCGAGCTCAACCCGCAGGGCACCAAGACGGACGGCACCGTCGTGCCTCCGCGCTTCGCGGGTCTGGGCTTGTTCTCCAGCTTCGAAACTCTCAATCTGGCCCACTACAACGCCCTACTCATCAGCGCCCGGAAGGACCTTGCCAACCGCGTTCAGTTCCAGGCCTCCTACACGCTGTCCAAGGCCGTGAGTCTTTCCGACGACATCTTCGAGCCGGGCGTCCCGCAGAACAGCGACGGCCTCGCTGCGGACAAAGGACCCACGCTCCGCGACGCGCGCCATCGCTTTGTGCTGAGCGGCATCGTCCAGTTGCCCTTGGGGTTCGAAACCTCGACCATCGCTGCGCTGCAGAGTGGCCGGCCCTACAACATCACTACCGGCACGGACGACAACGGCGACGGTCACCTGAAGGATCGCCCCGCTGGCGTGGAGCGCAACACGGGACGCGCGGCCCCGACTTATATTTGGGATCTCCGGCTAGCCCGGCCGATCCGGATCCGTGAGCAGGCGCGGATTATCCCTACGCTGGATATCTTTAACGTCGTCAACCATCCAAACTTCGATGCAGAGTCTTATATCGGAACGTTGAGCGCCGGCCCGGCATTCGGCAAGCCGACGGACATCATCTCGCCACCGCGGCAGCTCCAGCTTGGCGTGAAGTTTATCTTCTGACCGGACTCAGGCCGGCGAAACACCTCAACCGTGGTCGCCGGGGGCCGGCTACGCAGGCCCGTGCATATTTCTGAAGGAGGAATGATGCGGAACGTCTCGTGTCTCGGCTTTAGTGCGTTCCTCGTAGTGGGAGTTGTGACGGCCCAGGCGCAGAGCAAGAGTGCTGAGCCGCGCGTAGTGCGCTACCACACTACAATGGCCGATGTGAAATACGTATATGGTGTTGCGTCTCCGGTGGCGCGGCTTATGCCGGGCGACATCCTGGAAACGAACACCGTGGACGCTTTCGGCAACGCCATTCAGAGGTCCGGCGACACTCTGAGTTTGGTGAAGGGAGACAATCCCCTCACCGGACCCTTCTACATCGAGGGCGCGGAACACGGCGACACGCTGGTAGTGAAATTCCTCGATGTGCAGGTGGACAGCAAGCAAGGCGTGGGTGCGTTTGCCCCGGGCTTTGGCGCGCTAAACACGACCTTTTACACACCCATGCTAAATCCGCCGCTGCTCGAAAGGATCTGGTTCTATCCAGTAGACACCGTGCGCAACGTCGCTAAGTTCGAGGCTATGGATTCTAAGTTTTCTCTAGATATACCTCTTCACCCGTTCCTCGGCTGTATCGGGGTCGCCCCTACCAGTGGGGAGGCTCGCAGTTCCATTGTGCCCGCGGAGAACGGCGGGAACATGGACGCACCCGAAGCCAGTGCCGGGCACACCCTCTATCTGCCCGTAAACGTCCCCGGCGCGTTGCTGTATATGGGCGACGGGCACGCGGCTATGGGTGACGGCGAAGTGGCCGGTACGGGGATCGAAATCCCCATGCGCGTGCGTCTGCAGGTCAACGTGATCAAGGGGAAGGCGATTCGCTGGCCGCGATTTGAAAATGAAGAGTACATCATGGCCGTCGGCGCTTACCGCCCACTCGACGATGCGCTCCGCATCGCCTTCACCGAGCTGGTCGGCTGGATGCACACCGACTACCAGATTTCGGAGCTAGACGCCTACGAGCTGCTTTCAAAAGTCGCAAGAATCCATCTAGTGGAGATGGTGGACCCGAACTACGTGGTCATGGCCCAAATCCACAAGAGATTCCTGCCGCCACCCAGGAAGTAGCGGCATGGCGAGACGAAACCGAGAGAGGACCCCTGCGTTAGCTCATAGTGGCGCCAACCCATTTCAAATCCCTGCAGATTCTTTTCGGCACAAGTCCTGAATGCGTCGAGGTCCCGAGTCACGAGCAAACAGGAAGTTACCTGACTTTTTAGAACGTACGTGCTCACACCTGGGCCCTGAAGTGATGACGACGAAGAGATTGGGAACAGCTGCTGCAAGGTCAAAGAACGTGGAACTTCGCCAAGATTAGACCTGGCGAATAGTTCTGGACTCTGAGATTCCGTCCGAACAAGCCCCATCTGGACCGAATGGACCGAGAGTTGATGGTGGAGCAGTTGAAGTGGCCACTGTACGTGCTTGATGAGGTGATAGTTGCGCCGGGCGCCCGTAGTTCTCAGTTCATAAGAGCGTCTGGTTTGTGAGTAGAAGGTCAACGGTGAAGAGCGATTTTTCATACTCTTTTCAGTTCAATGAGATGGCGCGCCCGGCAGGACTCGAACCTGCGGCCCCCTGCTTAGAAGTTACGCAGTACAAAATTCGGCTCTGCACGAGAATTAGTAGAGACGCGCATTTTAGGCGGCTTTCTTAAGAACGATGAATTCGGTCTTAGTGACCGCCATGCGCTGAGCCTTGAGCAGTAGGTAGGCGAGATTCTTGTAGCCACGGCCCCTTCTAAAAAGGGTTTTGATGTTGCCGTTGATGGCTTCCACCACTCCTAAGCGTACTTTGGTGCGGCAGTAGTTGAGGATGCCGTCGAGGTGATCCAGCAGCATGTGCGCGAGTTTTTGAAACGGTTCCAATCGTTGCCACCGCAGTTGAGCAATCCAGTTCTGCAAGTAGTTCAGCATGGCCCCTTCATAGTAGTAGGTCCACAACCGTTCCAAACTTTCCTTCAGAAGGTAGGCTTTCATGACCCTCCGGTTGAGGGCGAACAGCTGGTTTAACTGTTGGCGTTTTTGGTTACTCAGATTCACCCAGCGAGTCAGCAGCAGCCAGCGCTTGCCCTTCACTACATCGCGCATGGGCCCACCTTTGCGGAAGAACTCTGCCCGGCGCACTTCATCGACGGCTTCGTTGGCATGCTGCAGGATATGGAATTTGTCGTAAATAATGCGGCAGTTGGGCGCCCACTGTTTAATGCTTTTGGTGAACGGCAGCCACATATCCACGCAAGCTGCCTCGATGCCGTTTCGCCGACGTTTCCTCAGCTGCGTTCGGAAAAACTCATCGAGCGTTTCTTGCTTGCGGTCCTGCCCGAACCACAAAGGCTCGCCGGTCTCCAAGTTGCTGACCACGGTGATGAACTTCGTGTGCTTGCCAAAGTAGACCTCATCCACACCCATTTGTTTCAACGGCTCCTTGCACCGCGTGGCACTCCATCGCTGGAGATACCGCAGGTCGATCGCTCGCACCGTGCTGGCGGCCATTCGGAACTGCCTGGCCACTTGGCGTACCGAGGCGCTTTCGCACGCCAGCCCCACCGCGTCTTCAAAGCGCTTGCTAAACGGCGCTTTACTCGGCAGTTGCGGGACCCTCTCGACCTTGACCCCACACTCGGGACAGCACACCCGGTACACTTCGATGATTACCGTCGTTCGATATTCGCCCCACGGCAGGTCGCGTACTTCCCGTTCGTTGTAATCATGAGCGTCGGTAAACTTTCTTCCGCATCCCGAACAGATAAGTTTGCAGTTGCCGCGTTTCCGCCGCACCCACAACCGCAGCGTCTTGGTGGTCTCATCGATCTCGTGCCGAAAGACTCGGTAGCCCGGCCAACCTAGGATTCTGGTGAATTCATTGTCACGCATCCACCGAGTCTAGTCGAACTACCCCCTCACGAAAACCCGCTCTCCTATTGGACCTCTACGAATTCCTGAACAGAAACCAATTCTAAGTGCCGCTGCTGGTGTCGCTGCGAGGAAGCGCGTCATTTATCTCGCCCTTGAATTGGACCGAACTTGGACTGAAACTGGGGCGATCAGGCAGACGGTAGGCAGGCGCAGTCGCCTGTCAGTAATTTCGCCCTGGATGCTCAGTTTTCTTTAGGGTGGCGGCTTACTTGGGCAGACGTCCACTCCCGCACACGCCTAATCGCAACCGCTTCGACTTCTTTTGGGTTCCTTCCTCTTCCAGAAAGCTATCGAAAGTCGAACTGCTGTGGTCGATCACCTTCTGATTTTTTCTTGCTCTCATCGGGAGTACCGTTAGTTCTAGGGATTCTGCTTGCTCCCCGGCTTTAGCACTCGAATTTTGCGTTCTGTGGCAACAACAAAACAACTGGTCCATTCGCTGACGTTTTCCTTTTGAAACAATTCCCCAATCCGCTCAGTCAAGTCTCTTCGATTTGGCGAGCGAAGACGCACGAGCAAGATGCCGTGGTGCGAACCAGGTGCGAACTGCCGCAAGTCCGAGAAATCCAAGTCTTGGGTAATCAGAAATCTCGATTCCTTCTGCGTCGCTTCCCAAATCTCCATGTCTGCATGACCAAGAAGCAGCTCGTCATGTATCGTATGAACGTCGTGCCCGAGGTCTTTCAACAGGGTCGCAAGGCGAAGAGGAAGATTCTCGTCCAGCTTGATCTTCATCGAATGTGCGGAACCGTTGGGACGGGCAAGTCCTCTTCGGCGGAAGCGGCGGCAAAAGCAATGGCCGCTTGAATGTCCTCGACTTTCAGGCTAGGGAAATCGGCAAGAATCTCTTCGGCGGAATCTCCGCCGGCTAGGCTGGCGAGTACGGTGCGCAGGGTGACCCGCGTGCCCTTGAAGACAGGCTCCCCTCCGCAGATTCCTCTATCGCGGATGATGCGGTCTTCGTAGTTTTTAAAATTTCCGGTTGCGCCGCTCATGGTATCGCTCCTACATTTACGTGCTATCATACCATCTGGAGCGGCACCTGTCCGCCTGACAGTCCATTGGCTCCATTGGCCCCTACTTAAGAAGCCCTTAGCCGGATCGTCCGCTTAGCCCCGAAACCTTGGACCCTAGTTGTGGAGTCGCTTCTCCTCAAGCACCAACTCGTGATCGTGAATCGCTCCCGGCATCGATCCCCCAATTTATCCGCGTCAGACCGCATCCTCGCCGGCTTGATGGCACTCTTGGTGCGTCCAACTCGTCTCCTCCGTTCCGCAATCGTACTGAAGCCCTCAACAAAAGATCAAATCACTCGCTCCACATAGGCTCGCTGCCAAGGCGAGTGCGGTGCAGACAGAACTTCGCAGATGTCCATATCTGGCTCCTGTTCTCGGAAGTCATGGCCGAAGATCGCGTCGCGGTCGCGCAGCAGGTAGCGCGGGAGCTGGTCAAAAGGAAACGCTTCCCGCAGCTGTTGTGCCGTCCACTCCGCAGTTGGGTGGGCGGTCACAGTGAAGTGCAGGATGCGACGCCGGTCATGGGCCAATACCAGAAACACGTAGAGGATTTGGAAACGGATCGTGGGCACGGTGAAGAAGTCGATGGAGACCAGCTGCTGGGCGTGATTCTCCAGGAATGTGCGCCAGGTCTGAGACGGCGGCTGCTCTCGCCGATGTCGATGCCGAGTTTGAGTAGTTCACCATGGATGCGGAGTGCACAGCCAAGTGGGATTCTCCCGGCACATCTTGCGGATCAGATCTCGGACCTCGCGCGAAAGGACCGGTCGTCCGGGTTGGCCGCGCCGCACCTTCCAGGTCCAGAACAGCCGAAAGCCAGCACGATGCCAGGCAAGGACTGTTTCTGGCTTGACGATGGCCAGCGCCGAGCGCCAGTCGCGCCAGAGGCGGGACAGGCAGATCCACAACAGGAGGTCCGCCGAGGTCAATTTCGGGCGTTTTGCAGCGGCCCTCTGAAGCACGCCGATCTGGTGGCGCAGAGCCAAGTTCTCGAGCTCAATGACAGCACGCGAACGGAGGATCGAGGACAGAATTGCGACGAGGGTCGTGAGAAAAATGAGCATCGACGAGAATTATGAAGGAAATATAACTCCCATCCGCTCAGATATTTCGAGATTTTCGAGAGGCACAGTAGTTGAATTCACGTAGCTGGTGGCACGAGCAACTCCGTTGTACTGGACTACCGATGTGGGGGCAAAACCCGTTCCGTTGATGGTCAAGGTAAGTGC
The DNA here is from genome assembly GCA_003224525.1 of Acidobacteriota bacterium. Lineage (GTDB taxonomy): Bacteria > Acidobacteriota > Terriglobia > Acidiferrales > UBA7541 > Acidiferrum. Next base: position 1,486 of record QHZB01000130.1, on the reverse strand, counting down.
CGGGCCACCCGCAGCCACTGCGGGAGGATTCAGTGAGTTGATTATCGGCAGGGGGTAAACGATCGTAATCTGGGTTGGAGAGGCAGCCCCGCCGCCAGGCGCAGGATTTGATACGGATACCTGCGCAGAGCCTCCCGCCGCCACGTCACTTGCCTGCAACGTGAACTGGAGTTGAGCTGCACTCACATAGGTGGTGGCGCGGGCGGTGCCGTTCCACGTCACCGAAGAAGTCGACACAAACCCGCTACCAGTCACGGTCACCGTAGAACCACCACCGGCTGTCGTAACCGTGCTCGGAGAAATCCCCGAAACTTGTGGCGTCGGATTGTTGATTGTGAAGGCTGCTGGACTAGAAGTGCCGCCTCCTGGCGCGGTATTCACGACCGCGACCTGAGCAGTTCCGGCAATGGCCAGATCAGTTGCAGTCAAGGTGATCTGTAGTTCTGTCGAGCTGATAAACGTCGTTGCCCTGCTGCTCTGGTTCCACTGCACCGTGGAACTCTGAATGAAACCGCTGCCGTTTACCGTCACAGTCGTTGCGGAAGCACCTGCTGTTACGCTCGATGGCGTCACCGAACTAATAGCTGGCACCGGGTTCGGGGGAGGCGGCGGTGACATGGGGTTACCTCCACCACAGGCCGAGAACCAAACCGCCGAAATGAATAGTAGAGGGGCAGCGCAGAAATGCTTAGGAAGAAAAGGGTTGGGCAGCATCTGGGCTCCGGTCGAATGTCCGCAGACCGCTCGGACTTAACGGGTCGGACGGATATAAACGTGATGCTGTTACTGCGTTGGTGACCCACAGGCAATCGAGGGAATCACTCATTGGGGTTCCGAAAATACCTGCCGAAAAAACATGAGAAAAAACAACGAGAAAGGAAAGTGGGAACAACGAAGCGTACTCTGCGCCAACAGCTATGTCAAGTTTTGCAACGACCGGCCACGACGGGCCCTTGGTGAGCGTGTTCGAGTCTTGGTCTTCGCCCGATCCAAAAAATAGAGGTGCTTTTCAAGAATTCCGACCCGCGCATGGGCGAGTCCACGATGCATCTGCGGAATATTGAACGCTCGGAACCGAATCCGGCTTTGTTTCGGGTGCCTCCCGAGTACAAGATGGTTGACGAAACGGGCGAATTCGAGATCAAGTACACGCGGCCTTGAGGCAAACGACCCGCTCAATCAATCGACTCGACTACCTTTGGCCAACAACCTGATCGGTGGATTAACGATGACGTTTGCATCTTTCCGGAAGGTGCACAGCTGATCGAATTTTAGGCCTCCGACTTCATGTTGAAAAAGCGCGCTCTTGGACCGAATGGACCGAGAATCGAAGCCAAACCTGTTCGGTGAACGGCCGTAAGTATCTGATAGGATGAAGATTGCATCTGGTACGTGGGCACCTCAGTTTGTGAGAGCACCTGCTCAGAGAGCAGAGGGTCAAGGCGAAGAGCAATTCTTCTTACTCTTTTTAATTCAATGAGATGGC
>QHZB01000129.1 GCA_003224525.1 Acidobacteriota bacterium | reverse complement strand
CGAGTTCCACCCAATGGTAATTCCCTGCCGCCATCAGGCCTTCTTCGGTCCATTTACTCACCGGATAGTTCTGCGCCAGCGTGTTCAGCGCCAAAAACATCTCCGCTTCCTTTTTCTCAGAGCGGTAAGCCTGAGACAAGGCGTAAAGCCGCTCGGCATCCACCTCGAGGTCCGGGGGCTTCACCGCGGCGATCAAGGAAGGTGAACCCTTCAACTGAACGCGGGACTCCGCAACGCGAAGCTGCGCTCGCTGGCGCGCGGGGTTCGCGGGATCCTTGAGCATGCTGAGCAGCTTTTCGAATTCAGCGCGTGCTTCCTTCCATTTGTGCGCATCGTAAAAAGCCTGGGCACGCTGCTCCTGCAGTTCCACCCCGGGATAAACATATTCTTTTCCCAAGGCGTGCATCAGCTGCGACAAAGCGGAACCAGCAGGTTTGGCTTCATCGGCTAGAGGGAATTTGTAGAACACCGTTTGATAATCCTTAGCGGCGCGAGGAAGCTGATGCGCGGCCTGATAGGCGTGGGCACGTTCGTAAAGAAGCGTGGGCTTTGATGCCGTGGCGGAATAGGCGTCGAGCGCGTCGATGGCTTCCTGAGCGTGTCCGAGCTGGACCGCGGTGGGCGCGAAGGCCTCTAGCAGTTGCTCGCGCATCGCGGTATTGGGGTAATCGTGCTGGATGGTTTGCAGCACTTTGTAGGCCTCCGCGCCGCGTCCCAGCGCACGCTGCGCCTGCGCGGTCCAGTACAGGGCATACTCGCGGAGCAGCGTGTCGTTCTGCGCCTTGATTAGCCACCCGAGACCCCGCGCTGCGCGATTCTTTGAAAAGTCTTCATAGCCAAGAGCGAGTGCGGCGCGCGAGCCCCAAATGTTCGTAGTGTTCTTGACGGCGAAGGCTGAGAGTCTGTCGTACCCACCCGGCGTGGCGTTGTGGAGAGCGCGGGCGAGATCAGCAAGTTCTTTTTGCGCGGCCTCGTCTTCCGGCGTATCGGCGGCGACTTGGGGGGCCGACGTGTCCGACTTGCAGCCGGTCCGGCAAGGCTGCGACTTGGGCTTTTTCGATTTGCGATGGTGCTTGGACGATTGCGCAAAGGCGTCGAACACGCCGCCAAATGACAAGCCGGCAATGAGTATCAAGGCGACGAGAGATCGTGACATAGAAACACAGAATAATACGGCATCTTGCGAAGCGCTACAAAAGCAAGCAGCCAGCGTGCGATTAATGATGGCGCGCGGGCGTGGCGTACGGATATTCGCCGAGGGCGTGTGCGTCCCCTTCGGCCAGGATTTCCACCATCCAGCGATAAAAGTAGTCGATCGGATGGTCCATGATGGGTTTGAAACGGCGGTCGTATTCTCGATGAGCTTTTTCAATGTCGTCTTTCAATCGGATGCAGAGGTCTTTGTTTTGGCGGCCTAGGCGCACCTGCTCCGGCCGGAGCATCTTGATATCCTGCATCGAAACTTTGGCGACCCGATTTGCGCGGCGGTGCAATTCCTGCTCCTCGGGGGAAAGGCGATTGACGTCAAACTCCCCTTCGAATTCGGGTTCGGAAGCCAGGGCCGCAGCGGTGGGCTCCATCAGCTCGAGCGGCTCCGTCTCAAACTCAATTTCGTCAACGGCCGGCCCCTCAGCGACCGGTGCGACAGGAGCCTGGGCCGCCTTCGGCACGGGCTGCGAAGGCATGGGGCGCTGTGGTGCAGGAGGCCGCTCGGGAGCAATTTTGCCGACCAAGTCCGCGATTTGAACTTCGAGCGCCGACCGTGCGCCGGTCTGCATCGATACAGTTACGAATCTCGAAAGTACCTCCAGTGTAGCGGCAAGAGAGGCCGCGGAAGTTTGCGCACGGAGCAACGATGGAAGCGCGTTGGTAGGCTTGTTGCTGGCGCACGCGGAAACCACGTCACTGACAGAGTGATGAAGCTCATCCGCGGTACGCTGGATGCGCTCGAGATTATCGCGAAGCGCTCGCACGATAGCTTGTTCCACCCCGCTAGGTTCTTGTGCCATACCGGTTTTCGGGGGTGTTTCGACCAAAATCCCCCGTATTGGCATTTTGCGAGGTAGGTGCTTTGGAGTCAACGACTCAGGGGTACCAGTGTGCCCAATTGTTGCTTAACGAGCAGGAGCGGTGGGCTGCAATCATCTCTCAGTCGAAAAGCGCCAAGGCGTGTAGAGGGGTAGTTCTTCCTGAAGACTGGCTTGAGAACAGACAACTCTCCCCCGGCTTGGCGCGGGTGGTAGAATAGAGGGGTCAATGGGGGCGACACGGTTTCGACGGAAGCTGTCGCGGCCCGAAGGCATGCCGGGACCCACCTGCCCGTAACTTGGTGGAAACTAGAAATGCCAACAACAACTTGGCACTTGCTGCTTAATTAATTAAGCGCACGCTTCCCCGGGCTTTGCTCATGGGCCCGGTCAGAGGCGTCACACAGTGAGCTGGCCTGAGCCTTTCGGTCCGTAAGGCTCGGGCGAGAACCATCGGACTAGCCGGCTGCGTTTCTTGCTCATTCTGAGCGTGGCGGGCGAAACAAATGGAATTGAGCTAAGCATGTAGGCTTCGTGTCGTAGGGCTTTTCGGACGGGGGTTCGACTCCCCCCGCCTCCACCATTTCTCGAGATGTCTACGCCCTTTCATGATCTCACGGTCGACCCTCCCATTCGAGGATTTTTGCATCTGCCTTCCCGGCCAAGCGGCAAGGCCATCGTCCTCACCCACGGTGCCGGGGCCAACTGCCAGTCGAAGCTATTGATCGAAATGTCCGAGGCGCTCGCCGCCTCCGGTTTCTCCGTGCTTCGTTTCGATTTGCCATTCCGCTCCGAGCGTCCGCACGGGCCACCCTCGCCCGGCAGCGCAGCGCGGGACCGCGAAGGTCTACGCCGGGCAGTCTTACTAATGAAAGAAAGACAACGCGGGCCCGTATTTCTCGGCGGCCATTCCTACGGCGGGCGGCAATCGTCCATACTCGTTTCAGAAGATCTTGGGCTCGCCGACGGTTTGCTGCTTCTCTCTTACCCGCTGCATCCTCCTCGAAAGCCTGCCCAGCTTCGCATTGCCCATCTCCCGAAGGTGTGCAAGCCAGCTTTTTTCGTCCACGGTACACGCGATCCTTTCGGAACGATCCCGGAAATGAAATCCGCCTTGGAACTCATCCCTGCCCCGCACGCCCTCCTCGACGTCGACGGCGCAGGCCACGACCTTCTTGCCAAGAAGATTCTTGGCGAATTGCCAACCCGTCTTGTTAGCGAGTTTTGCAGCTTCCTCAGCAAGTCCGCCGCGTGAGTCTTTGAATTTTTCCGACCTCAAGTTGCAAATCGTACTGCGCCCCGGGCCTTCGCCTTTGCGGCTTCTACTTCCCGGTTTTTCGGTGGTGCGGTCGTTTCGAGGGAATGAATGAGTTGTGCCGAGATTCGAGCGATCTCATCGATGGCAGCAACGAAGGAAGCTTCATTCGCTTTCGCCGGCTTGTTGAACCCGGTGATTTTTCGCACGAACTGGAGAGAGGCCGCGCGCACCTCTTCGGGGGTGACGGGCGGATCAAAATTGAAAAGCGGTTTGATATTCCTGCACATGTGATTCGGCCTCTGAGTGATTTTAACGATGGAGGACTAGGTAGTGCCAGCGGTTCTTGCTTTGGTGCCCGCGAGTCGCTGACGCGCGTATCCGCACCAAGGGCTTGAGGGATCGAGCGTGATGTACGCTTGCCAATGTCGCTGCGCTTCGTTGCGCGCGCCGAGCTCTTCGCAAACAAACGCGAGGTTGTAATGTGCGTCGGGATAGCTTGGATCGAGACGCACGGCGTTGCGAAGATGCAGTCGCGCCGCCTCGAGTCTGCCGACCTCTTCAAGAACGCTGCCTAAATTGAAATGGGCCAAAGCATTCTCGGGATCGACTTGCAAAGCGCGCATGAAATATTCGGCTGCTTTTTTCAGGTTCCCTTCTTCGTAGCAAAGCGTTCCGCAATTGAGCAAAGCATCGACTTTCTGTGGATCAATGCTCAAAGCATGATCGTACGCTTCGATTGCTTGCGCCCTAGTATTTTCCTCGGCGTCATATTCGAGCGCGGTGGCTAGCCAGTCATCGGCATTGGGCCCGACCATGACGCGCACTTTTTCGCCAAGCTCGCGAGTCTCAAAATTCAGTACAAATTGGCCCGACAGCGGCTCCAGACGGGCGCCCTCGCTTTCTACTACAACATCTTTGCCGTCAGAGAGAATACGAAGCTCAGACAGAGGCCTGTGAACCTGGGCAAGCTTTTCGCGAAGAGCGGCAAGGGCTCGCCGCAAACGGTTGGCAGGCACTCCCTGGTCAATCAATTGCTTTATGGTGCGAAGGCTGATCAGATCGCGGAAACTGTAGAAGCGGTTTCCTTGCTCTTTTCGGGGGGAAACAAGTCGCAAGCGGTCCCAATAGTCCAGCTGCTTCCCGGTCAGACCCAGAATGCGCTGAACCTCCTCTGGGCTGAATCTGTCCGTCGCGCCCATCGGAAATTAGCCGGCTATCTTCTTTCCTGCCCTTTTCTGCACGGATGAGATCGGTTGCACGGCTCGAGTTGGAGGCTTCTTGCCCACCGGCACCGGCGCCGTGGAGGACGCAGGCGGAGCTGGCGCTTGCTTTTCCGCGAGACTCTTCTTGAGGGCTTCCATCAAATCAATCACGGGAGCCATATGAGGCTGGGCGACTTCGGTCACCTCCTGGCCTTTGAGCTTCGCGGCGATCATCGCTCGCACATTCTCCTGATACTCGTCCCGATATTTTTGTGGCTCGAAAGGAGCCGCAAGACTTTCAATGAGTTGTCGCGCGAGCTTCTTTTCCTGCTCTTTCACTTCGATCTTATCGGTCGGAAGGGATTCAGCCGCGCGAATCTCATTGGAATAGAACATCGTGTGTAGAGTCATGCCCTTGGTCCCTGGCCGGACAATCACGATGTTTTCACGCTGATGCATGGTGAGTTTTGCGATTGCTCCGTAACCGGACTCTTCCATGGCCTTCATGAGCAGTTGATAAGCCTTCACGCCGGCATCCTCCGGAGTGATGTAATAGGAGGAATCGAAGTAGAGTGGATCCATCTCATCCAGTTTCACGAACTCCAGGATCTCCATCACGCGCGCCGAGGAAGGCTCGATCTTGTCGAGCTCCTCTTCGTTGAACAGAACGTACTGATCCTTTTCGTATTCGTAGCCCTTCACAATCTCGGACCGTTCCACGTTGCGATTGCAAACGGGACAAAACAGGGGCTGCTTGAGACGCGAATGGCACTCTTTGTGAAGCTGGTTGAAACTGATTCGTTCACCGCGAGCGGCGGCAAACATGCGAACGGGCATCGAAATCAGGCCAAACGTTAGGTGGCCTTTCCAAACGGTCGTGGCCATGTGGACGCTCCTTCGACAACAGGCTTGGGATTGTGCACGAGCTTCTAAGATTAGCCGTCCGCCCCGGCAGGAAGCAAGACCAATCCTGGGCAGGTAGTTTATTAGTCAGCTTGATGTTAGTTTGCATCGGGCTAGGAGGTCCCAGGGCCGCGGAAGAGTCTGGGATAGAATGCTTTCATGGCCAAGCTCGGAGAATACCAGCGAAAACGCCGCTTCGACCGGACGCCGGAGCCATCCGGCGAACCCGAACCCGGCGCCAGTAAAGTCCAGGACCAGCCCTCCCCGGCCGCCAAACGCACACGCCTGCCAAAGCCGAAACTGCCACAGTTGGAAGTCCGTCCCGGGGCCGAGCATGGCAACACGTTCGTGGTTCAGAAGCACCGGGCAACGCGGCTGCACTACGATTTTCGGCTGGCGATCGATGGGACGCTGAAGTCGTGGGCCGTGCCCAAGGGGCCTTCCCAGAGCCACGCCGACAAGCGGCTGGCAGTGCAAACGGAAGATCATCCGCTGGACTACGCCAACTTCGAAGGGAAAATTCCTGAAGGCAATTATGGCGCGGGAACGGTAATGGTATGGGACCGCGGGACTTTTCATGTGGAGGGCAATCTCGACGCGCTGAAGCAATTGGAAAAAGGAGAAATCAAGTTCAGCTTGAACGGTGAGAAATTGCGGGGCAGCTTTGTTTTGGTGAAACTGAAACAGAGCGAAAAAGGCAACGAGTGGTTGATGATCAAGCACAAGGACAGCGCCGAAGATTCCTCCTGGAACATCGACGAGCACGACGGTTCCGCCCTTACGGGACGCACGCTGGAAGAGATTAAGGAGGAGCTACCACCTAAACGCCGGGCAAACCCAATTCATCCGGCTGAGTTGCAAGGCGCGCGAAAGGGCGCAATGTCGTCTCGTATTGAACCCCTGCTAGCGACGCCAGCCGATCGACCCTTTTCCGATCCCAACTGGCTATTTGAGATTAAGTGGGACGGTGTTCGCGCGCTAGCCAGAATCGAGAATGATGCTTTAACCCTTCGCTCTCGTACCGGCGTTGACATCGCCAAGCGCTATCCCGAACTGGCCTCTCTTCCCGATGCTTTGGCCGCCCGCCAGGCTATTCTTGACGGAGAGATCGTCGCTTTGGATGCCCAAGGTCACAGCGACTTCGAACGTTTGCAGGAGCGCATGCACGTGCGTGCGCCCAGCGAAAACTTGGTCGCGCAGATTCCTGTCGTTTACTTCGTCTTCGATCTTCTCTACTGCGACGGATACGACCTTCGCGAAACCCCACTTCTCGATCGCAAGCAGCTCCTGCAACGCTTGCTTCACACGTCCGAAAGGTTTCGCTACTCCGACCATCAGTTAGAGCATGGAAAAGAGTTGTTCGCGCTGGCGGAACAAAATGGCTTGGAAGGGATCGTCGCGAAGCGAGCCGACAGCCCGTATGTTTCTGATCGAAGCCCCTACTGGGTGAAGATGAAGATTACCAAGACCGTAGACGCCGTCGTCAGTGGCTGGACCGTGTCTCGCACCTCCGCTCTTCCCTTTGGCTCGCTGCTGTTGGGCCTGTATCAAGGCAAGAAACTTCGATTCATCGGGCACGTTGGCAGCGGATTTGACGCGAAAAAGCTGAAGGAATTGAGTGGCCGGTTGAAAGAACTGGCAGCTCCCACTTGCCCGTTCGACGCCGCGCCCGAAACCAACGAAAAACCGTCCTGGGTTTCTCCCACCCTGGTCGCCCGCGTCAAATTCAGCGGATGGACGCAGGAGCACTGCCTGCGCCACCCAGTTTTCCTGGCACTCCGTGAGGATGCCCGCCCCGTGGATTGCCGATGGGAAAACGAGGTCGCGGCTGCCGCGCCCGCCGCGGCCCCAGTCGTAGTTCGCGCGCCCGAGATTGTCGGCCGTGTGCTGGATACAAGAGCCGAGGTCGAGAACGAGTTGTTCAAGGGGCGCTCAGAAACAGTCACCATCGAACTAGACGGCAAACGGCTGCGACTAAGCAACCTAAACAAGGTCTATTTTCCCGAGTCGGGCCACACCAAACGGAATCTGCTGGCCTACTACTACCGCATGGCCGATTTCATCTTGCCTTTTCTTCGCGATCGGGCTTTGGTCTTGCGGCGCTATCCCGACGGAATCAAGGGCCAGACTTTTTTTCAGAAGGACGTGCGCGAAGGTTTGCCGGAGTGGTTCAAGACGGTTCCGGTGGATTCCGAACATCGCGGTGAGGTAATTCAATACGCGACGGCCAACGACCGCGCTTCCCTGCTTTTCCTGACAGGGCTGGGTTGCATCGACCACAACCCGTGGTCCAATCGTTATGGCGATGTCGATCATCCCGACTATTTCTTTTTTGATTTGGATCCCTCGGATGGTACGGAATTCTCTGTGGTCGTGGCCATCGCTCAAGCCCTTCATGAAAAGTTGGAAGAATTGCGGTTGGTAAGCTTCCTGAAAACTTCAGGCGCGACGGGAATCCACATCTATATATCCGTCGAACCCGTCTACACGTACGAGCAGTTGCGTACCTTCGGCGAGATTATCGCGCGAACGGTGACTGCCGAGCACCCGAATCTGGTCACCAGCGAACGCATCGTTGCGAAGCGGCCAGCGGGCCGGGTGTTGATCGACGTTCAGCAAAATGCCCATGGCCGGCCGCTGGCTGCTGCGTATTCCGTGCGCGCGTTCCCGCAAGCGCCCGTTTCCGCTCCTCTCCTGCCCCGCGAATTGCGTCCCAGCCTGCGCCCCGAAGCATTGAATATAAAGACGGTCTTTGCGCGCCTAAAGGAGAAGGGCGATCTCTGGGCCGATTTCTGGAAGAAGCGTCAGAGACTGGAGCATGCCATTGAACTTCTCAGCGATCGTATGCCGACGAGAACCAAGAGAGCGCCTTGATCGCAAGCTCCGCCCCAGCCTTTTCTGGGCGCCGTGGCTGTGATTAAATGCCAAGGCACGGGGGTGCACCCATTCCTAGCGCAGGCCGGCTTCTTGTTGGGACTTCTGGATACTCTTATAAACAGTGGAAGGGGAGTTTTTACCCCGAGAAACTTCCAGACCGTGAAATGCTCTCCTTCTACGCCAAGCAGTTCTCGACGGTCGAAATCAATCACAGTTTCTATCGCATGCCGACAGAGAATTTGCTCCTGCAGTGGGCGAAAACTGTTCCCGAAGGGTTTCGCTTCGCCTTGAAGGCCAACCAGCAAATCACTCACATTCAAAGGCTCCGCAACTGCGAAAGCACTCTGAAGCGTTTCCTGGAAGTCGCCAGTGTGCTGAACGATGGCGACCACCTAGGCCCGGTGCTCATCCAGCTGCCCCCCACGTTCAAGTTCGATGGTCCCTTGCTGGAAGACTTTCTTGCTCTTCGCCCACCTACGTTCCATTTTGCATTTGAAGTACGTCACGCGTCTTGGTACACCGAGGAAACGTATGCCGTCCTTCGCCAGAATGAGACGGCGCTTTGCCTGTCCGAAACCGACAAACAAACACCTCCAGAGGTGCTCACGACTGGCTTTACCTACGCCCGCCTGCGCCTCGAAAATTACACTCCGAAGCAAGTTGCGGTCTGGAGGAAACGCTTCGACAGCTGGCTTGGCAAGGGCGTGGATGTGTACGCCTATTTCAAGCACGAAGACGCTGGCAAAGCACCCGCGTATGCCCGCCAGCTCGTCGGAAAGACAAACTGACCGCATACTCCCTGGAATCAAGAACGAAGGTCACGCTTCTGCGTACTTCGTTTGCCGTTCGGCACAGTTCTTCTTATTTTTTGAGCGAGCTGGAAGTTAGAAACTGCACGGTAACTCTAAGACCGATTGGCAATGATCGAGTGTTGTCTTCTAAGCCGATCACCGCCTCCAGGATATCGCGGTCGCTCTTGTCGGATGGATCGCCTGTCGAGATGCTCTTCCTGCCCATCATCGCAGATATTCTCACCACCGAGCCGTTGA